>CAZZBK010000036.1:0-40692 GCA_964652155.1 uncultured Planctomycetaceae bacterium | reverse complement strand
GAGGCAGCGGGATGACGAAGGAACGCTTTGTGAGCGACGCGAAACAAGCGTGGTGCGGTGAGCTGCTGCGCAGAAGGGATGAAGTATGAGGGATGAAGGATGAAAGGGGAGACACGCTCACGCGGCAGCGCTCCGTTTTCATCCCTCATCCCTCATCCCTCATCATTTTCTGGCCCTCGACCCTTTGCCGGACATTGAGCGATCGATCGACTACGACGGGATTGCGGAGTGATTCAGATCAGCGCGTTACCAACCACCCCCGGAGGTTAACACATAATCAATAGCAGGCGGGTTATGGATAATCACATCAGATCCCGTAGTTCGCCGAGCGTCAACGCTTTCAAACCGCATGAGAATGACGCGCCGGCCTCCGCTCGTGACCGAATACTGAATGTCGGCCGTGCTGCCGCTCACCCGGAGCGTGTCGTCTCCTGGAGAATCCTCGATGATAGCGCGATCCGTGCCACCATTGCCACCGTCGACATAGACGGTGCTGAAGCTGACCGCGGAATTATTGAATCCGGATCCCGAAAGTTCCGCCACATTGGGATTCGATACGAGTGAGTCATTTCCTGAGCTATCAAACAGTTGTGCAGTGTCGATGCCACCATTAATCGAGTACGCGGCTACACCATCAAAATCCACGACTTGATTGAAGAATCCCGTGCCATAGAGCATGGCGTAGGCGGAGAACATCGCCAGGGAATCATTACCCGAGCTATCATAAAGTTTCGCGGAGTCTGTGCCGCCATTGCCAAAAGCATACGTTTGGGAAAAGCCGGTCGCCTGGTTGAAGTAGGTGCTGCCGCCATTGGGGCCATTCAGAATGACGTAAGACGACAGAGCCGTGTAGGTGTCGTTGCCGCTGGTCCCGAACAACTGCGCCACATCGGTACCGCCGTTTGAGCTGTAGGCATAATTGTTACGGATATTCACAGTTTCGTTGAGATACCCTGAGTGCGACATGATGCTATAGGTACTAAGCCCATAGAACGTGTCATTGCCAGGGCTATCGTAAAGATTGCCCGTGTCGACGCCACCAAAAACACTAAAGGCATAGTTATTGACAAAGCCGATCGTCTCGACGAATGTGCTGCCGTAGGACATGATACTTGCACCGGTCATGCCGTAGTAGGTATCGTTGCCTGAGCTGTCGTAGAGTTGGGCGTTGTCCGTCCCACCTGCCGAATCGAAGGCGTAGGTTGTGCCGAACCCGATACTCTGGTTGAAGTACCCCGTTCCGTACATGAGCGAGTAAGCAGATAAACCAACGAACGTATCATTGCCCGTACTGTCGGTGTAGGTAACCGAATCGGCGTTTTGTCCGAAGACATAGATCGAGGTCATGTTAGAGGACGACAAATCGATGTTCGTGCTGTCCCAGGTGATCGTGTTTGGCTGGAGGTCGGCGTGGTCCGAGACGTTGGCAGCGCTATAGACTTCAAGCGTATCGCCACCACCGTAACCATCGACGACCAACTGGGTGACGCCTGCAAAGATCGTCGCAGGGACCAGTACGTTATTAATGTAGACGTCGAATTGAGACGCGGAATGATAGATTACCTTGATGTTATCGCCACTGATGGAACCGTAGATGGACGCGGTGTTACCGAATACATTGATAAAACCGCCTCCGTAACTGGGGGCCGAGGCATTGTTAATGGCCCAGAGTTCAACACCGGAGACGCCATTATTGGATTGGAAAACCAGCGAGCCATTGACGTTGATAAAATTGGCTGGGTCACTGTTGTCACTAGGGTTGATGTTCGCGACGAGCACCGTGCCGCTACTGGTGCCATCACTCCTCCATAGTTCGCGCCCATTCACGCCATCGTTAGCACTAAAATACATGACACCCGAGACATTGGTCATGCCGAGCGGATAGGATGAGTTGTAGGTGCCAGGGCGAATGTCCTTCACCATGACCGTACCGGCACACGTGCCATCGCTTTTCCACAATTCAACCCCATCTGGACCGTCACCCGCGCCAAAGTAAAGAGCGTTATTGAAGACAAGAGGATCGATCATGCCCGTTCCGAATGGGCCGGGGTTAATATCTCGCAGCAGCACGGTACCGGCGCTGGTCCCATCGCTTCTCCAAGGCTCAATGCCCAGCGAATTGATATTTCCAATCGCATTAAAAACCAGCAAGCCATTAACGTTGATGAATGTATCGAGACCGGATCCTGATGGCCCAGGAAGGATATCTTTCACCAGCACCGTCCCCAAGCTGGTGCCATCACTTTTCCAAAGTTCATATCCAGTAGCAAAGCCATTGATCTGAGTTGGACCGCTGGCGCTAAAGAAGACGGTCCCATTCACGTTTGTCAGATTATCTGGGTCGAGAAACAGATCGTGAACCAGGACGGTTCCATTGCTCGTGCCGTCGCTTTTCCATAGACCATAAAAAACGCTACTCCCATCGGTGGCGCTAAAATACAACGTGCCGTTGTTATTAAGGAGGCTTGCAGGATTGGCGTCGCCCGTGGGATTAATGATGGTTACCAGAGATGTGTTGTTACTGTCTCCGCCACTCTTCCAGAGTTGATTGCCATTCGTGCCGTCGTTGGCCGCGAAGAACAAGTTTCCATTCACATTCGTCAAACTCGTGGGCATCAATGTGGTACTGGCATCCGGCCGAATGTCCTTGACCATCACCGTACCGCCGCTGGTTCCATCGCTTTTCCAGAGTTCCGTGCCATGCACCCCATCGTTGGCGGTAAAAAACAACGTGCCGTTGATGTTCACTAATTCTGTCGGGTTAGAATCGCTGGCCCCTGGGTTGATGTCGGCCACCAAGACCGTTCCTGCTGAAGTACCATCGCTCTTCCACAATTCAACTCCGCTGGTGCCATCTGTGGTGGCATAATACACCACACCACTATTGTTGATCGCGGCAAAGCCATTGGGACTTGAGTTGGCGCTGCCCGGGTTGATATCGCGAATGAGGCTGGGGGTAACGGACAACAACTGTCGTGATTCGAGCGGCTCGACCCTTAACCTCCGCTGGCCGATGCGCGGCCGTGATTGGCCGAACACATACGCCCATGCGAGACTCCAAACGGCTGCCAATAAATGATTTCTCATGGCGATACCTTGGACCAAGCGATCTGGCTCAGCAGCGATCGGTCTGAATAATTGCCCCGAATTACTTGGCTTGATTGCCTGCGATGAGCTTCATCAATCAGCGCTGCGAAAGTGATTGCCGAATGACGATCAGACAGCCCACGCAGAACGAAGAATACTTACCTACTAGAGTAATTATCGTCGCGATGGACGGCCAGGAAATAGTGAAAAAGCCGTTGCCATCCTCCGCATGTTGGGGGGCCGAGGGGCATCAAATGCTTCCGCTTCGGCAAATGGTGTCCGTTCGGTGAAGCGTTTGGTTCGCCTTGCCCAAAAGAGATCGCGATTGAAGTAGCGCCGGTAACGTAATACGTCACCGGAGCGACGCCTTTCGCGCTACTCGGGCAGTTTGAAGTCGGCGATCCACAGTTGACTGCTGCGGTCGGCAGAGCGGCTGGCGGTCCACATCAATTTAGTCCCGTCAGGCGAGAAGACCGGCAACACGTCGGCCCCGCCATGATCGGTGACGCGCTCGATGGGCCCGGCCGGCACGATCTTGCCGTCCTGCTCGGCGTACTTCATCAGCCACAGATCGTAGTTCGGGCGTTGGTCGGGAATCGAGTGGTCGGCCCCGGTCCAGATCAAATACGGTTTCGAGGGATGCCAGTAGGGTGCCCAATTCACTTTGTTCAGGTCGGTCGTCAGTTGCGACTCGTGCTTGCCATCCATGCCAATCACGAAGATTTGCAAGTGGTCGGTCTTCTCGCGATCGCTGCGGAAGACCACAAAGCGACCGTTGGGCGAGATGAACGGACCGCCATCGTAGCCCGGCGCGTTAGTCAACTGCCGCACACCACTGCCATCGGCGTTCATCACGTACAGGTCTGGGTCGCCGTCGCGCGTGCTGCAAAACGCGATCAGCTTGCCGTCGGCCGAGTATGCCCCTTCGGCGTCGTAGCCCATCTCGGTCGTGAGTCGGTGCAGGTTGTTGCCTTCCAGGTCGGCCGTGAAGATGTCGGTGTTCGGATCGAACACCCACTCATAGCGTCGGCGGCGACCGCTGGCCGCGTCCTCGGCTTGTTGTTTGCGTTCGTTGGCTTCGGTTTGCGACATTTGCGGGTCGAGGTGGCTCGAGGCGAACAAGATACTCTTGCCATCGCGACTAAAGTACGAGCAGGTCGTGCGACCGCGTCCCGTGCTGACCCGCTTGGCTTTGTCGCCAGAGAGCGGTTGCGAGAAGATCTGATAAAAAGGATAGTCGCGCGTCACGGCTTGGAAGATGATCGACTTCTGGTCGGGAGAAAAATATCCCTCGCCGGCTTTCACAAAATCGCTGGTCACCTGACGCACGTTGCTCAGATAGCGGGGTTCGACCGAATCCTCGGCCCGTCCTGTTGAATGAACGGCGCAAACCATGACCAAGACAAGCAGGAAAAAAGCACGCTTCAACATGGGGCGACTCCGCGGCAGGTTCGATCTACAATGGCGAGGCCTGAATTATAGACCGTGGGCGAGCCGCGTGCCACGCGCCCACGCAAGTTCATTCAATTCGAGTCACTCGTACATGAAAATCTACACCAAGACAGGCGACAGCGGGCTCACGGGACTGTTCGGCGGACCGCGTGTCCGCAAAGACGCGCCGCGCATCGAGGCCTATGGCACGGTCGACGAGTTGAACGCCGTCTTGGGCGCTGCCCGGTGCGAGTCGTTGCCCGCCGACATCGACGCGGCCCTCGCCCGGATCCAGAGTGAGCTATTCGACCTCGGAGCCGAGTTGGCGACCCCCGATCCGGCCAAGTTCAACCTGCACGTGATCGATGCGCCGCAGATCGAACAACTCGAGCGGGAGATCGACTTGCACGAGGCGACGCTCGAACCGCTTCGGCAATTTATCCTGCCCGGGGGCACGCGCTCAGCGGCACAGTTGCACCTGGCGCGGACGGTCGCCCGCCGTGCCGAACGGTTGCTGGTGAGCCTCTCGGCCAGCGAAACCATCGACCCCGCGCTGGTCATCTACCTGAACCGGCTCAGCGATTGGCTGTTCGTGATGGCCCGCAGCGTCAATCGCTCGGCGGGCGTGGCTGACGTCCCCTGGCAACGCAGCGCCACGCCGCGTGTCGGGTCGTAACGATTATGCCGATTGCGCCATTCCGCTTGCAGCGGTCCTAGCGGCTAGCGCCGATTTTCTCGGTCCGACGGTGCTTGCAGCCGATAGCAATCATATCGATTGTACCTCGACCGTGCGGTCGTGGTCTGGAGTCATGGTGCGGTCATCATGCGGGCGAAGAAACTCGTTCTCCTAGTGCTGTGTCTGGCGACGACGGGCTGTACGGTCACCGAAGTGGCCATGCAGAACTTGATTGTTGCGCCCTGGCAATATCCCGTCTGGATGGAAAAACGGCGCGAGCAGCGTCGCAACGAGCGCTTGGCGCGCGAGGCCTGGTCGAGTTGGTGTGGACAACGGCCCAACGGGGCGTCGTTCTCGCGGGACTATCAACGGGGCTTCGAGGAAGGATACGCCGACTACTTATACGCCGGCGCGTCGTGCGATCCGCCGTCGTTGCCCCCACGCGACTATTGGCGCAGCGAGTACCAAACCCCCGACGGCTATCGCGCGATCTGCGATTGGTACAGCGGCTTTCGTGACGGATCGACCGCAGCGGGCGAAGGGCCGCATGCTCCGTGGATGAAGCTCCCCACGGCGCTCGCCATGACCGCGCCGGCGATGCTGCCAGGCGCGGCCCAGGGGCCTGTGCCCACGCCTGTGCCGCCAGCAACGATGGTCCCGACCCCGGCTCCCTCTGCAGTGCCTCAAACAGCGCCGCTGCCCGCGCCGGCGAGTGCTCCGGTGATCGGTCCCGAGCTCTTGCCGCAAGCGACGCGCTCGACCCCGCAGGTTCAGCTTCCTCCCTCGTGGTCGAGGAGGCTCTGATGCGACGGCGCGCACTCCTTCATCAATCGTTCGGGGATGGGCTAGCAGCTGCGGTGTTGCTGCTGTCGCTGGTCCTGTCGAGCGGCTGCGCGGCGCTGACCAATCCGGCGTTGCATGGCGTGCCGGTGCGCAAATTGCCTCGCGACTTGATTGCCGGATCGCGCGAAGCATGCCGCACCATCCCGTTGACGTTGCTCGCCCCCGCGCCGCCGTCGGTCTATCAGATTGCGGCCAACGACGTGCTCGGCATTTACATTGATGGCATCCTGCCGGCCGTGGGGACCGAGCAGACGTATAACCCGCCGGTGTATTTCCCCTCGCAGATCAATCCGATCGGGCGTGGCTTGCCGCCGACGCTGGGGTTCCCCATCCAGGTCCGCGAGAACGGCACGATCGCCCTGCCGCTGATCGAGCCCGTGGCGGTCGACTCGCTCAGCATTACGGCGGTCGAGGACGCGATCCGGCAGGCCTATGTTCGCAAGGGTATCTTTACGCCTGGCGGCGGAAAAATTGTAGTCACGCTCATGCAGCCTCGGCAAATTCGCGTGCTGGTGCTGCGCCAAGAGAGTGGCGGCTTCGCCACGACCAGCAATGGCAATGCGGTCACGCTCGGAGGCAAACGGGGCAGCGGTCACGTCGTCTATTTGCGCGCCTACGAGAACAACGTGCTCAGCGCCCTGACCGAGACCGGCGGCCTGCCGGGACTCGACAACTACGACGAGGTGGTGATCTTTCGCAATGCCCAAAACCAAGCGCATCTCATCGAGCAATTATCGGATTTGAAGCCGGGCACGTCGGCCCGCGGCTTGGCTAGTCCCCAGCAGGTCACGGTGATCCCGCTCCGCTCGCCTGCCGGGCACCCCATGCCCTTCACGCCCGAGGATGCCGTGCTGCACAACGGTGACGTGGTGTTCGTCAATGCCCGGGTGACCGAGCTGTTCTACACGGGCGGCCTGCTCCCGTCGGGCGAGTTTGCCCTGCCGCGCGATTACGATCTCGACGTGGTCGAGGCCGTCACGCAGGTCAAAGGCGCGCTCGTCAACGGAGCGTTCGGCGGCAGCAATCTGGCCGGCGACTTGCTCAAACGGGGCATCGGCAACCCCTCGCCCAGTCAGCTCTCGGTCGTGCGCCGCACCCCAGGCGGAGGGCAAGTTGTCATTCGGGTCGATCTCGACCGGGCGATGCACGACGCGCGCGAGCGAATCAACGTGCAGCCGGGAGACTTGCTCATTCTGCAAGAGACCCCATCGCAGGCTTTGGCACGCTGGCTGTCGCAGACGTTCAGCTTCGCGGCCATCACGCGCGTCATCGATCAGACGTCGACCCAAGGGACCGTCAGTGCGGCGGGACCGTAGCGTCACGCGCCCCCGCGGCGTAAATGACCTTGAAGTTGTGACAAGCATCGGTGGGAGAGAGTTCGACGAACGGCTCGCGCGGAGCCATCCCCTCGCGAACTTCGTCCACCTCGACGAGCGAACCGTAGAACAGCCGCTTGAGCAAAGCCTTGCCCCCCATTTTTTTGGGCATCAGATGCAGTTTCACCGCCAGCTTGCGTAGGCCCAGCAGTACGACGTCGCGCAGCGTGCGTGTCGCCACGGGAAACGCGCCCCACACGCGCGGAGAAAAGCCGTGCTGGCTCATTAATTGGGCCAGCTCGCATGCCGAGAAATACCGCTGGCTGAACGGGCTGGGATTAAAGTCCGGCCGCTCCGGATTCGCGCTGCAGATCAACACCACGCCATCGGCGCTGAGCACCCGACGACACTCGTGCAAAAAACGCCCTGGATCGGCCAAGTAATAGATCGCCTCGAACAACAACACGACGTCGCACGAGCCGTCGGGCAAGGGCAACTCATGCGCGTCGAGTTGCATGACCGTGGCCCGATCGCCGAACTTGAGCTGAGCTTGCTCGACCAACGCGGCAGTACAATCCCCGGCTACAACGCTTTGGGCCACCTCGGCGAGCAAGCCGAGCCCTTGTCCCGATCCGCAGGCAACTTCGAGCACGCGGCGTCTCGCGGCATAGTCGCGTGCCCAGCGGTAGCGGCCATACATCATCGCCGCGGCCTCGCGCGTGATCTGAGTCCGAAGGGTCTCGGTGACCGTCGTGAAGTCCAGCGGAGTCGAGTCCATTGTCGCCATCGCGGCAGCTCAATCAGTTCGTGGTCAGTGAAGGGAAACCATCAGACGGTCGCGGCGCGCGACAGCACGAGCGAATCGGAACCTAGCGGCGGTCGCGGTGTCAGCGGTTCGTCGCGCAGCGCAACGCGGCACAGTTCATCCGCCGCGCCAAGTTGCCGCAACGCGCGATGCACGCCCAGCAACGCTTGTCGCCGGGAGATCGCTCCCAGCACCGTCAAGGCGATCAATCGCACATCGAGCAGCACGCCGCGATGCTCGATGTAGAACAGCCCGAGCCGACTCTTCCAGGGTCGGATGAGTTGGTTGTAAGCCACGTCAGGATCGTCCTGCCCGTGCAGGATGTCCCCTTCATCAGCGAACACGATCGACGAGAAATCGGTGATCCCCGGCTGCACGTCGAGCAAGCCGCGCTCGGGCATGGTGTACAAGGCCACTTCGCGCTCAACGTTCGGGCGTGGGCCGACCAGGCTCATGTCGCCGCGCAGCACGTTCCAGAGCTGCGGCAGCTCATCGAGCTTTGTCTTGCGTATGAACCGGCCGACGACCGTGATCCGCGGATCGTTACCCGCGGTCGAGTCGACCCCGCTGCGATCGGCGCGGACAACCATCGAGCGCAGCTTGACCATGCGAAACGACCGCCCGTGGCGACCCACGCGCGGCGCGATATAGAACGGACTGTGATAATCCTGCCACCAAATCGCCAAGCAGGCGGGCAACAAGATCGGCGCGCTACCGATGAGCCCGCTCAGGGCGACCAAAATGTCGAACGCTCGTTTGATCATGACTGTCTTCCATCACTTGGCGAGCGAGTCGCACCACATCGTCGACTCGCGGGTAATAAAGTTGTTCGAGCGCCGCGCTGGTCGGCGCCGGGGCATCGGGCAGCGTGAGGCGGCAAGGTCGGGCGCGCCATTGTCGCGGATCAAGGCACTCGCTCACACGCGCGATCACTTCACCGGCCAAGCCACAGGTGCTCCAGCCTCCGTCTATCACGAGGAGTCGACCGGTTCGGGCCACACTCTCGGCAACGGGCTCGATGTCGAGTGGGTTGATCTGCCGCAGGTCGACCACGTCGCACGAGACTCCAGCGGCGTCGAGTTGCTCGGCCGCTTGCAGCGCCAGTCGGGTGCTAAAGCTCGCTCCGACGAGGGTGACATCAGCGCCTTCTCTGAGCAGCTTCGGCGTTTGCGTGCGCAAGTCGACGGCCTGCGGCTCCTCCAGTTCGGCAACGTCGTCGTAGAGCCAGCGATCATCGATATACATCACCGGGTCGTCGCTCAACACGGCGGCAATGAGCAAATCGCGGGCGTCGGCCACCGTGGCGGGCATGACCACGCGCAGGCCCGGTATGTGCGCAAACCAAGCATGCAGCGCCTGACTATGCTGGGCCCCCTGTTCGCCGCCCCGATTAATGATCGCTCGCACCGTGACGGGCGCCGAGGCACGACCGCCGAACATGTGTCGCCACTTGGCCGCTTGGTTCACGATCGGATCGACGCCCAGCAGCATGAAGTCCATGCGCGGATGGATGACGATCGGCCGATAGCCGCAGATCGCCGCGCCGACCGCTGCTCCGGTGCAGGCCAGTTCCGAAACCGGGGTGTCGATCACCCGACGACGTCCGAACTGATGGTCCAAATCGGTCATGCTATTGCCAACGTACCACGGGCTCCAGAGCCCCTGGCCGATGCAAAACACGCGCTCGTCGCGATGCATCAGGTATTCAAAGCCGCTGCGGATCGCTTCGCCGTAATTGAGACGGATCATAACGCTGCTCGTTCGCTGTTCGGGATTTCACTCGTCCGACATGGGCTATTGAACCCAGCGGGTTATCAACTCAATTTGCGTACACGGGGCCCAACAACTGTTCTGCCCTCGGCCACGGTGCCTGCCGGGCGCGACGAATCGCGTCGGCGACCGTGTCGGCCGCGTGCTGCTGTCGCTCCACATATTCGACGTCGGTTAAGTGGCTGGCCTGAATCAGGGCCGTGGCCAAGCGGCGGATCGGATCGCGCCGCTTCCATAAATCCAAATCGACATTGCGTCGCACGCCGACGTCGTTGTCCTCGCGATGGCCAACATGGCCGCGCCAGCGATACGTGACCGCCTCGATAAACGTCGGGCCACGACCGTTGCGGGCGTGCTCGGCCGCTTGGGCGGTCGCCTGGGCCACGGCGATCACGTCGTTGCCGTCGATCACCGCGGTGGGCATGCGATGCGCCTCGGCGTAGCGTGCCACGCGGTCGCTCGGCTGACGCAGCGAGATATGCAAGTGGCTGCTGAACAGGTTGTTCTCGCACACAAACAGCACCGGCAACTGCATGGTCGAGGCCAAGTTAAGCGATTCGTGCAAGACCCCTTCCTCGCATGCGCCGTCGCCGAAGAATGCCACCGCCAGGGCGTCGCCACCATCGAGTTGAGCGGCGAGCGCTGCGCCCACGGCCAGGGGTATCGTCGCCCCGACAAGGGGCACCGTGCCGAGTAAATTATGCTCGGGAGCGGTGAGGTGCATCGAGCCTCCCATGCCGCGCGAGCAGCCCGGCAGTCGCCCGAGCACCTCGGCCAGCAACTCGAACACGTTCCCGCCGAGTGCCAAATAGTGAGCGTGTGAGCGGTGGGCTCCAAACACGCGATCCCCTTGCTTCACGTGTCGGGCGACCCCCACGGCCGCCGCTTCCTGACCGATGGCCAGGTGGCACGGGGCCTTGGTCTCGCGCTTCTCGACCAGCTCGGCAATGCACTCTTCGCTCTGTCGAATGATGAGCATGGTGTCGAGCGCCGCTCGAAGCCATACCGGATCGTTGCCGGAGAGATCGAGCGGGGCGTGATACTGTTGCGGATCGGCCAAGCTGGCCAATTCGGATTGCGGAAGTTGTGATGAACTAATCACGGTTGTAGAACTCGCGGATCGTGTGACAAATATATTCCACGTCGTCATCGCTGAGCGACGTATTCATCGGGAGCAAAAAGCAGCGGGTGAACAATCGCTCGGTACGAGGCAGGCGGACGTGTTCCAAACCCAGGCCGTTAAATTGATGCACGGCTTTGCCCCCCCACTGAATAATGGTGCGGATGCCATGCTGCTCGAGCCATGCTCGCAACTCGTCGCGGCGGCCCGACTCGATCTCGTAATTCTGGAAGGCGTCATAACGATCGCCGTCGTGGTCGGGTCCCGGCGGCAACGCGAGGTCGTCGATCGACTGGAGCCCCATGCGATAACGCCGCGCGATCTCTCGCCGTCGCGCGATTTCCTCGTTCAGGTAGTTGAGCTTCACGTTCAACACGGCCGCTTGCAGATTATCGAGCCGCGAGTTCACGCCCCAGGCGACCACTTCCCCCTCGGGGTTGCGACCATGATCGCGCAAGAGCGCCATCTGCGCGGCCACCGCGTCGTTGTTGGTCATCACCAGCCCGCCGTCACCAAAGCAGCCCAGGATTTTCGCCGGGTACAGGCTAATCGAGCCCGCCATGCCCCAGGTGCCGGCGCTGCGACCCAGCAGTTTCGCGCCAATCGCCTGCGCCGCGTCTTCGACGATCGCCAGGCCGTGTCGGTCGGCAAGCTTAACGAGCGCCGGCATGTCGCAGGTCCGGCCGTTGAGGTGTACGGGCATGATGGCTCGGGTGCGCGGGGTGATCGCCGCCGCGACCGCGGCCGGGTCGATCAAATGATCGTCGCCACACTCGACCAGCACGGGTGTTGCTCCCGAAAAATGCACACTGGCCGCCGTGGCGATGTACGTGTGCGAGGGAAGGATCACCTCGTCACCAGGCCCCACCCCGATCGCCCGCAAAATGATCTGCAAGCTGTCGGTGCCATTGGCGACACCGAGCACATGCTTGACGCCGATATACTCGGCCGCCCGCTCTTCGAACTCGCGCAAGTCGCCTTGCAGAATGTACGCGCCGCGACGCATCACCTGCGTGACTGCCGCGATCAACTCCTCTTCGTGCGGCCGCAACAGGTGCGGGTAATCAAAGAACGGGATGCGGCGGGTGTTGGATGTGGCAGACGAACGGATCATGACATCAACTCGTTAACGTAGTGACGGGGTTGCTGGAGGAGGGTGAAAAGACACGACGAATGAGCGTATAGGCGACATAAATCAGGCCGCCGAAGCTACCCAGTCCGTAGCTTGTATGGATCGTGAAGAAGAGCAGCGGCATGATTGCGAGAAAACGGGGCTCGCCGGTCCGACGGACGATTTGCGCCGTGGCGAACGACGCAGCCAACGCGTACGCCAAGAGCACCGCGGCGAGCAACCACCAGGCAGGCGTCCAGAACGCGCCCATCAGGGCAGACGTCAGCAGTGTGAGTAGAAAGGTGAGCGGTACCAAGTGGCGAGGCCGGACGGGCATGACGTCCGTGTATAGAAATGGCACGATGACCCACAGGCCGTTAAGCACATTGCGCCGCACAAACGACCCTAGGTCGGTTCGCAAGTAATAGTACGAGACAATGCCGGGAACCATCAGCGTGCGGCCACCCAACTTGTGTAGCCGTTGGCTGAACTCAAAGTCCTGACTACGGGAGAGCCGTTCGTTGAATAATCCGACGCGCTCAATGACCTCGCGGCGAAGACAAAAGAACGGCACCGTGTCGACCCAACGCGGCTCGGTCAGCGTGGTCGTGCGATACGTGGCGTTCCCGACCCCGAACGGATGTGACATCGCTTGCACTAGCGCCCGGGCCAGCAGCGTGTCGTGTCGTGGCACCATGACGCAACGTCCACCCACGTTGTCGGCGTGATGTTCGTCGGCCGCGCGTACGCAGTTCACCACATAAGCCGGGTCGTATTTGGCATGCGCGTCCATGCGGATCAGCAGGTCGCCTCGCGCTTGACGCAGGCCAATGTTGAGCGCCACGGGCGTGATCTGCCGCGGATTGTCGAGCAGTTGCACGCACGGATGTCGGTGCGTGTATCGCGTCACGATCTCGCGAGTCCGATCCGTGCTGTTGCCATCCACGACCAGGATCTCAAGCTGATCGTGCGGAAAATCGTTGGCCAGGATCGAGTCGAGGCAATCGGCAATGAAGCGTTCCTCGTTACGACAGGGGATAATGATCGAGACTCGCGGCGCAATGAGGGCCGTCATGCTTGCGCTCCTTTCGGTCCAGCGTCGGACGCGAAACGAAACCAAGGCCGACGGCGGCGCATCACCCCGGGCTCAACGACCATCCAAGACATCAACGCGCCGACGATCACATAGTTGAGCACGATCGAGTTATAGCGGAAGAAATAGCCCCCCATCAGCGATGCGTCGACGTAGAACCAGGCCAGCAGCAGGCAGGCCATCGAGCGGCCTTGCAGTACCTGTCGATAGGCCCAGCCCTGCAGACAACCCAAGGCACACCACCAGACTAGCGAGCCGGCAAAGCCAAAGTCATCGATAGGCAACCGGAACATCGTGTAACTATTTGAGAAGTGTCCGGGTGCCAACTCGAACTGCGGAAAGGGATAGCGGTCTTCGATGAGCCCCAGCAAATTGAGCGGGCCGGTGAACATCACCGCGCCCCAAGATGGCACGGGAGGCTGATTCCAAGCCTCGACAAAGTAGTAATCGAAGGAATACACGTTGCCATAAACACCGGGCGAAAAGCGATCCCATGTCTCGGCCAACCCTTCGAGCAGCGCCGCGTCTTGAAACGCCGCGAGCTTCTCCGCGAAGGTCTCGCCCGATTGCCGCGCTCCGCGTAGTTGGTACAGTCCCACGCCCAGCAGCAGGAACGAGATGAAGATCCCCGCGCCGAAGAGGGCGTTCCGCCAAGTCAGCACCCGCCATCGTCCGGTGGTGATAAAGAGCTTGATCGCCCAATAGCCGGCCAGCCAGGCGAGGATCGGCGCGACAATTGCCGTGCGGCCCGTGAACAATATCGACAACCCAGCCGGGGGCAACAACGGAAGATATACCAGCCAGCGTCGCGCGTCGCGCAATGACCGACTCGCGGCAATCATCCCGCCAAGCATCGGCCCCGTAAAATGAAACGGAAGCAAGAACTGATAGGCCAGCGGCAGATTGTCGACCGAGATTTCGATGCCGGATAGCTGAGCCAGTGTCGTGTACAAACCTCCCAACGCCGTGCAGACAAGCAACACATCGGTCGCATGGCGAAACACGATCGAACGTGGAAACGTCGGGTGAGACGGCGCGCTCGTCGAGCGGGGTTGGAACATTGCGCTGCCAAGGTAAAAGGCCAGCAGGCTCGCCAGAAGCCACCAGACCGTCGCGGCCGTGGGATAAAATTGCGGCTTGATCAGCGAGAGCGCGATGTGCACCGACCAGACGGCGGGAAACATCGCCGCCGGGGAGAGCCAGTTGCCTTGCTTAAAACGAGCCACCAGCGCCAGGGCCACGACCAACACACTGGGCACCAACAGGTCAAGCATATTCAAGCGACACCTCCTGCCGGGGCGTGAGCGAGGCGAGCAACTGCGCGGCTTGGGTCTCGCAACTCAATTCACGCTCGACCCGATCGCGCCCTTGATCTCCGAGGCTTTGCGCCCGTGTCCGATCGTCGAGCAGAGACACCACCGCGCGTTCGATGGCCTCGAGGTCGAACGGATCGACGAGCAATCCGGTCTCGCCATCGATCACGGCATCGCTCACCCCGCCACTGTCGCCAGCGATGACAGGCTTGCCGCAGGCCGAGGCTTCGGCGAGCGCAATGCCAAACCCCTCGATATCGCCAGCCTCCTCACTTGATGGCGAGATGTATAGCTCGGCGCGCTCGTGGAGCAACCGCAGTTCGGCGCTCGTCACATAACCCGTGAACCGCACGCGATCGCCGATCCCCAGGTGTCGAGCGCGGGCGAGCAACTCATCGCGGTACGGTCCGCGACCGGTCATGACGTACACCATGTCCGGATACCGCGTGGCGAGTCGAGCGACGATTTCGAGCACCTGGGCGTGACCCTTGCGGCGAACCAAGCGGGCCGCCGTGAACAGCACTCGTCGGCCCTTGAGATCGAGTCGATCATCGAGCGCGGATAACTCGGCCGGCGCGACGGGCTGTGACCAATCGCTCAAGTCGAGTGGCGGGTGCACAAGGGCCACCCGCTTGGCATCGTACCCGTCTTGGCTGAGGAGTTGCCGCGTGAAATGGCTGTTAGCGACAAGTTGTTGCGCGCCACGGAGCACGTGTCGCATGACGAACCGTCGCAAAATGCTGGCGCGGGTTTCGAGCAACTCCGAGCCATGCACCACGACGGCGTAGGGAACCTTCAGCCGTGCCGAGAGCCAGCGGGCCGCGACACCATCGTGCGTCCAGGTCATGGCCAGCAGCCAGTCGGGACGTTGCTGCTGGGCGAGTTGCCGCGCGGCGGCAACCAATGGCAGCGTTTTGAGCAGCCGGCGATTCAATCTCCCCTCGATACGTGTGACGCGCACGCCATCGTCAGCGACCGGCTCGGATGCCTCGACCGACGTGACGACCTGCACGTCGACGCCATGTGCGACCAGGCCGCGACACACGTTGCGAGCATAGATCCCGACGCCACCGACGAGCGGCGGATACTCAGCGGCCAGAACGAGCACTCTCATCCGATCGCCTCCAGCAGTTGTCGGACACGATCGTCATGACTGTAACCGTCGCGATGGCAGCGTGCTCGGCCCGCGGCCGCGATCTGTTGACGCTCGTCTTCATGGGCCAGGTAATACTGCACCTTCTCGACCAGAGAGTCGTCATCGTCGAAGAAGACCGCCTCGCGACCATCGACAAACGAGCGTTCGTGGTCAGGGGTCCGCTCGGCGACCAGCAGGCTGCCGATGGCCGGAATCTCGAAGGTCCGCGAGGCCGAGCGATTAAAGTTCCATTTGCTCAGCAAGCCCAAACCGATCCGCGCCGCGGCGATCGCTTTGACATAGTGGGGACCGTAGAGCGGGCGAATCGAGTGTCGGTCGTCCAGAAGCTTGGCTTGTCGCCAGCCGGGTCCCCACACGCGAACCTGCACCCCAGCGCGTCGCAGTGCCGCGATGCGGCGCTCGGTCGTCTCTTCCCAGTGTCCCACGAAGGTCACATCCGAGGCGTACTCGTCCCGTTCGCCCGCTGACCACTCGGGTGGTTGGTGCTCTTCGGCGTCGAAACCGAATTGCGTGAAACAGACCCGTCGAGCACCGAGGGATTTCAACATCGGCTCGTTGAGCTCGTTGGTGATGACATGCGCATCGTACAATGGCACCGCGGGAAACAGATGCCGATACAAATACTTGCGGAAACCAAAAAACTCGGACGTGTAATGAACCAATCGCCAAGGACCGTCGCGCAGCGCCTTGACGGTCGACGGCCACAAGTAAATCGCCTGATCGATGTAGACCAACTCGGGCTGACCTGCCCGGACCCGCTCGACGAGATCGCGGTTGTAAGCCGATACTCCGCGCCCCATGAGCAAGTGGCTCTGCACTTTCCGCTGCCAGCGTGCGCCGCGGTCGAGGTACGGTACCTGATCGAGCGTATCGACCTGGTGGCCGATGCGGATCAGCGAGCGACGACGCAAGTCGGTTAAGCTGCCGCTGCGGCAGGGACCCGTGTAAAGAATGTTCATAAGGGCTTCCGTGCTCGCAAGATGACTTTGGCAGCCCAACGATCGCTCAAAAGCCTGCGCGTGACATCGTCGCACATCGTGACGAGCGCGTCGGCCGCGCCACCCAAGCGACTCCGTAGTCGGTTGGCCGTGCGTCCCAACAGGCCCGGCAGTCCAGTGACCTGCGGGTCGTCGAGGAACGACCAGATCGACAAGTCTTGCAGCCAACCTTTACAGAACGGCCGCACCCCTTCGATGCTCAAGCCGGCTTCGGTCATGTGTCGCAGCCAAGTGTCAAGCGTCCGCAGGCCCGCGTGTCCGCGAACTTCAATGAACTGCCGCTGGTACCAAGGCTTTCGGCGGGCCCAACGATAAAATGGACTGTCGCTGTGCAGGTCGAAGCAGTGCAGCATGACCCCGCCGGGGCGCAAGACTCGAGCCATCTCGCGCAGGCTGGGCACGACCTGTTGTGCGTCGAGGTGTTCGAGCACGTAGCTCGACACGAGCGCATCGGCGCAACCATCGCTGAGCGGGAGTTGCTCGACCCGAGACTGAATGGCGGCGCCGTAGGTCTGCCGCGCGCAGCGTGCTGAGTGGCTCGACACGTCGACGCCGAGCATGTCATAAAGCCGCGCCAGATAGCGTGACCCGCCGCCGCAGCCGATCTCGATCATGGCCGAGCCCGCCGGGACATGCCGCGTGATCTCGTGTAAAAAGTGTCCCCGGGCAAAATACGCGCCGCAGCGACCGAGCATCGTGTCTGAAAAATCGCGCCCAGCGCGAGTGAAGCCATGCTGCTCATAAAAGGCATCGGCGGCGCTAAAGTTGACGACCCCTTCGTCGACCGAATAGCTCATGCCACACACGGCACACGTGAGCCGAGTGTTATTCGTTTCATCGCCAAAAGACAATCCTGCCGCACATTGCACGCATTGTAGCTGTTGCGCCCAGCGTGAGGTTGTGTGCTCGATCGAGATGCTCATGCTGGCACCTCGTCCATTCGCGGTGATGAGAAAGAAACGGACTGCACGAGTGTCGACGACAGGCCAGGGACAATGACCAAGGCGAGTGCCAGATCGCCGGCGAGCAGCGCCCCCGCCGCGCCATGCACGCCGCTGTGCAGCGCGCCAACGTAACTCAAAGCCACGGTGACACAGGAGACCACAATGGTCCATGAGGCGAGCCGCTGATGCTGATTCGTGGCGTACAAAGCCCACGCCGACGATCCCCAGGCCGACGACGCCACGCCTTGCAGCAGCACAAGTCCCCACAGCAGCGAGTCAAGCGCGAGCCGATCGTGACCCACGAACGGAAACACGAGCGGTCCAAGCAGCCAGAGCACGATCGCGACCATGCTCGTGGTCCAGAGCGTGACGCGTGCGCCGCGCTGAGCCGCCGCGCGAAAAGCATCGTAACGCTGTTGACCCCAGAGGAAGCTGAGTTCGGGCAAGATGGGGCCTTGCAGCAGCACGCCCACATACCCCGCCACGCTGGCCAGCGCGCGATGCGCAGCCAACAGCGCCACGGCCAGCGGCGAGACGACCGTCGCCACGACGAGCAGTGTCCCTTGCTGGGCAACCGTCTGCGCCACGGCCAACGAGAAGAACGCGAGCGTCGAGCCGAGATGGGGCAGCGCGTCGCGCGCCTCCTGATAGCCGATCCGCATCGATCGACACGCCGGAATGCAACGTCGCGTGTCGATGACGATCAACAGCAGCGATAGTGCGTGGATCGACAACAGCACGAGCGCGAAGACGACCGGCGTCGCGCCGATCAGCAGCAGAGCGCAGCACACGAAGAAGCCCACAAACCGGACCGCGTTGCCGATCGTGCCGCCGCGCACAAACTGCCCCGTCGAGCGGTACACGGCCGTGTACACTCCGCCGGGGATGGCAACGAGCAGCGTCTGAGCGCCCAGGGCGAGTAGAATGACAAGTTCGCTCGGGTCGAGTGTCCGGCCGACGATGGGGAGCGGCGCGATCGCGCCCCAGCCGAGCACGACGCTCCAAAGCACGAAGCAGAGCACCCCCTGAGCGCCAAGCAGCGACACGCCCAGTGACAAGGCCCGAGAAAATTCGCGATCATCGTGTCGGGCGTGGGCCAAGGCCATGAGGTTGGCAAAGTAGTTTTGCCCCCCCAGGTCCACAAACGCCAAGAAGGAAATGAGCGCGGTCAACGTGGTCCAGCGGCCGTACCCTTCGGCTCCCCAGGCCATGACCAACAGTGGTACGAGTCCGAGCGCGTACAGCGCCTTGACCCCCTGATCGAGCAGCGAGACGACAACACCCCAGCCGAGCCGCGCTCGCGCTGTGTCGAGTTGAGCGAAGGCACTCATGGGATCGCGGCCTCCGCAGTGAGTGGAGGCGAACTGGAGACCGACCGCGCTCGGGTCGACGGGCGCGCTCGCTGCATGCCGAGCGAGCGCCAGGCGCGATGCGACATTCGAGTCGCTTCGAGAACACCGCGCGCAAGGCTCATTGGAGCATGGCTCAATGAACGCACGAACAAGGTGCCCCACGAGCTGCACTCACGCTCCGCAAACTCGACGACCGCCGCGATCGACGCTGCGTCGCCGCGGCGCAGCGCCTTGAGCAGTTCTTGTGCCGCCGCGCGGTCGGCGTCGTGCCGCCAACTGGCCGTGATGGCCTCACGCCGAACGGGATCGACGACTTGGCCCAGATAGAGCCGTTTGGCCTCAAGCACGCGCTGCACCCAACGCAGCGCATTGCCATAGAGCACGCTGCGTGCATCTCGTTCGCGTACTCGAATGAGCGGCTCGTTCACATAGGCCACGTCCCCTTGCGTGCAGAGCCAGAGCCACAGTTCGACATCGGCAACCGCCTCGAAGCGCGGGTCCAAGAGCCGATCGCCCAGGGCCGCGCGGCGGACCATCGTGAGCGCCGTCACTTTGGAATCGAGTTGCGGCAGCAACACGCGTTCGAGAAACTCGTCGCCGGCTGTGAGCGGCGCAAATCGATCCAGGTACCGTTCGCGCTCGGCCGCGCCTGCGGTGTCAACCACGACAATCGCGCAGTGGGCAAATACGGCCGAGGGGTGTTGATCCAACGCGCTCGACAGTCGCTCCAAGAGCGTGGGCTCGTAAAAGTCATGGTCGTGGCAAAACATCACGTACTCGCCACGCGATTCCTGCAGCGCCGCGTTGAGCACTCCGGGCATGCCGAGCCGCGAATGACGCAAATACCGCACGCGGGAATCACGGCACGCCTGCATGACCTGCGGCGTCTCGTCGGTCGAACCGTCGTCGCTCACCAGGATCTCGATATCAGGCAACGTCTGCTGGCAAAGCATCGGCAGTGTCGTGGCCAGCACAGCCGCACGCTGATACGTGGGCATGACGACCGACACCTTGAGTGGTTCATGCGTGGACATGACGGGTTAGCTTGCCTGCCGTTGAAGTGTGGGTTCGTGAACGACGGGCGCGGCGAAGCCTTGGAGCTTTTCTCGCAAAGCAAGCGGCTGACGACGCATGTAGTCGAGCACCTCGCGGATTGTGCGGCGTCGGTCGTACCGCGGCTGCCAGCCAAGCTCGCTCATGGCGCGTTGCGAATCGGGGAATTTGTCGTTGGCCTCTTCGTATAGCGGGCCGTAAATCGTCTTGGGGTCGACGAGTTGAATCGCGCTCCGGCTCCCCGATAGCTCGCGGACTTCTTCGGCCAGCGTCATGATCGTGGTGCGATTGGCGGGATTGCCAATGTTGTACGCTTCGCCACGCTGACCGTGCTGCATGGCGAGCTCAATGCCGTCGACCATGTCGCGCACATGCGTGAAGGCGCGGACTTGTTGTCCGTCGCCGAACACGGTCATGTCGAGGCCCGCGAGCGCCTGCCCGACAAACCGGGGCAGTACAAATCCGCCGCGGCCCGACTGTCTCGGTCCGGCAATATTGAACGGCCGGACGATGCAGGCATCCAACGCGCTGGTCTCGCACAGATTGGTGAGCGCCGTCTCGGCGGCAAGCTTGCCAACGGCATATTCCAGGCGGGCCGAACTCTTGGCGGGAACGATCTTATCCATCGACTCAGAACAAAAGCCCTCGCGTCCGCCGCCGTAGATTTCGCTCGTCGAAATGTCGACGAGTCGACAACGACTGCGCAGTGCCATGTCGACCATCGCCATCGTGTCGTTGATAATCGACGCGGCAATGCGACCTGCGTGGCTCAACACGCCGGCCGGTCCCACGACCGACGCCAGATGATAAATCGCATCAAAGCGTTCGTCGGCAAAGTCGCGGCAGAACGACTCGACGTCGGTGATGGTCCAACTCAAGTTGGGCTGCGGTCCCAACTCGCGCAGCAAATCATCCAAAGGGAGCGGGCTTGTGCTGAGATTGTCGACCACATGGACACGGTTGTCGCGGTCGCTCAGCAAACGTTCGATGAGGTGGCTGCCAAGAAACCCAAAGCCACCGGTGACAAGAATGTTCATGCTCGTAAATCCGTTTGAAGGGTCGTTGATGGAACGGTGACCGCATGGCGATCGGAACTCGTCGCAGGAGCGAATGCGTCCTCGTCCGCGAGATCATTGACGATCGCACTCACGGCTTCGCCGAGCCCCGAGACGATCGAGACATCGGGGGCCGCTTCAGGCGATTGATCCGCAGTGATCCAATAGCCGCGGCAGCCCACGTTGCGCCCGGCCGTCATGTCGCTCCAGCGGTCGCCGACGATGAACGAGCGACTCAAGTCGATGCCGTGTTCCTCGGCCGCTCGAAGCAGCAGACCGCTGGCCGGCTTGCGACACTCGCAGCCGATCTGAGGCAGATGTGGGCAGAAGTACACGTCGTCGATGCGACCGCAGTTGGCATGAATGACGCCGCGCATGCGTCGATGCATCTCGTCGAGGGTTGCTCGCGAGACGATGCCTCGATCGATCACGGATTGGTTCGTGACAACAATCACGAGCACGTCGAGTGATGCGAGTTGCTTGAGCGCCCGCAGCGCGTCAGCGAGGAAGCGGAACTCGTGCCAGCCTTTGACGTAATCGTCGCGATGGACATTGATGACGCCGTCGCGGTCCAAGAAGACGGCGAGGCGCAAATCCGATCTAGCGTGGGTGACGGTCATGCTCATCTCCATGCCGTCCGTCGATAGTGCAAAATCACGCGACTCCCCTCGGGCTCAAAATGAAACGGCAGTTCGCGATGATCGCGCATCACGTCGCGCAGCCGGTCATGGTGCGTCGACGGACAATAGGTCATGAGAAAACCGCCTCCCCCCGCGCCACACAGTTTGGCACCGGTTGCGCCCCCCGAGCGGGCCTGTTGGTACATCGCGTCAATCGACCGATTACTGATGCGCGTGGCCAGAGAGCGCTTTAATCGCCAGCCACGGTCGAGAATCGTACCCAGGCGATCAAACTGTCCGTGCTCGAGTGCCGAGCGGGTCTCGACCGCGAGTTGCTTGATCTCGTCGAGGGCGGGCAAATTCTCACGGGTGTTCTCGCGCTGATCGCTGAGGATCGACGCCGCTTGTCTCGTCTGGTTGGTGTAGAACAGGAACAGGTTGGCGCTCAGGCGATGCAAATCGCGATCGCACAACCGAACTCGTTCGACGTCGACGGTCCCGTCGCGACAAAAGCGGAACGCCGCGACGCCTCCGTATGCGGCAATGTACTGATCTTGCTTGCCGATCGGTTTGCGACAGCGCTGGATTTCAATCTCGCAAGCCTCCTCGGCCAACTGAGCCGGGCCGACAGGGTCCCCTTGGTAGACATGAAAGGCGTTCAACAGTCCGACGGTGAAACTGCTCGACGAGGCGAGCCCCGATCCCTCGGCCGGGATGTCGGAGAGCATCGTCACCTCGACGCCGCCGGTCACGCCCGTGAGCCGCATCGCCTCGCGGACCAACTCGTGCTCGATGTGATCCACTCGATCGACGATCTCCTTGCGCGAATAGTTGACGTAGATTTTGTCGTCGTATCGGGCCGTGATGATGACCGAGACAAATTTGTCGATGGCGGCGCTGACCACGTACCCCTCGTGGAGTTGGTAGTAGTCGGGCAGGTCCGAGCCCCCTCCCGCAAAACTGACGCGCAGCGGTGTTTGAGTAATAATCATGGTGCCCCTGTCGTCAGTAAGAGGGCTTCGTGTTGCGCCGCCACATAACTCTCGGGCGTGCCGATGTCGCGCAGGTATCCGTCCAGTTTCCAGCCACCCAACCGGCCGACAAGCTGCGGCAGCACCTCGCGTCCCAGGTCGCACGGCACTCGCGGCGGTAACTCATCGAGCAGCGCGGGCGAGGCCGCGATCAGGCCGGCGAACGCCAAGTCGCCGCGCGGCTGCTGGGGTTTCTCCGCGAACTCGACGATCGTGTTTCGCTCGTCGAGTTGCACGATTCCACACTCGTGCGGCCGTGGCGCGTGGAACAACCCGAGTGTCGCCCGATGATCGCTACGACGGTGGGTCTCGATGAGGTGGCTCAGGTCAACGTTCGTCAGGTTGTCGGCGTAGAGGATGAGGAAGTCCTCATCGCGGTCGATGAACGATCGATTCGCACTGAGCGTTCCCGCGCTGCCCAGCAGCGTTGGCTCGTGGACCAGTTGAATGGCGAGCGGGCCATGATAGTGGTCAATGTGCTCGACGAGTTGCTCGTGCAAGTAGTGGCTGTTGATGAGTACGTCGGTCACGCCATGCGCGACGAGCAAATCGAACCACCAGTCGAGCAGCGGGCGTCCCGCAATCGGGACCAGACATTTGGGGACTCGAAGCGTCAAGGGGCGCAGTCGAGTTCCACAGCCGGCGGCTAATAGGAATGCTTTCATGCGTTACCCTTTGACCTCGCACACGACGTTGAGGTGACGCATGTGGCGCTGGGCGTATTGCAGCACGTCCTCGACCTGCTCTTGATCTTGCAGCCAGGACAGATATTCATGGACGCTGTCTTGGGCCGAGCGGCGCGGTGACCAGCCGAGGTCTTGCAGCTTGCGAATGTCGCTGTGAATGTGTCGCGTGTCGCCGAAACGAAATAGCCCCGGCAGCGAGGGTTGCAAGGGTTTGTTGAACACCCGCGCGGCGAGTTTCGCGAACTCGAGCACCGTGTAGGCGCGGCCCCCTCCGACATTGAACACTTGGCCGTCGGCGCGTGGGTCGTCGAGCACGAGCATGTTCGCGTCGACCACGTCGTGAATGTTGACGAAGTCGCGCCGTTGTAGCCCGTCTTCGTACACGAGCGGGGGCTGATCAAAATGCAGACTCAGGCAAAAGATGCGGCACGCGCCGCTATAAGCGTTGTATAGCGACTGCCGCGGGCCTTGCACGATCGAGTACCGCATCGCGACGGTCGGCATGTCGTAGCGGCGTCCGAGCGCGAGTGCCACCATCTCTTGCGAATACTTCGAGAGCGCATAGGCGTTCTGCGGGTTGACATGCGACTCGTCGGTGAGTTGCGAGGCGATCGCGCCACCGCACAGCGGGCACCGCGGCTCCCAATCGGCGCGTTCCAGCTGAGCCTTGCCACGCAAGTTGGGGTAGACCACGCCGTCGTGCGGGCAATGGTAGCGACCTTCGCCATACGCGGCCTGCGACGACGCAACGACGACCTTCTTCACAACTTCCAGCTGCTCGACGAGCACCTCGTACAACAGGGCCGTGCTGACCGTGTTGACATGCAGAAACGTGCTGAAGTCGGGCAGGTAATCTTGATAGGCGGCCAGATGGAACACGCACTCGGCGCCGCGCACCGCCGCGCCAAGCGCGACGCGGTCGAGCACGTCGGCCTGAATGAACTCGACCTCGCTGGGAAGATAATTCGGCTTGCCACGCGGGTGGATCTTGGGGGTCAGCGAATCGACGACCCGCACGTGATAGCCTCGCGCCAGCAGGGCGTCGACCGTATGCGAGCCGATGAACCCAGCCCCTCCCAGTACGACGGCAATTCGAGTGGACATGGTTAGTTCACTCCCTCGCGCTGCGTGCCGACATAGAAGGTCGATGACAGCGGCGCGGTCTCGCGCGGCGCGGACTCGTTCGTCGTCGTGGGCGACTCAGGGACCAATGTCGGCGTGTAGCTGGGAATCAGCTCTTGCAGAGCGCGGCGCACGACCTCGGGGGACTCGTCGCAGCGCCGCAGCAATTGCTCGAGGGACCGCTCGACTTCAAACAGCGGCTCGGATGGATGATAGGCCGAGAACACCTTGGGGTGACCGGTTGCCAAGCGATGCTCGTGCTCATCGTGCAATTCTTCGTACAGCTTTTCGCCCGGTCGGATGCCCGTGAAGCGGATTTCGATGTCACGCTCGCTTAAGCCGCTAAGGCGGATCAGGTCGCGGGCCAGGTCGACGATCCGTACTTGCTGCCCCATGTCGAGCACGAAGATCTCGCCGCCGCGCCCCATCGCAGCAGCTTGCAGCACCAGTTGCGACGCTTCGGGTATGGTCATGAAGAAACGGCGCATGGCAGGGTGGGTGATGCAGACCGGTCCACCGCGACGTATTTGCTCTTGAAAGATGGGCACAACACTGCCGCTGGAACCAAGCACGTTGCCAAATCGGACCACCACCAAGCGCGTGGGAGACGACTGCGCAAGGGCATGAATGTAGCGTTCGGCCAGGCGTTTGGTGGCCCCCATGACGCTCGTCGGGTTGACGGCCTTGTCGGTCGAGATGAGCACAAATCGCTCGGCCGCGTGGCGATGGGCCAAGTCGGCCACGCACTTCGTGCCGAGCACGTTGTTCTTGATCGCCTCGCCCGGGTTATGCTCCATGAGCGGGACGTGCTTGTGCGCCGCGGCATGAAAGACGGCGTGCGGCCGATATTGGGCGAAGATGCTTTCCATCCGCGAGGTGTCGAGCACGTCGGCCACGCAAGCCCTCACGGGGATCTGCGGGAAAGCGGCGAGCAATTCCCGTTCGAGATGAAACAGACTGTTCTCGCCTTTCTCGACAAGCACGAGTGTCGCGGGACGAAAGCGGAGCACCTGTCGACAGATTTCGCTGCCGATGCTGCCTCCGGCCCCGGTGACGAGCACGACGCGGCCGGCAAGCGACTGACCGATCGCGCCCAAGTCGAGCGTCACTGGCTCGCGGCGGAGCAGGTCGTTGATGTCGACATCGCGCAGCGGCTGACGCGACTTGCCGCTGAGCAGATCGGCCAGCGACGGCAGGGCCTTCCAGGTGAGTTCAGTGGTCTCGGTGCGATCCATGAGGGAGCGCAACTCGTCGCCAGGCAGATTGCCGTCGAGCACAAGCAGTTCATGCACGCCGGCCCGCTCGGCCACGTGGATCAGATTGTCAAAGTGCCCCAGCACGGGGAGGCCCGCCAAGTAGGTTCCCACGCGGCTCGCATGTCGATCAACAAAGCCGACGATGTGGACCTGAGGCTGTAACTGCCGCAGCACTTGTTGCGCGAGCATGGCGCTGGCCGGATCGGCTCCCACGATCAGCACACGCCGCTCACCCGAGCGTCGCTGCATGAGCCAGGGTTCGTTGCCGAGCCGCCACAGGCAACGGAGTCCCCCGAGTGTTAAACCGGTCAGCGCACTGTCGAGCAGGATAATGGCGCGAGAGATGCGATACGAATCGATCAGCAGCGCGTCGACGGCCCATATCGTCAGGCTGGCAATCAGCGTGGCTTTGAGCAGGTTCAACAAGTCGGCGAAGGTCACATAACGCCACGAGCCATGATAGCTGCCCGTGGTGTAAAAGGCGGCCAACTTGATCAGCGCGACCCAGACGATGCTGTTGTACAAAATCGAGAGCGCGTCAGCGGGGATGGCAAAGTCGAATCGCAACGCGAAGGCAATGGCGTACACGGCTGCAAAAGCCAATACGTGTACCGTGGTCCGCGCACCGATGCGCAGCCACCCGCCCAGCGGACGTGGTGATCGCGTCGCTGAATGGGCTGTTAGCGCAGCAGGCAGCGGAGCACTTGAGCGAATCATGCGGTTGCCTGCACTTTCTCGCCAAGGTGCGTGCTCAACGCCGCGGGACAGACCCAGGCGACGCCAGCGAGCGCGCCGCAGATCAGTCCCAGCAGCAGCGACCGTAGCAAACTGGGGGCGACCTTTTTGCCCATCTGAGCTGGCGCGATCACGCGAGCCTCGTAACCGCCGTAGCTCTGCACGAGCTGCGCATCCTGCACGCGCTTGCGGACGTGATCGTATTGTTCGCGCGTGCGAGTCATCGACGTGCGAAACTCGTCGTCTTGCAGTTGATAACGAGTCAACAGGCGAGCGGCGGTCATCTCCTGCTCGAAAAACGTGTCGAGCGATCGCTCCTCGTCATGATTATGTTCGAGTTCCTGTTCTAAATAGGCCAAATAGGTCGAGCCCAAGTCAGGCAACTCGGCGTCGTTCCCGTCGTCGGTCTGCGCGGTTTCGAGGCGCCGTGACGATGTTGCCAGCGGTACCGAGAAGAATCGCCGCACCGCATCGATCCGTCGTCGAATCGAGATCATCTGCGGATGGTTCGGCCCGAACTCCTTGGGCAACCGCTGTTGCTCGATCACGAGCGGCAACAATTGCGCGGGCAAACTGACGCTCGTCGAGCTGCCCGAGTCTTCCGGAGCAGCTTTGCTGGCCAGCTCGTAAACGAGCTGCGCGATTTCGTCGCCGCCACGCCCGCGCGCAATCGCCTCGGTCAGCGACTTGCGCTGCAATTCGAGCTGCGAGCGCCGCAGCAGCAGCGCGGAACGTTGCGACTCGATCTTGACGAGCCGGCTCCGCCGCGGATTCAACTCCTCGGTTCCCTGCCACAGCATGGGTGACGTCGCGCGAAACGTTCGATAGTCGGCCTCTTGTTTCGCCAGCTCATCGCGCAACGCGTCACGCTCGGTGGTCATCAGTTGCACCGTGCTGCCGCTGAGATTCTGGAACGTGTCGTGAAGGAACTTCAGGTAGCAGGCCAACACAGCGTCGATGATCTGCTGACAATCCTCCGCCACCGTCGACCGATAGGTCAGCGTGACCATGTTGTCGCTGTGCGTTCCCAGGTCACGATGCCCTCGACGGATCGTCAACCCTTCGATGATCGTCTCGACATTCGATGCGCCGCTGTGCTGGAGGCTCGCCAAGTCATGCAGGCGGTGTTCGCGAATCGCTTGCTCAATGATCAGCGGACTCTCAATGAGCACCCGATGTACGGCCACGTAGTCGTCGAAGTGCGCAGGCGCGAGCCCTCCCTCGGCAACCATGTTGGGGCGTTTGGATAACACGAGCACATGGGCTTCGGATTCGTACTCGCGCGGACCGAGTTGCCAGTAGGCAACTCCCAGCAGGCCCCCGAACAACACCATGAGCGCAAGCCGCCTGCGCCCCAACCACGTTGCGCGGAATAATTCTCCCGCCAGCGATGGGCTGTCGTCGTACACCAGGCTGTCACTGAGATTACGGATCACATTACGACTACATGTTTTGTGAAATTTCTGCGGGCGCTTCGTGTGGCATGCGCAGCGTCCATGATGGGTGCTGCGGCATTGGCTTGTTGCGATGGACGGTTATGGAATCTGCATGGCCCACGTGCCTCATTCACTCCATACATCCCATACAACCAGAACTAACTATATTTACCAAAACACCTATTGCAACACAAAGAATGATCCATGTTTGCTTATGCGTATGACTGGAGAGGCGGTTGCCATCCGATCCTTTTGAAGTGGCCGGTCCGAGCACTTACAATGTGCCCCATGAACACCCATCTATTTGTCCGCTGGCTCACGGTCGTGTCGCTCTTGGGGATCGTTGAGCTAGCCCCGGCAGCCCCGCCCGGTCCGATCGAGTTCAATCGAGATATTCGCCCGATTCTGTCGCATAACTGCTTTGCCTGTCATGGCTTCGATGCCAAGAAGCGCCAGGGAGACTTGCGGCTCGACGACTCGCAAAGTGCGCAAAGGTCACATGACGATCGGCAGGCGATCAAGCCGGGCAATCTCCAGCAAAGTGAGTTGTGGCAGCGGATTATCGCCACAGATGCCGACGTGCAAATGCCGCCGCCTTCGAGCCATAAAAAGCTCACCGCAGTCCAAAAAGATTTAATTCGCCGCTGGATCGAGCAAGGGGCGCGCTACGAGAAACATTGGGCCTTTGAGCCGCCGCGAAAGCCTGCCGACCCCGTGATCAATCACAACGGCTGGGCGCGTAATGGCATCGACCTGTTCATTTTGCAACGGCTAGAGCGCGAGGGTCTGCAACCTCTGGGTGAGGCGAGTCGCGAGATTCTCATCCGACGGGTCGCCTTTGCGTTGACCGGCCTGCCCCCCACGATTTCCGAGGTGGACCGTTATTTGGCCGACAACTCGCCCGACGCTTACGAGAAAATGGTCGACCGCTATCTCTCCTCGCCGGCATATGGCGAGGAGATGGCGCGGCACTGGCTCGACGTGGCCCGATACGCCGACACACATGGCTTGCATCTGGACAATGAGCGGCAGATGTGGCCCTACCGCGATTGGGTTGTCAAAGCGCTGAACGACGATCTGCCCTTTGATCAGTTCACGATTTGGCAGTTGGCGGGGGACATGCTCCCCAATCCAACGAACGAGCAACTCACGGCGACAGGCTTTAATCGTTGCAATGTGACCACGAGCGAAGGGGGCTCGATCGCCGAGGAGTTTCTCTACCGCTATGCGGTCGATCGCACAAGCACACTCATCGAAACCTGGCTGGGGCTCACCGGCGGCTGCGCAGTCTGTCACGATCACAAGTACGATCCGCTGTCGATGCGGGAGTTTTACTCGCTGTATGCGTTCTTCTACAGTGCGGCCGATCCGGCGATGGACCGCAACGCCAAGGACACCGAGCCCTTCTTAAAGCTGCCCGCGGCAGCCGTGCAGCACTCCCTAGAGCAGGCAACTGAACACGAGCGTTCCACACTGCCGCCGTTGCAACAAGCGGCTACGCTCGCCGAGTACCTGGACCCGTCCGAGTACGGTGCCGCCGTCGCGCCACGGGACCTCCGCGACGTGCTCGTCGACGACTTCTTCCCGTTCGGTTCGTCGATTCGCAATACGTCGCGCAATGCGTCCACCTGGGATGATCGGCCCGCGTTTGGCGCGTACAGCGGCCGTCGTGTGCTGCGTCAGCAAAGCGCCTACTTTTTTGAAGATGTTGTGCAGTTCCAACTCGCGCCAGTTTTGGTCCCTTATGGCGGTCAGATCACGGTCTGGGTGCGTCTCGACGATCGCGACACCCCCGACGCCGTCTCGCTGGTCGTCAACTCGAGTGGCAATCGCCGCGTGTGGTGGGGCGACGACGAGACGGAAGCACGACTCGTCGGCAATATGGCCAAGAGTGTTCATCGCGGAGCGTTGCCCAAGCCGGGCGAGTGGGCCCAACTGACATTCTCGTTGGACGAACTCGAAATCGCTCCCGGCCAGCGCATCGCTTCGATCGCCTTGCAGCAGGTCGGCGGCATCACCTGGTGGGATGCCTTGTCACTCTCGGGCGAGTTGTCGCCGGCAATCGATCCGCTGACCTCGTTGAGCGCGTGGTGGAAATCGGTCGGCTCTAAAGCGCCGGCCGAGGTGCCCGATGAGTTACACAAGATCGTGACGGCCCCCAAGGCCAATCACGCTCCGGAGTTGCTGAGCAAGTTAAGGCAGTTTTATTTGGCGCAGGTGGCTCGTCCGTGCGACGATTCGCTCGCTCAGCGTCGCCGCGCCTGGGAGCAAGCCCGCGCAGAGCGAATGGCGATCGAGGACACGGTCGGCGGCACCATGATTTTCCGCGACTTGATGAAGCCGCGCGATGCCTACGTGATGCTGCGCGGACAATACGACAAGCCGGGGGACAGTGTCCAGCCGGGCGTGCCGGCCATTTTGCCAGCGCTCAAAACCAATTTACCAGGCGCTCGGGCGACGCGCCTCGATTTGGCGCGTTGGCTCGTCGAGCCCGAGCATCCGCTGACCGCGCGCGTGACGGTGAACCGTTTCTGGCAGCAGTTCTTTGGCACGGGGTTGGTCAAAACAAGCTTCGACTTTGGCGCCCAAGGGGAGCCACCCAGTCATCCAGAACTACTCGATTATCTGGCGCACGAGTTCGTGCGGCGCGGCTGGCGGATTAAGGATTTTGTGCGGTTGCTGGTCCACTCGGCAACGTTCCGACAACGCTCGAACGTGACCGACGAGCTGCGGCAGCGAGACCCTGAAAATCGATGGTACGCGCGTGGGCCGCGCTTTCGGCTCGACGCCGAGCCGCTGCGCGACAATGCCCTGGCGGTGAGTGGGTTGCTCGAACTGAAAATGGGGGGCCCGGGCGTGAAAAGCTACCAACCTCCCAACATTTGGGAGCCTGTCGGCTACAGCGACAGCAACACGCGCTACTATCTGCAAGACCACGGGGCATCGCTGTATCGCCGCAGCTTGTACACGTTCCTGAAGCGGACGGCCCCGCCGCCGTTCATGAGCAATTTCGACGCGCCGAATCGCGAGCAGTTCTGTACCCGGCGCGAGCGGAGCAACACGCCGCTGCAAGCCTTGCAGCTGATGAACGATGTGCAGCACTTCGAGGCAGCACGAGCCCTCGCGGAACGGACGCTCGCATCAGGCACCACCATCGACGAGCGGATCACGTTCTTGTATCGCACGTTGCTTGCGCGCCGTCCGACCGACGATGAGCGGCGACTGATCGCCCAAGCCTACGAGACTCAGCGCGCGCTGTTCGCAGCTGACCCGGCGGCGGCCGCGCGGACGATCGCGATTGGCGAATCGAAGCCGCGAGGCGTGGCACCGGCGGTCGAAACGGCCGCTTGGACATTGATTGCCAACTTGCTGCTGAATCTGGACGAGACCCTCACCCGTAACTGAGTCACTCATGCATCCCGCACTTGAAACCGCGCAGCAACTCACCCGCCGGCAGTTCTTCGGCGCGGCCGGCTTGAGCTTGGGTCCGCTGGCCTTGGCGCTCATGCAGCAGCCTGCGGCCCGCGCGGCCGAGCGATTGCAGAGCGGCTTGTCGAGCCTGCCGCACTTTAAGCCCAAAGCCAAGGCGCTGATCTATCTGCACATGAACGGCGGCCCAGCCCAAATGGATCTCTGGGACTACAAGCCGCAATTGGCCGAGTACTTCGACAAGGATTTGCCCGACAGCGTCCGTCGCGGGCAACGCATCACGACAATGACCAGCGGCCAGTCGCGGCTACCGGTCGCGCCGTCGCTCTTTAAGTTTGCCCAGCATGGTAAGTGCGGCACCTGGGTGAGCGAATTGCTCCCACATACCGCCAAGCATGTCGACGACATCGCGGTGGTCCGCACAGTCCACACGAACGCGATCAATCATGACCCGGCCTGTACCTATGTGATGACCGGCAGCGAAGTCCCCGGTAAGCCGAGTCTCGGTTCGTGGTTGTCCTACGGCTTGGGGAGCGAGAGCAACGACTTGCCCTCGTTCGTGGTGCTGACTCCGAACTGGAAATCGAAGTCGGCGGCTCAGGCGATCTTCACGCGGATGTGGAGCAGCGGCTTCTTGCCGACCACCTACAGCGGCGTGGCGCTGCGGAGCGTCGGCGATCCGGTATTGTATATCCAGAACCCCAACGGGGTCGACGCGCGACACCGCCGCGCGATGCTCGACACGCTCGGCCAGCTCAATGCGCGAACGCTCAGCGAGTATGGCGATCCGGAAATCCGCACGCGGATTGCGCAGTACGAAATGGCGTTCCGCATGCAGTCGAGCGTGCCCGATTTGGTCAATATCTCGAACGAGAACGCGGCGACGATCGAGGCGTATGGTCCGGACGTGACCAAGCCCGGCACGTTCGCGTCGAGCGCGCTGCTCGCCCGACGGATGATCGAGCGTGGCGTGCGCGTCGTGCAAATTCTGCATCGCGGCTGGGACCAGCATGGCAATCTCCCCAGCGATTTGCGATTGCAGTGTGAAGACACCGATCGCCCCATCGGCGCGCTGTTGGGCGACCTACGACGACTCGGCCTGCTCGACGACACGCTCGTCGTGTGGGGTGGCGAGTTCGGCCGCACGGTCTACTCGCAGGGCACATTGACCAAAACCAACTACGGTCGCGACCACCACCCACGCAACTTCTGCATGTGGCTCGCCGGCGGAGGCATTCGCGGCGGCACGGTGTATGGCCAGACCGACGATTTCAGCTATAACGTCGTCGAGAACCCGGCCCATATCAACGACATCAACGCGACTATCTTGCACTGCCTGGGCATCGATCATGAACGGTTCTCGTATATGTTCCAGGGACTCGATCAACGGTTGACCGGCGTCGAGCCGCAACGTGTGATCCAAGAAGTGCTCGCCTAGCATCCGCACGCATTATCGCCCCTACATCTTCACAGGATATTGCATCATGAAGCCCGTCACGCTCGCTGGTTTTGTATGGCTCACGCTCGCCGCCTCGTTGGCCTGTGCCCAGGATGGCTGGGTCGAACTGTTTAACGGCCGCGACCTGTCGAACTGGATCAACGTGAATGGCGCGCCTGAGACTTGGACCGTCGGTGACGGCGTCGTCCGCTGCACCGGCAAGCCCACCGGAGCGATGCGCACCCCGCGGATGTACGAGAATTTCGAGCTTGAGGTTGAATGGCGACACCTGAGCCCGGGAGGCAATGCCGGCGTGTTCGTGTGGGGCACGCCGATCGCCGCGCCCGGAGTACCGTTCCTCCGCGGCATCGAGGTGCAGGTGCTCGACAACGGTTTCAATGTCAAGGGAAAGAACGAGTGGTACACCACGCACGGCGACGTGTTCCCGATTCATGGCGCGACGATGAAGCCCATGCACCAGGGGAAGGGCATGCGCTGCTTCCCGAGCGAAGAGCGGAGCAAGCCATCTCCCGAGTGGAACCATTATCGCATCGTGGCCAACAACGGCTCGATCCGATTGAGTGTCAACGGCAAGGAAGTGTCCGGCGGCGACGACTGTGTCTACCGCAAAGGTTACCTGGCGCTGGAAAGCGAGGGTGCGCCGACCGAGTGGCGCAAGCTGCGAATCAAGGAACTCCCCTCGACGAGCGCGAGCGGCGAAGCAGTCGCCCCTGAGGACGAAGGCTGGCGATCGAGTTATAACGGCGTCGATCTGCGTGGCTGGAAGAGCGACACCGTGGCCGGCTCGACGGCCTGGACGGTCGGTGATTGGCAGTTGAAGGGCGCGGCGGGAGACGTAGCCCTGTGGAGCGACGCGAACTACGGCGACTTTGAACTGCTGTTCGATTGCAACCCCGCCAAGCCCAGCGGCGACGCAGCCACCGTCCCCACGCTGCTCATCGGCTCGGCCGCTGGCAATCAGGCGATTCCGCTCGACAGCCTGCCGGGCAAGTGGACGCGTTATACGATTCGTGTCCGCGGCAAGAGCGTGACGGTCGCGCCGCTCGGAGGCGAAGCCAAGACGGTCTCGCTCGCCGAGAACGTCTCAGCGCAGCGCGCCATCGGCTGGCGAGCAGGCTCGGCGGCGGTCTCGCTAGCCAATATCAACGTGCGCAAGTAACGAGCCAAGCCGCGTCTATCGCCCTGTCGCGCCGGCCTCCAGATACGCCAACAGGTCGTTGATCTCGGCGAGCGTAAATGAGTCGAGCAGATTTTGCGGCATCGGCGAGGTGTCGAGGATCCGCGACTCCTCGATCTCGCGCTTGTCGATCTCGACCGACTGACTGGGACGCAACGGGTCGGTGTTCATTTTCAGCAGGGGCTTGCGAAAGTCTCCCTCGCTGACAATCCGTCCGGTGTGCATGACACCGGCGGTGGTAACGACTTGCACATTGCGGTAGTTCTCGGCGACGGCCAGCGAGGGGGTCAAAATCGACTCCAGCATGTCGCGACGACTAAAGCGTCGGGCCACGAACGTCAAATCCGGTCCGACGGCGGGGCCGTTCGCGCCACTGCGATGGCAACGACTACACAGCGCGGCCCGAAACACGGCCTCGCCCCGCTCGACACTCCCGGCACTGACTAGTGTGGCCGACAGCGATGTCAAATCGGCCACAGTCCAACGTTGCACAACAGGCCGTGGCGGTCCGAGGGGCTCGTCTTGGATGGGTGGCGGTTCGAGCACGTCGGCCAGTTCGGTCTGATCTCGCGGAGTCAGCGTGGCGAGGAAGTTCTTGCGCAACTGATCGGTGATGATGGGCAGACCCTGACCGCCGACCATGTGGCGCGAGTCATGCAGCGTCGTGAGAAATTGTCGCCGCGAGCTGGTTGTCATGCCCGCCGTTTGGTGGCGAAGCGAAAATAGTCCCGCCAGGCGGTCTTCCTGGACTGAGCTGACAAGCAATGTGTTGACAACCAGCGGCACCGCCTCAGCCGCTTGCAAGTCGCCGAGCAGATAGGCGATGCGACGCCGTAGCTCGTCGCTCGTGCCAAAATGTCCGACGCGCAGCGGAGCGCCCAGCGGCGGCGCCAAGCGGAGCAACTGCGACACAATGGCTGATCGCTGCGACTCGATCGCGATCGGGTCGATTGTCCATAGCTGCTGATAAAGATGAACAAGCGTCAGGGCCGTGGTAACATCGAGTTCATTCGGAGTTTGTCGTTGCAAGAACTGTACGATGGGCGCGACATTCGTCGCGTCACGCAGTTGCATGACGCTCAGGGCCAGCGTGAATTGCGCGGTACGCGACTCGTCACCCACAACCGGCTCGGCCAGTTTGGCAAGTGCGCGCGGCAACCATTGCGCCGGTGCTTGCTGTTCGATGGCGATCCGAGCAGCGTGTCGCAGCACAGGATCAGCACTCCCCAAGTAAGGCCAGGCGGCGTCAATCGCCCGAGGGTCGACACGACCGTGATACGCTTCGAGCATCTGCCGTGTCGCTCGCAGTTCGGAGGCATCTTGAGCGGATGCTTGCTCAAAGGGCTCGGCAATGTCGCTCGGCGGAACCGAGCCCGTGAAGGTGACACGGTACAAGGTCGACTGCGTCTTGCGTCCGCCGGTGATTAAGTACAACGCGCCGTCGGGACCGGCGGCCAGATCGGTGACGTTGAGCGGCTGCCCTTGCAGGAACAATTCGAGCGCGCTGCGGTAGCGTGCTCCGCGCGGCGAGGCGTGCATTGCCAACACGCGGCCGTAGGACCAGTCGAGCACGAACAAAGCGTCGCGATACGGCTGGGGGAACTTCAGGTGATAACCAAACATCACCGCCGTCGGTGAGCCGCGACCGACATCCATCAACCGTGGGCCATTGCCCGGATGGTCAGGAAAGTTCGGCGGCCATGAGCCCGTCGCGTCTCGATAGCCGTAGTCTGCCCCCGACACGAGTTGCACCATCCGCGTGGGACGGTACCACGGCATGCCCATGTCGTACTCGCTGTCGGCGTCGTAGGTGAAGGTATCGCCGAGTCGATTGACGGCCACGCCGTAGGGATTTCGCAGACCGGAGCAGATCAACTCCCCGTTTTCGCCATTGTGGTCGAAGTGCATCAAAAAGCCTTCGCGTCGCGGCGTTACCTTGCGCGACTCACGCAGCGGCGAGGTCCGTTCACGGAGCAGAGACTCCGGCGCGGCGACCGAGTCGCCGAAAATGGCATAGAGACCGTCGTGGTTATCCTGCGTAAGGTCGTTACGCCCGTGCCCAGTTTTGCCGGCGAACTCGCGTGTCTTTTTCAACTCGCTGACTCGCCCGGCCGCGTCGAACCGGAGTTGATAATGCGCCAGCGAGTTGTTGGCGCTCACGTACAGCCGATCGTGGGCGAACACCAGTCCGCGGCATTCTTTCAGATCCGGAGCGAGGGGCTCAACCTTCGTGACTTGAGTTCGCTGCTCATCGAGCGTCATGCGAAGCAGCCCCGCGTCTTCGCGCGAGATGACCGCTCGGCCCTGAGGATCAAACGCCAGACTAATCCACGAGCCTTCGTCATTCTGGGCGACACGCACCGGGGTGATCGTAAAGCCTGGGGCGGTCCACAAACGGGCTGGCCGCGTTGCCTTCGCATCGAGCGACTGCTTCCATTGCTCATAATCTTCCAGGGGCGAGATGATCGCGCTGCGGCGGTTGAGCCCCCACAACTCGGGCCGGACCAGTCCCAGGCTCTTTGCGCCGCTCCACGAGTCGTCGCTGTGCAGCACGCGCCGCGTGCCATCCTTATTGAGGATCGTCAAGCTGAGCGCCACGGCTAGCGGGCCGCGCGTGGGTCGGCCTTCGATCGTCACCCGATTCAATCCGCGTCGCAACGACCGCGTGACATCAAGCTGTTGCGTGGGCGCGTGCGGTTCAACGCTCAAAACGAGTTCATTGATCATGACCTGGGCATGGCAGCCATCGGCGGCAAATTTCAGCTCGGCCGCTTGAATCGACGGATCGATATCCAGTTGCGATGAGCATTGAAAGCGGTCCGCGGCTGGTGATTTCGGGCCGATCCAGTGCGGTCCGTCGGCCTGCGCCGTCGATGCGATATACGACACGAAACTGAGCAGCAGGCTGATTTGTAGCCAGCAACAACGGTTGAATATGCGCATAGGGTTTATCAAGCGTCGGAGGGATGGTATTGGCGGGAGCCCCAATCGCTGGCCTGATTATGGCGAGTCGAACGGCTCGCGGCGAGGTTTTTGCCCAGAATTCACTCGGCACGATCAAAGCCATCGGCCTCACGCTGCCGCGCGGCCTCATAGAGTACGACCGCCAATGCCACGGCCGCGTTGAGACTCTCGACCGGAGCGTGCATCGGAATGCGAATGCGTTCCCCGGCAGCAGCAATTTCACTGGCGCTCAGGCCGTCCGACTCAGGTCCTAAAATAACGGCGCGCGGCTGACGCCAGTCGATCGACGTGTGGGTTTGGGTCGCGTGCAACTCGGTGCTCACGGTTTGAATGCCACGAGTTGCACACCAAGCCAGTGCGTCGGAGAAAGGGACATCGGTCCAGAGAGGCACTCGAAAATGCGAACCCATGCCGCCTCGCAACGCCTTGGGTGAGAACAGGTCGACCGATCCCTCGGTCGCGATCAGTCCGCTGGCCCCTGCCGCCTCGGCGACACGCACCAGGGCACCGGCGTTCGACGGGTTGTTGAGCCGGTGCGCGATCACGATCAACGGAACTGCGTCGAGGCGCTCGGCCAACAGGTCTGATCCCGTTCGAGGCCGTTGCGCCAACAGGATCACTCCTTGCGAGGTCTTCGTGTCGGCGGCCGCGTCCAACATTGACTCTTTAACTTCGACCGGGGTGCAACCGCGTTGCGCACATTCGTCGAGCAACTGTTCGCCCCGCGCTTGTCGCAGTAGTTTTGGCGAGTAGAGCACCGATTCGAGCGTTAAGGTGCGTACGGCCTCTTCGCACAGCCGCACCCCTTCGATGAAGATCAACTCCGGTGTCTTGCCATCGCGGACACTCTTGGCACGCTGCACGAGACGTTTTTGAGATTCACTCATGTGCCGGGCCTGCTGAGATCATGGTGTGCCCTCGGCGATCAATCGCACGAGGGGTACATCGAGCAGGCCACGCAAGCGCTCAGCGGCGGTGTCGTCGGCCACGTCCAGCAGCATGTCGCTCACGCCCGAGCCATACTGGCCACGATTCTTACGAAAGCTTAGCGTGGCCGTGATCGACTCGCCTTGCGGACGATGCCCCGCGCCGGCCGCGACGACGCGCACCTTCTGAGCGACCTTCAACTGGCCAGCTTGCGACCAATGAGTACCGAACACCATCAGGTGTGCTTGTTTGCCGTCGATGCTCTCCAGTCGGCCGGCGATCCCTTCGGCGGCAATTTCTCGTTGCAGGCGGTCGGCCTCGCGCTGCTTGATCGCGTCGAGGCTGGCATCGTCACACACGAGCACGACCACCCGCTCTTGGCCTTGTTGTCGCCAAGTGAGATAGATCCGCTCGTTGATGGCGAGCGACGCGCTGCTGACCTGCTGCCCCTTTCTCCACACGCGACAATCCGGGGCTAATACGAACGAGCGGGGAGTCTCCTCAAAGACCTTATCGCCGGCCATGACCCGAGCGGTGAACTGCTGTCCCTCAATGCCATGCACCTGCCAGTAATGACCGTGCCCTTTCATCTGACAGATCTCGTCTTGAAAATGAACGAGGTAGCCGCGACGCTGCTGGCCGTCGGGATTGAAGAACATGTTGACCCGTTCGCCGGCGAGCAATTGGTCAGGGCGCACACCGTAGTTGAGATAGCGATAGGTGGTACACCAGGGGAGCACGCGCACCTTCCAAGTCTCACTCAAGTCCTCTCGGCTCACTTCGGCTTCCCAGGTCTGCGGATCAAAACGCTGCCAGATGAACCAACCGCGCGACACGCCCACTCCGCTTCCCGGTGCGCCGAACTGCCGAGGATTTACGGCCACATTGGCTTGATACACGGCGATCCGCAGCCGAGCGCGCTGCAATTCATCTTGCGAGAGTTTCCCGGCGAGCCGATCGCGGCGTTCGATCAGTTCCTTGGCCTTGGCCGCGCCGAAGATGTGGTCCTGGTTCTCATGCGCGGCCGCTAGGCTGTAGAGCACAAACGCCTCGAACGGGTTTTTCTCAAAACCTTGGCCAGCCTCGTAGAGTTGCCCCAGGTTGAACTGGCAGCGGGGTTGTCCCTGTTCAGCGCCGAGGCGGTACCAGCGAGCGGCCTCGCTGTAGTTGCGCTCGACGCCGTGCGCATAGTTGTAATCGAGGCCCAGATTGTGCTGGGCAACTCGATCGCCTTGCAGCGCGGCCTTGCGGAACCAGCGGATCGACTCGGCCCAATCTTGCTTGACGCCGAAACCATGCGAGTAGATCGAGCCCAAGCTGACATACGCCTTGCCATAGTCACGCTCGGCCGCCTTGAGAAACCATTGCCGCGCGAGCTCGTCGTCCCGTTCGACGCCCATGCCGCTCGCATAGCGTCGAGCGACTTCATACTGCGCTGCCGCGTCCCCTTTCTCAGCCTTCGCGCGTAGCTCGTCGATCTCGACTGCGCGTAGTCGCGTCGCACTGAAGAACGAGAGAAAACCGATGACCAAAAGGCAAGTCCATCGAACGTAAAGGCGAGAATGATGCACGATAAGGCAGTTCGACAAGGTTGTGTGATAAGATGGCAATCAACCAATGATACCATGATCGCCAGAAGGCGTTGCGTCAAGCGCACGTTCGCGCTGCTCATGCCATCCACCACGGGCTGAGTTCTGCGGCAGCGAGCGTGGTAGCCTATTTCTTCGTGCTGGGTGCCGGATCAATCGCAGTATTGGGCATGGATCGCTTTAATTGCAGCAATCCTGCTTGTGAAATGTTGTTGAAGATGAGCGAAAGATCCTTCAGTTGAGTGAATCGAGTTAGCTGAGGAATGTGGTCATCCGTGAATGCGGGCCACATCTCCAATTTTTCAAGCGTGGGTGTGTGCGGCAAAATGGCAGCCACGGACCTGTGGGGCTGAGTCTCGTGTGGATCGTATTTCTTCGGGCCAAAACATTCTCGCACCCGCCCGATTTCCATCATTCTGGCGATTGGATTAGAATCGGGGGCTATGGCCGTCGCCCTCGAAACCGTTGTGAAGCAACTGACCGACTCCGGCATCATTGCTCAGGGGCAGTTGGAAAAGTTTGTTCCGCCGCAGGCTCAACCGAAAGACGCCGACGAACTTGTCGCCCAATTGGTCAAAGAGCATCACCTAACCAAGTTTCAGGCGGCTCAGGTTGCCGCCGGGAAATCCAAGTCGCTGATCCTCGGCGGCTACACGATCCTCGACAAGATCGGAGCGGGGGGCATGGGGCAAGTCTTCAAGGCTCACAATCGGCGGATGGACCGGCTTGTGGCAATCAAGATGCTGCCTCCGGCGATGACGAAGGATGCAGCAGCGGTCGCACGCTTTGAAAGAGAAGTTCGAGCAGCCGCCAAACTACGCCACACGAACATCGTTGCCGCCGATGACGCCGACCACGCCAACGGCGTTCACTTCCTGGTGATGGAGTATGTCGAAGGGCAAGACCTCTCGGCATGGGTGAAGCAGTACGGTCCGTTCCCCGTCGCCAAAGCGACGAACTATATTCTGCAAGCCGCTCGTGGCTTGGAGTTCGCTCACTCCGAGGGAGTCATCCACCGAGACATCAAACCGGCCAACTTGCTTTTAGATAAAAAGGGCACGATCAAAATTCTCGACATGGGCTTGGCTCGTATTGAGACGAGCGGCAACGCCGCCACGCAAGCCGAGTTGACTGGCAC
>CAZZBK010000035.1:0-41134 GCA_964652155.1 uncultured Planctomycetaceae bacterium | reverse complement strand
ACCGTCGGCAAAGCCGACGGCTTGGGCAAAGAGCTTTCGGCTTTGAAAGCGGCTCGCTATACTCTCTCGCATGAGTGAACCCACGAACCGAGAACGTTTGACACTGCGCGAGATTGCTTGGCGCGATGTGTTGCCGGCCTGGCGATTGCTGGCCACGCTGCGATTGGCGCTGAGAGTCCGCATGCTGTTGCTCGGCACGCTCGGCTGGCTGGCGCTGATGTTTGGCTGGTGGCTGATCGCATCGCTGTTTTCGAATCATCCCGATGTGCGACCGCTCGTGGCCGCCTATCAGAGTTGCCCTTGGAAAGGGGACCCGACCTCAGACACCTCCGGGCTGTGGACCGGTTCCATCATGGGTCCGCATTTGGCTCGTGAGGCCACTTGGCCTTATGTGACGCTCTGGGAGCAGTTGAGCGCGCCGGTGCGGCAGATGTTCGCCGAGGGGGTGAGCGGCGTCCGCTGTTTGTTCCTGCTCGCCTGTACGATTTGGGGCGTGCTGGTCTCGGCGGTCTTTGGTGGCGCGCTGACGCGCATGGCCGCCATGAACCTGGGACGCGAGGAGTCGATCGGCGTGCGCGACGCGCTGCGGTTCACGCGGCAACGCTTCGGCAGCTACCTGGCCGCCCCGCTCTTTCCGCTCATCGCGCTGGCCTTTATCTCGATCCCGCTCGTCATCGCCGGCGCGATCATGCGCAGCGACATGGGCGCTACCGTCGTGGCGATCGCGTGGCCCCTCGCACTCGGCGTCGGACTGCTTGGCACGCTGTTCCTGCTCGGCTTGCTGTTCGGCTGGCCACTCATGGCCCCCGCCATTAGCAGCGAGGGGACCGATAGCTTCGATGCCGTGAGTCGAGCGTACTCGTATGTCCATCAGCGGCCGTTGCACTATCTGCTCTATGCCGTCGTGGCCACGCTGATCAGCGCGCTCGGCGCGATTCTGGTGGGTTACTTTGCCCAGGCGGTCGTGTTTCTCACCGCTTGGCTCGTCAGCTGGGGAGCGGGCAACGAACGGATCTTCGGCGAGTTGCACGCCGGGGGCGTGTGGCCCAGTGGTTCAGCGCCGTTGGCCGTGAAGGCGATCGCGTTTTGGAACGGTTGCGTGCGAGTCGTCGCGCTCGGTTTTGGAATGAGCTATTTCTGGACCGCTTCGACGGCGATCTATTTGCTGCTGCGGCGCGATGCCGACGGCGCGGAGCTCGATCAGATTTACTTCGACAAGCCGCCGCAAGAGTACACACTGCCGACCCTCCAGCCCGATGCGAACGGCGTGCCCCTCGCGCCTCGCAACGAGACGCCGCCGAGTGATGCACCGGCAGCCTCGTGAGCCAATTACAAATGGAAGCCGAGAATCCATTTCAATCACCGAGAGAGACATCTCAAACAGGAATGTCTCTCTCACAATGGTTGCGGGCGATTTTTGGAGCGATGTTCGTGTTTGTGGGAGCGACCCTCGTCCTGTCGATTGTGCTATTGCCGTTCGCAATTCTGCCTGATATTTACGGCCTGCCTACCTTGCTTATCATGATCGTCATTGCAATTTCTCTCGCACTCACTGCTGCGATCATCTCATACCGCACAACGGTCCGAAGTTACACTCGATCGTCGTAACGTTAAACCGCAACGGTAACGTTACGTCCCTTGCGGCAGATCGAAAATGTGAATCGGCGAGTAGTTGCCGGGGTAGCCGTTCTTGCGGGCGTTATTCTGCTCCCCCTGGCCAAACACCCCGGCGTTGGCGATCACCGCAAAGCGATTGCCGCTGGGGTGAATGTCGATGCTGTGACAGTTGGCCAGCTTCTTCGTGAAGAACGGCTGCGACTCACCTGGGCGCAGGAAGAACACCTGTCCGTTGCCGGGCTGACCGCTCGTGACCCCCATCAAGTAACCGTCACGGTGATGCACCAAATCGAGCAGGTAAACGTCTTGTTTCGTCCCCACATCGAGTGGCGCGGCGGCCTTGCCCGTGGCCCAGTCGACCAGGATCAGCACGGGAGTACCGGTGACGAAGCCGCCCCCCTCGGGTCGTGCGCCTCCGATCGCCAATATCTTGCCGGCCGCATCGAACCGCAGCACGCGCACGCCGCCAACGTCTTGCAGCCGATCGAGCTTGAACATCACACCGGCGTCGAACGTGCGCGTCGACTTGTTCGTCGCTAGGTCCCATTGTTTGACCACGCCCCGCAGGTCGCCCGAGACCAACGACTTGCCGTCGGGATGAAAGGCCACGCTATGCACGTCTTCGTGATGGCCGACGAGTTCGCCCAGCTTTTTGCCATCGGTCGTCGACCAGAGGCAAACCTTCTGATCTCGGCCGCAACTAACGAGCGTCTTGCCGTCGGGACTCAGGGCGAGCTGACGAATCCAGCCGTCGTGAGCTGCGGAGATTTTCCAAGCCGGCTTGGGCTCCTTGTCGAGATAGGGCCAGCAGACGATCTCGCCGTAACTGTCGCACGAGACGAGTTGCGGTGCGTGCGATAAAAACATCAAGTTCGTCACCCAGCCGTTGTGCCCTTTCATGACGGGCAGTTCGGGCAACGTCGGCTGGACTGGTTTGGCCGGCGGCTTTTTGGCCTTGTTCTGGACGTCGGCCGCCGCGATCGGGTCTTCCATCGGAGGCGGAGGCGTGATGATCTCCCAGCGGTGGATCTCACCATCGCGGCCCGAGGCGGCGATGAATTTACCGCAGGGACTAAAACGCACGAGCGACATTTGCCGCTCGGTCTTAATGACCGTCCACTCTTGCGGAGCCGCAGCGGCAGCAGCTTTAGGATCGGGCATCCTGGCTCTCCTTCACTTGACTGTTGCGACTAACAAAATGATCGAAGACAGCAGAACGCGTTCACGTCCGGTCCGAGACGGACCGGCTATGACGGCGTGATGCAAGTCCCCTAGCCGGTTCTCACTCGCCGCTCTTCATTTTGTTGTGCCGTCCAACTCTTTGATCTGAAAGTTGCGATACTCCATCGCGGCCCCTTCGGCTTGCAGGCCGATGTAGCCGCGGGCAGGCGTCAAACCCGTCGCTTCCCAGGCCAGCTTGCCATTGCACCAGAACGAGACTTTGTCGCCAACAGCCCGCACACGCCAGGTGTTCCACTCGGTGGCCGGCTTTTGCAAGTCGGGCACAGGCTTGGCACCGGTGACTTTGCCACCGATGAAGTTACCTTCGTTCCCCTTGGCCAAGTTGATCTGATTGTTACCCACCTTGCGATTGCTACGGATGTAGAACCCGCTGTTGTAGCCGCCCGGCTTGGCGCTGCGCCACTCGAAGGTCATCTCGAAATCGCCATAGTCTTTCATGCTTGCCAAGTGCGGGCTGCCGCCCCCCGAGAGCTTGATCACGCCGTCCTCGACCTTCCAGTTGGCCGGGAGCGTGGCGGGCGTAGGTGTCTCCTCGCCAAAACGCCAGCCGCTGAAATCCTTGCCGTTGAACATCGACACGAACCCCTCAGCCACATCGGCCGCACGGGCCAGTCCTGGCACAAACAAGCTGACAAGTAAAACGAGCAGTGCGCGACGTAATAGTTGCATAATGAGGGTTCTCGCAACGAGGTGGGCGGGGGATGCAAAGCAATGCACGGTAGGCAGTTACTTATCATCGGATAGCACACTTGGCAATGCAAGTCGATTCGGCCATGGTCCGGGGGATAGCCTTGCAGGGTTCTCGCGAAGGCCCTCGTGTCGTGAACGATGCGAGCAGCACCACAAAGGGTTGTCAGGGCCAACACAGGAAAAGGGCCCGATGAGGACAATTATTCCGCCGAGATCGCCTGGCCGGAGACGCTGCGCTTGACCTGAGCAGAATCGTTGGCTAGAGTCCTAATGTTGGCCGAGCGTCTCGGTCGACGATACCATTGAGGTGGATGAACGATGTCGATGAACCTGTTACCGCTGCTGCTGTGCGGTGACCTGCTGGGCCTTACGCTCCGCAGGACCTAGGGTTCGTCTGGAAAAATTCTGCACGAACAACACGAACCCTAGGGTCCCTCGAACGGCCCTAGGGTTTTTTTATTGCCTGAATTGTATTTCCGCCGTCCTTAACTGCCTACTGCCCTCTGTCGACTGCCAACTTTCTTTCCTCTGGAGCCCATCATGGCCGACGATCGCATCATCCGCATCTTCGACACCACGTTGCGCGACGGCGAGCAATCGCCCGGCGCCAGCATGAATATCGACGAAAAGCTGGAGATCGCACAGGCGCTGGTCGAGTTGGGCGTCGACATCATCGAGGCCGGGTTCCCGATCGCCTCGCCGGGCGATTTCGAGGCGGTCCGGGCCATCGCACAAAACGTCCGCGGCTCGACGATCTGCGGCTTGGCCCGCTGCAACGAGCAGGACATCGACCGCGCCTGGGAAGCGTTACGGCACGCCGAGAAGTCGCGCATCCATGTGTTCCTCGCCACCAGCGCCATCCATCGCGAATTCAAACTCAAGATGGACAAAAGCGAGATCGTGCGTCGCGCCGTGGCGGGAGTTAAACGCGCGGCGGGCTACACGAGCGACATCGAGTTCTCGCCCGAGGACGCCGCCCGTACCGAGCCCGACTTCTTGTGCGAGGTCGTCGAGGCAGCCATTGCCGCCGGCGCGACCACGGTCAACATTCCCGACACGGTCGGCTATGCCACGCCGGCTCATATGGGGCGCGTCATTCGCACGCTGCGCGAGCGCGTGTCGAATATCAACCAGGCGGTCATCAGCATCCATTGCCACAACGACCTGGGTCTCGCCGTCGCCAACAGCCTCGCGGCGGTCGAAGAAGGGGCTGGCCAGATCGAATGCACGATCAACGGCATCGGCGAACGGGCCGGCAACTGCTCGCTGGAAGAAGTGGTCATGGCCATGCGGACTCGCAACGACTACTACCATGTCGATACGCGGATCAATACCCAGCGGCTCGTGCCTGTCAGTCGACTCGTGCAAAACGTCACTGGCTTGCAGGTCCAACGCAACAAGGCGATCGTCGGCCGCAATGCCTTCGCCCACGAGGCAGGGATTCATCAGGATGGCATGCTCAAAGAGCGGACCACCTACGAGATCATGCGCCCCGAGGACGTTGGCTGGGCCAAGACCGACCTCGTGCTGGGCAAGCATAGCGGCCGCGCGGCCTTGGGCGATCGTTGCAAGGCGCTCGGACATGACCTGACCCCCGAGCAGTTGCACACGGTGTTCGAACAGTTCAAAAAACTGGCCGACAAGAAAAAAGAAGTGTACGACGCCGACATCGTCGCCCTGATCGAGGAAGAGAACCGCGCCACCGACGAGACCTGGACGCTCGTCAAGTACCGGCTCATCGGCCTGACGGGAGAAGTGCCCAGCGTGCGGCTCACGTTGTGCCGCGGCGATGCTGAGCAGACCGTCGATGTGAACGCCGGCGACGGCCCATTCGACGCGCTCTTTTGGGGCATCGAGGAGATCACCGGCATCGAAGCCACTTGCCGCGAGTTCAATGTGCATAGCGTCACCGTGGGCAAAGACGCCCAAGGCGAAGTGACCGTCGAGCTTGAGTACCAGGGTCAACTTTATCGCGGGCGGGGCGTGTCGACCGATTCGATCGAAGCCAGCGCCAAGGCGTTCCTGAACGCGATCAACCGCATCGCCGCGACCGCCGGTCGCCCGGCCCAGCGTGTCAGTCCGTTCTCGACCGAGCAGCCAAAGGCTTCTGTCACGAAGGCGTAACCGGAAGCAGGTAGAGGAGCAGAGGGGCAGGGGGGTGGAGGAGTAACGCTGACGCGATCAATTTGTTCCTCCACCCCACACCCCACACCCCACACCCCACACCCCGCTGCCATGCACAACCTCACGCAACGTGTCGCGCTCGTCACCGGCGGCGGAGTCGGAATCGGCCGCGCCTCGGCGGTCGCGCTTGCCCAGTGCGGCGCGAGCATCGGCATCCACTACCACACGAGCGAGGCCGAGGCCCGCGAGACGCTGCGACTCGTCGAACAGGTCGGGGCGCGCGGCGTGCTGCTGAGAGCCGATCTGACCGACGAAGCGGCCGCCAACAGCGTCGTCGATCGCTTGCACAGCGCGCTGGGCCGGCTCGATATTCTGTTCAACAATGCCGGCGCGCCGCTTGAGCGATTGAGCATCGAGCATTGCACGACCGAACATTGGCGCAAGGCATTCGAGGTCAACGCGACCAGTGCGTTCTTCGTCACCCGTCGGGCTATCCCGCATCTGCGCGTCTCGGGCCACGGCAGCATCATCAACAATCTGTCCCTCTCGGTGCAGACCGGTGGGGCAGGGGGGGCCGGGGCCTACGCGGCTGCCAAAGGGGCGCTGCTGGTGCTTACCCGCACGTTGTCACGCGAGCTGGCCCCGCACGTCCGGGCCAACGCGATCATGCCCGGCGTGGTCGAGACCCGGCATCACGAGGTGTTTAGCACGCCCGAGCGGATGGAAGACTATCGCCGCCAGACACCGCTCGGCCGCAACAGCACCGCCGACGAAGTGGCTCAGGCGGTCGTGTTCTTGGCGAGTGACGCCGCGAGCTTTATGACCGGCTCGATCATCGACATCAACGGCGGCCGGTATATGCGGTAGCGACGCGGAGTGAGTTCGACACGGCACATTGGATTGTGAAACAAGCTGTTTATCCTGGTATAATCATCCACCATGAGCGTCCCCCCACCAGCACCGTCCGATGAACATCCACTGGAGCGTCGGCTCGTCGCGATGGAAGAGTTAATGACGCACCTCGATCGCGTGCTCCAGGAGCTCAACGAGGTGGTACTCAACCAACAGCAGCGGCTCGAACGCCTCGAAACACGCTGGTCCCGAATGGCCAACGAGTTGGAAATCGTCTCGCAGCATGTGACCGAGCCGCGCACGCTCGAAGACGACAAGCCTCCTCACTATTGAACGGGGCGCATGCGATCATCGAGCGCTCAGTAGCCCAAGAATGGGACGGGGAGCAAAAACGCATGTTGCTCGTACAGGCTGCCAATGCCGTACCAACTGGTGAACTGCGTGAAGTAGACGATCAGCGCGTAGGCGGCACTCGTGGCGAGCATGAGCACGCGGGCCAACGAGCGAACCACGAAATGACGCGGCGACTCACGCCGCGCGGCGCGGGCGCAGGCCCAGCCGACGGCCCAACGCGCGGGCAGAGCGAACGCGACGAACAACAGGCCCGGCAGCCAAGCGGCCTCGCGCGGCACCCATTCGATCTTGAGCAAATACAACGGCAGCGAGAGGGCCAGCGTCAGCAATAAGGCCACCGCATAGGCGAGCGGGGCGCGACAAAAATCACGCCGCACGCCACGGAGCGCGAACACCTCGCCGAGCCGGCCCGACGCGCCCAGCCGGGCCTGGAGAAACGGCACGTACATGACCACGATCGTGAGCAGCAGGCCGCCGATGACCGCCAGCAGCGGAGCGCGTCGCCCGGCGGCCAACAGCGTGACCGGCACAACGAGCCAGAGCAAGGCTCCGACGAACGACCACAAACCGAGCCAGAAGAAGTATCCCAGCCGCAGCCCCGTGACCGTGTCCCACACGGCCTGACGCGCCTGCTGATACACGCGGCGATCGACGACGAAGCGCCAAGCGAGCCGCAGCGACTGGAGCGGGGCAGGCCAGATAAATTGCCACACCCCACCGCCGCGCAGCAACGCGCTGACCACGTGCAGAGCGATCACCACCGTGCATACGATCAACGCCGCGCGCCACCGTCGGGCTGAGGGTCCGTCGGGCTCGATAAGCATGGCACTGAACGCGAACTCTTGGAGCAACATGATTGGCAACGACCAGAGTCCGATCAGCGCGGCGACCTTGCCCAGTCGGGCCGACTGCTGAAGGCCGATCCCGCCGCGCCAAGCGTCGCGCTCGCGCAGCGCTCGCCCGCTCACCTCGACGAGATATCCCAGCGAGATAAACTGCACGAGCGGGACAGACGACGCAAAGGCCAAGCCGACGATCAGGGCCACGAGCCCGAGCAGCCCGTTGCCGGCCCATGCGAGAGCGCGTCCGCAGCGGCGCAGCCGGCCGGGGCGTACCGTCTCGGTCGGTTGCACGACCTCGGCCGTGACCGTCTCGACCGCCACGATACTGGCCGCGACTTCAGACAATCGATTTCCCCTCGCTCAACTGAATGTACCTAAAATGAGCCGGAAAGTTTCAGAATTGCTGACGAAAATATCTCGCCGCCGAGGTACAAAGATCAGCGTCGCGGGGTCGACGCAGCCGGGAGCCGAGTCGATGTGGAAGCAATCGCTGCTGTTCTGGACGGTGTGTGGCGCGGTGCTGGTCGCGCTCACCGCTCCGTTGCGTTCGTCGAGATGGCAGGGGGATGGGTATCCGGCCGCGCGGCCACTCGACGACTCGTTCCGCGTTTCGCTTGATCGGCTCAATGCGACGTTTGAGCAAAGCTGGTCGCAGCAGCAACTCACGCCGGCTCCAGCAGCCGACGCGCACACCGTCGCGCGACGGATTTCGCTGGCGCTGCTAGGGACCGTCCCATCGCGCGAAGAGCTGCGGCACATCGAGCAGACGCGCGACGAGGCGATCGACGCCTGGCTGCAACACGTGCTCGACGACGGGCGCGCGCACGACTACCTAGCCGAACGGTTCACTCGAGCGCTGGTGGGGACCAAGGACGGCCCGTTCGTGCTCTTCCGCCGACGTCGGTTTGTTAGCTGGCTCAGCGAGCAGTTGCGACACAATCGCCCTTACGACGAGTGGGTCCGCGAGGTGCTTGACACCGAGGGCTTGTGGACCGACAAGCCCGCGACGAACTTCATCACCGTCACGATCAAGAACGACCAGACGCCCAAGCAACCCAACGCGAGCGAATTGGCGGCGCGGGTCTCGCGCGCCTTGCTGGGTGTGCGCATCGATTGTGCCGAGTGCCACGATCATCCGTTCCAGCCCTGGAAGCAACGCGAGTTTCAAGGGCTCGCCGCATTTTTTGCCGGCACGCAGATGACCTTCCAGGGGATCCGTGACCAACCGGGCACGTATCAGGTCGAGAATCGCAAGACCGGCCAGCTCGAGACGATCGCGCCTGCCGTTCCGTATCACTTCGAGTTGCTCCCCGAGGGCGCGCTGCGTGAGGGAGCCGACCTGCGCGCGCAACTCGCGCATTGGGTCACGCATCGCGATCACCTCAACTTCTCCCGGGCGATCGTCAATCGCGTCTGGGCAATGCTCTTGGGGCGCGGCTTGGTGGAACCGATCGACGACCTGCGTGGCGACGCGATTCCGAGCGCGCTCGTCATCCTTGCCGACGATTTTCGCACCCATCGCTTCGACCTGCGACGGCTCATCCGCTTGATCGTCGCAAGCCGACCGTTTCGTCCTGAGAGCCGCTTGGATGAGTCGCTCGACGCCGAGCAGTTCGCGCGGCACGAGGCGGCCTGGGGCGTGTTTCCGCTCACGCGATTGCGTCCCGAGCAGGTTGCCCTAAGCGTGCTTCAGGCGTCACGGCTCGCCACGCTCGACCAACAAAGCCACATCCTGCTCCGCTTCGCACGACAGAACGACGAGGCGGACTTTCGCAAACGCTATGGCGATCTTGGCGAGGACGAACTACAAGACCCCGGCGGGACCATCCCTCAACGGCTGCTCATGCTCAACGGCAAGCTCGTGGGGGAGAAAACTCGTGACGACCCCGTCGGCAATGCCTGCACGCAGATCGCCATGCTGGCCAACGACGACTCTCAGGCGGTCGAAACCCTGTACTGGACGATATTGACCCGGGGGCCAAGCGCAGAGGAACGGAGCCACTTTCAGTCGCAGCTCGATAAGTCGCAAGGCAAGGCCAGGCAGCAAATGCTCGCGGACCTGGCTTGGTCGTTGTTCAACTCGACCGAATTTTCCTGGAACCACTAAATCATGCCCAGCCTGACCCGACGCGGCTTGCTAGCCCGTTCGCTCTCGACCGTGCCGTGGCTGACGCCGCTCGCCGGACACTTGGCCCACACGGCCGAGCGTGGCGTGTTGCGTAAGCGTGCCCGATCGCTCATTTGGCTGTGGATGTCCGGTGGCCCTAGCCAGCTTGAAACGTTCGATCCACATCCCGACGCGCCGCTGGAGATTCGAGGCGCGACGCAGGCCATCGCCACGCGCATGAAGCAAGTCCAGATCGCCGCTGGTCTGCCGCGCACGGCTGAGGTCTTCGATCTCGTGACGCTCGTGCGCAACACGGTGAGCAAGGAGGGGGACCATGAGCGCGGCTCGATTGCGCTCAAGACGGGTCATCCGCCCGAGCCGACGATTGTACACCCGTCGATCGGCGCGATCTGCTGCCATCAGTTGCCCTCGGACGGCGTTGATATCCCGCGGCATGTGTCGATCATGCCGGATCGATTTCCCGGCCGAGGGGGCTTTCTGGGCAATCAATACGACGCCTTCAAGACGTATGACCCTCAATCCAAAGTGCCCGATGTCACGTCACGGGTCAGCGAGCCGCGCCGGGAGCGGCGACTGCACGACCTGCGGGTGATCGAGCAGGCGTTTGCCCAGGGACGAGCGCCGCTGGTCGAGCGCACGTTGCATCGCGAGTTGGTCGAGCGCGCGCTGAAACTGATGTCGAGCGAACAACTGCAAGCCTTCGAGGTGAGTCACGAGTCGGCCAGCACGCTCGAGCGTTACGGCGACACGCCGTTTGGGCGAGGCTGCCTGGCCGCGCGACGGCTGATCGAGGTGGGCGTGCGCTGCGTCGAGGTCACGCTCAGCGGCTGGGATACCCACGCCAACAATTTCGAGGGGACTCAGCAACAGACCGCGCAGCTCGACCCCGCGCTCGCGGCGTTGCTTGGCGAACTCAACGAGCGGGACGTGCTCGACTCGACCGTGATCGTGTGCTGCGGCGAGTTCGGTCGCACGCCGAAGATCAACGGGCTCGATGGTCGTGACCACTGGCCGCACGGGTTCAGCGTGCTGCTTGCCGGCGGCGGCTTGCGACGCGGCCACGTGCAAGGCGAGACCGATCCGGCGGGGAGCCGCATCCCCTACGATGACGGCACCCGGGTCGCCGATTTGCACGCGACGGTGCTGAGCGCGTTGGGGATCGATCCAGCCTTGGAATTGCACTCTCCGATTGGCCGCCCGATCCGGCTCAGCGAGGGAAACCCGCTGGAATCGCTGCTGCAGTGACGGCTTTTGGGCCGGCTCACCCGCGCAAGACCTGCGCGCTGGAACTGCTCTGGACAGTGCCGTGCGATCATCTACAATCGCCATACACAATAGCTCGGCTCGCGAGCATTCGTCCGATTGCCCATCCTGCACGATGGGCCCTGATCCTGATGGAACGATGATGGCAGGCTCACGCTCCTGGAACAATTTTGATTTTGGTCCATACCGCTTGGTCTGTGACTGCGGGTTGTTTCGGGGCAACACGCTTGTGTACCTGCCGCCGAAAGAGTTGGGGGTACTTGCCGCGCTCGTTCGTCGCCAAGGAATCATGGCCACGAAAGACGAACTGCTCAGCGAAGTTTGGGCCGACCAGAACGCCTCGGAAGAGAGCCTGACCCGCTGTATTCATTCGTTGCGCAAGGTGCTGGGCGACACGGACAGCACACCGGTGATCGAGACCTTGCATCGGCGCGGTTATCGCTGTGCGCTCCCTGTCACACCGGTCCCGGGCCCCGCCCAGCCGCCGACATCGCCCCGCTTTGAGAACATCGAGCAGGCACACGAGTATTACCAGCGTGGTTTGACCCGCATGAGCTTTCGTCACTCGGGAGACATGGAACAGGCGAGCCGTTGCTTTGAGCAGGCGATCGAGTTGGATCCGGATTACAAGGCTGCGTACATCGGGTTGGCCGAGGCGATCATCGTGCGGACGGGCCTGGGTTGGCTGCGGTCGAAGGACTCGTCCGGGGTATTGCGGCAACTGCGCGAGCGGGTGTTGGCCATCGATCCCAACTTTGCCGAGGCACTCGCGCTCGCGGCGTTTATCCGCGCATGCTTCGACTGGGATTGGGCGGGGGCCGAGCAGGACCTAGCGCGGGCCGAAGCGTTGCAGTCGAGTCCGTCGCTGGCGGGCTTTGTGCGCGGCTATTTGGCGTACTGTCAGTTGGAGACCGCATCGGCGTTGAAGCAGTTTCGCGCCGCGGTCGAGTTGGCACCGTACGTCCCGCACTACCACGAGATGCTCGTGCATGCGTTGCTCGCCGAGGGGGACACCGCAGGCGCGTTGGAGTCGGCTCGTCGGGCCGTGGAAATGATGCCCAGCGTGAACACGGTCCACTCGGTGTATTCGATCGCCGCGCGGCATGCCCGGCAGCACGAAATTGCGCGCAGCGCGGCCGAACGCGCCGTGCAATTATCCGAGCGCGAGTTGCTGCCGCTGATCGCGACAGCCGAGGCCATGTGGACCGCCGACCGCACGGAGGAAGCGCGCCGGATTCAAGACGAGATTCGACAAATCTTCGCCGCTCGATTGCCCATGTGGTCCGTCACCGCCGAATTGACGCTGATGCTCGATGGGCCCGACGCGGCGCTCACTTCGCTCGAATCGGCTTGCGCCGAGGAGTGTTTTCTCCTGCCCGTGATGTTGGCCAACCCTGGGGTGCTGAGCTTGCGCGATCATCCGCGGTTTCAGGCCATCGAGCAGCGGGTGTTCGGCCAGCGTCGCCAGGGTTCATGAAGTTTGCATCGCTACGCCGACGGCATGAAAAGCCGCGGCGCTAAAATCCCAAGCCGGGGCCGTTGAGGCACCCGGTCCCCACCGTGCCATCGGTGATCTGGAACATCGACGGGAAGCGTTCGCGCCACGCCTCGTTGGCCTTGGGGCAGTATTGGCGCGAGTTGCCTTCGATCGCAGCGACGGTTGGTACCCGGGCCGACAAACTGGCCGAGTGCAGAAATGAATAGCCTGGACAGGAGAGGTCCTGCACGCAGAGGAACATGTTGTACTTTTGCGCGGCGGCCCCCATGAGTAGCGCCTCGGTGTGCCCCTTGCACGCCTTGAGCGCGACGCCCGAGTAACCCAACTCGCGGCAGAGCAGCAGGCTCTCGAAGTCGACGAGCGACTCGTCGATGACCACCGGCTTGATCTGCGCGGCGGCGTGCATGCGGTTCTCTGGATACGCGGCGAGGTCGCGATGCGTGGGCTGCTCGATATAGTGTACGCGGTCGAGCGCCTGCGGAGCGCGCTCGCGCAGCTGGGCCAGGAAGTCGAGAATGTACTGCACGTTGGCGCACTTCTCGTTGAAGTCGAGCGAGTAATGCCACACCGGGCAACCACGCGCCGCCTGGGCGACGACCGCCACGCGCTCGACGCCGATCACGCGCTCGACATCCCAGGCCAAGTAGTCGCCGTTGAGCTTGATTTTGAGGTGCGTCAGCCCGTTGTAGGCGATCCAGTCGCCGAGCGTTTCGGGCAGGCCATCGCCGATGGGCGGAGTCTCGCCCGGGGTCAATGGATCGAGCGCGCCGACCAGATGATAGAGCGGCATGCGCGGCTTCGGCTCGCGGAGCGTGTAGCGGTCGAGATATTCGCCCTCAAAGTCGCTGCCCAGATACGCGCCCAGATCGCGATTGCAAAACTCGGCGGAGAGCAGATTATATGCGTTCGCGCCGAGCGCGCGGCCGTAAGCGTCATGGATCGCCGCTTCGAGCGGACTGGCACTGACAAGTTGCGCGAGCCGGGGCATGGGCTCGGCCAACGAGCCGCGTTCGGTAAGGGTGGCGGCCTGACGCGCGTACTCGGGCGCGAAATCGTGGGTCAGTTCGAGTGGATGACCATACGCGCGAATCGCGTTGGCCGCTTCGACCAATTGCTGCCCTAGCGCGATCATCGCCGCTTCCGATTCGAGCGCGCTGACCCGCTGGCTGGGCCAGGCCCAAACGTTGCCGATGGGCATTGAACCGAACCCCTTGGCGCGGCGTCCGGAGCGGGTTTCGACCTCGACCTCGACATGCAACAGTGTCACGTCGGTCACGACGCGGCCGCCAAACTTGATCGGCGCGCGATACTGAAATTGCTCCGTCGTGGACGTTGCGCCGACGATGCGAATATCCGTGGACTTCATGGCAAGCGATATCCCGGTTGCGAAGCGTGGAGGGGGAGCCCGACAGTGTACACGCCCTGGGGTCGTCGCCATAGCGCATGCACTCGCGCTGACGTGATCGCGTGATCGCCGCTTGAGAGCGTCTAACAAAATGGCAACGCAGAAGGAGACCATCCCCAGCCATCTTGTAAGACGCACTGGAGTCGGCGGGTCGGTTAGACCAGCCCTTTGCGCACCGCCCAGACGGCGGCTTGAGTTCGATCGGTCACGCCGATCTTGCGCAGGATATGTTGCACGTGTTCCTTAACCGTCTCGTAGCTGATGCCCAGGGCGACGCCAATTTCCTTGTTCGTCAGCCCGAACGCCAACTGGCGCAGCACTTCGCTCTCGCGTTGGGTGAGGGGGACTTCGACATCGCCGCTCATGCGGGGCGTGGCGAGGGCTCCGGTGACGCGCCGCAGTTCGTCGCGTGTCCAGGCGTCTTCGCCGTTGACCACTTTGCGGAAGACACTGAGCAGTTCGTCGCGCGTCGCGCCTTTGAGCAGAAAGCCGCTGGCACCCAGGGCCACGCTCTTGGCCACGTAGGTCGGATTATCGTAGGTCGAGAGCATGACGATGGGCATCGTGGGATGCGACATCTTGATGCGTCCCAATGCCGTGAGCCCATCGACCCCCGTCATGCGGATATCAAGGATCACCAAGTCTGGTTTGTGCTTGGTCGCCAAGCGGACGGCTTCGTCGCCGTCGGTGGCCTCGGCAACAATGGAGAACTCGGTGCCAGCCAGCAAACTTTTGAGGCCAGTCCGCACGACTTCGTGATCGTCGGCAATTAACAGCTTGAAACTCATTTCCATCTTCCTCGGCGTCCGCCAGCGTGCGTTAACGCAAATCGTTGCTTACACTGGGTTCGGTATGCCCCGGAATAGTGTGACCATGCAAACCCTTTGCACCCCCAACCAATCCAACTCTACCTTATGAATCAGGCCGCAGCCGTCCTCATCGCTGAGTTGACAGCCCCCCCGCTGTCGCCCGAGCGATCTTAACACCTTGGCACCCTAGGAATACCACCCTAATGGTGCAGCGTCCACCGGGGCTCCATCCGTTGGCCAAGCCGTGATATCCCAACACAACAGCGACTGCTGGATGAATCCTATCTTGCAATCGAACCGATTGCGTCGGATTATGCAAGCTAAATCGAGGCTACCGGCATAAAAAACACACCAAATACAAGTAATTAAACACCCCTAACAAAGGCTGGTTTCTGTGCGAGGCACCCAGAAAGCTCAAGGCTATGAATAAGGCGTTTGTTCGCGAGGTTGAAGACAACGGTCAACGGTACTGCCCGCGCTGTCGTTCGCTGGGGATCATGGTCACCGTACGAACCGTTCAAGCGCTGGTCACCGATGAGTCGCCGGTGAACATCGCCGACCCGGCGTATTTTTGCTCGTTTCCGACCTGCGACGTGGCCTACTTTGACGAGTACGACCGGGTGATCGCGATTGGCCAACTGAAGCAACCGATTTATCCCAAGGACCCCGACGCGCCGCTCTGTCCGTGCTTTGGCCTGACCCGCGACGATATCGAAGCCGACTTGCAGGAAGGGGGTGTCCGTCGGGTTCGCGCGGTGGTTGAACAGAGCAAGACGGCGGCCGCTTGCTGCGCGCTCAAGTCTCCCAGCGGCCAAAGCTGCGTCGCCGACGTCCAGCGCTACTACATTCGCCGCCGCAGCGAACGCCAAGGCCATCCCTAACGACCCACTCCCGATAGCCGGTCCGTGTTGGACCGGACGTGTCGAGATGAAATCCTCGACACGCCTTGGGAGCGAACCCGTCCGGTCCGAGACGGACCGGCTATCGGAACGTTACTTGGCGCCGAGGTGCTTATAGGGCCCCAACAGCGGGCTGCCGTGCCCCGGCTGGGCTTGTCCATTGGGTGCCTGCGGGCCGTACAGGTCGTCGAACCCGGTCTGCAAACCGCTGACATCCGACTCAAACGCAAATTCGTCCTTCGTGTACTGGTTCCCTTCGTACCCCAGAAAATCGCCCCCTGTCACGTCGGCGTCGTTCCCTTTGCGGTTCACGCCGGGTTGGCCCGCCTTGCCAAATCGGGTCACGAGCCGAAAGCGCGAATCGGCAAAAAACGTCGATCGACCCGGCTGACCGTCGTTGCGATAGAACAACTGCCAGACGGTCTGGCGGCGGCGATTTTGCAAAGTGATCTCGCCCCCGGTGGTCCCCAAGTGTGGTCGCCCCTGCGGCACAACCATCACCCGCGGCTCCGATCGCCCGCCCAGCCACTCGGTCTCGAACACCTGCTTGAGTTGCGAGCGGGGCAAGCCGTTAAAGGTGCACACGACGATCATGTAATCGCCCGGCTGAATGCTGAGCGGTTCCAGATCGATGATACTGTTCCCTCCCATCAACATCCGCCAGCCGCGCAGGCTGACAGGCTCGTTGCCGTAGTTGAACAGTTCGACCCATTGGCGTCCGCCCAACTCGCCGATGGGTTGATTGAAAAATTCGGTGACGGCGACCGTGTCGGCCTGAGCGGCGAGTCCTGACAGCAACACGACCAAAAAACAGCAGCGACGCAGCAATGACACCATGACACGGCACTCGATAAAAACAGGAGAAAGATCGAAACGAGGGAGTCGCGAATGCTCTCTAGAATAGCGAACCGAGCGACCTGGTCTCAAATCATTTTTCTGAACTTTCATTCACCCAAAGGGCCGAGGCTGGCCAGGAACTCGCTCATTTCGCCGGCCGCGTGAGCGTCCCCTTGCTGCCGGGCGTGCTCGATGCCGCGGCGCAGGGCGTCTCGCGCCTCGCTGAGGCGTTGCAGCCGCGCGAGCAACTGCCCCGCGCGAAAAAACGCCGCCACATACGGTGGCTCGTCCTGCATGAGCCCCCGCAATTGTTGCAGGCTCGGCTCATGCGCCCCGTCCTTCTCAAGTTCCATCGCCAAGCTGTAACGCAAGAACGAATCTCGCGGATCGTCGGCCAGCATGGCCTCGATCTTTTCTCGTCGGCTCATCGGGCTCATGGCATCTCGCAATTCAACATCGTGAGCATCTCTCCGGTTCAACCTCCCGAGCCGGTCCGTCTCGGACCGGACGGGCGTCTCAAGTCTGCGACAGCCCCAGCCATTTCGGTCGGACCTCGGCGTGCCAATTCGCGAGCAACTCCAGCAGCCCGGCGGGCTCAGCGTGCAGCAGCACGATCGACCGGTTCGACGCGCTGAGCAGCCCGCCATCGACCATCGTATCAAAGAGCGCGAGCAACGGATCGTAAAATCCCTCGACGTTGAGAAACCCGCACGGCTTGGCATGCACGCCCAACTGGGTCCAGGTGATGACTTCGGCAATCTCTTCAAGCGTGCCAAAGCCGCCGGGCAGCGCGATGAACGCGTCGCTCTCCTGGGCCATCAGCGCCTTGCGCTCGTGCATCGACTCAACCACATGCAACTGCGTGAGGCCCGGGTGACCGAGTTCCTTGTCCTGCAACATGCGCGGAATCACGCCCACGACCTCGCCGCCGCAGCGGAGCACTTCGTCGGCGATAACCCCCATCAGCCCGATGTTGCCGCCGCCATAGACGAGCCGCCGCCGCGATTGGGCCAGCAGCCGTCCCAATTCCTCGGCCGCGGCGCGAAACGCCGGCCGATTCCCGACGCTTGAACCACAAAACACACCGATCGATCGCATGCTCAGTACGACTCTCACAAACTGGGGCCAGATCTGTCATGTTACGGCTTGCCATCTTGGTCGATCGGTTGACGGCTATCCTGATCGACAAAGTAACCGTGCTCGATGAAGCGCCGACAGCGCTCTCGCACTCGAGTATCAAATGGCAGCATTTGATGGATCATCGGCACGATCGTGAAGTCAGCCGCGCCGGCCAACCGCGTCGTGTCTACGCTGATTAACCAATCATCGTCCCCGGGAACGTCCGCCGAGAAGCCCTCGTCGTTTTCTCTCCCACCGGCGATGATGCCGAACTCGCATTGAGGCTTAGCCAGCTTCCCCGCGGTGCTCTTCCAGCCAGCCCCCAACTGGTGAGCCGCACCACCAACCACAGACAGGAAGACCGTATTGTCATTCCACTTCGTAGCCCGTTCGACTCCATGATTGGGGGGCGCGATCATGGCGAATCGCTTGATACGCTGGTCGGGATGGTCATGCAGGTAACGACGAATCACCACGTTCCCCATGCTGTAGCCAATAAAATTGATTTCTGTCACGTCGGGACCCAAATGCTCGATGACCTTGGCTAGCGCGGCGGCATGCGAATCAAGCGTACCGCGCGTGCTGGCGTACCCCACGCTGATCGGTGTCAGATCGGTATCCTTGGCTACAAACTCACATAACCCCGACACGTTGCCTCGGTGACCTGCAAGTCCATGCAACACAACGAGCACCCGGCCTCGAATCAGTTCGAGCGACTGTTCCTGCTTGATCTGCTCAAGCCGTTCGCGACATTGCTGGAATGTTCCCGAAACATGGCGACGGTTGTCGCCATCGAGAAGACGGTAGTGGCCACTGAGCACATTTTGCTGGATGCGCCATTCACGAAACACCAACTCATCGGTCCAGAACTGAACGCCCCCGAGCGTGCGCTTGCTCAGTTCGTCGGCCAGTCGCTGTAACGTCGCTAACGCTTCGCGATCCTCACCTTCGCCTACTCCCGCCGAGAGCGAACCGACGAACAACAGACAGCTCACCATGCCCCAGACGACTTGTCGAATGCGTCTCGTCGCTATGATTTCCGCTCCATCATGTGATAATAAGCCAACAAACGATCACTTGATTTGCTGAACTTCCGCTTCGAGTTCGGCCTGAGTCCAATCTTCGTAGGGGGCCATGATCAGCAGCAACGCGGGCCCTGCCTTCCCCTCGAACACGCCGGTCACTTGCCACATCTCGACCCCTTCGGTCTTACCGTCAGGTGTCATCTTCACCTTGGCAAACGTGAACTGGGCTGGCTTGCCGCGAACGGTCAACTGCTTTTGCGCCGTTTCCATCACCTGCACGTCCTGCTGACCGTGACCGCCACCTTGCATGCCGGTCTGCATCTCGCGCAGGGCCTTTTGCGTGTCGCCCCCCATCAGTTCGGCGTCAAAATCGCCGATCAGGACCATCGAGTGCTCGGCCTCGTCGGTATACACGGCAAACCGCATCAGCCGGCGATCCAGAAACGGAATCTTCATGTCCATGCCGAACTTGGGCTTCACTGCCAGCTCGTCGATCAGCGGCACCTCGGCGATCTGCTTGGCAAGTTGATCGATCTGCTGAGGGTCAGAGATCGCGGCATTCTGTGCCCAACGAGCGCTGCCAATGCCAAACAGCATCACGCCACCGCAACAAATCCCCAGCATGACCATGCAGCCGCAGCCGAGTCCCATCCACAGCTTGGACGACGACTTGGGCGGAGGCGGTACCGCGTTCGAGGCATACGGGTTGCTCGACATGCTGAAGTCTCCCGACAAGATGGATAGCCGACCGTTCGTGAAGCTGCCTGTTGATTGTTCCCGCGATCGGCCCATTCGTCAACGCCGCGCCAATTCCCTTCTCCCACTGGGAGAAGGTGGCCGAAGGCCGGTTGAGGGGACGTGGCCATGTCTCACGTTCACCACGTTGGCCAGAACGAGGTTTCGCGGCGGTCTCCCCTCTCCTGGTTCGCTACGCTCACCATCCTCTCCCAAAGGGAGAGGGGTTTATGCACGTCGGCCCATTCGTCAACGCCGCACACTGCCCCCTAGGAATTGCCGCCGTTTCGGGCGACAATGACGGTTGATCCTGCCAGCTCTGCGCACTCGATTTATGCGGCATTTACTCGATATCTCGGCCGACGAACTGCACGCCTGGCTCGCCGAGCGCGGCGTGCCCAAGTATCGCGGCGCGCAAATCCTCCGCTGGATCTACGAGAAGCGGGCCGTCACGTTCGACGACATGTCCGATCTGCCCAAGGCCCTGCGGCAGCAACTCGCCGATGCGTTCACGCTCTGTACGGCCCAGGTCGTCGCGCTCAAAGAGGCCTCGGACGGCACCGAGAAAATGCTGTTGCAGTGGCCCGACGCGCACCGCATCGAGTGCGTGCTGATCCGCGAGGGAGAGCGCCGCACGATCTGCATCAGCACCCAAGTCGGCTGCGCGATGGGCTGCGTCTTCTGTGCCAGCGGGCTCGACGGCGTCGCCCGCAACCTGACCAGCGGCGAGATCATCGAGCAGATGCTGCTCTTGCAGCGGCGTTTGCCCCTTGAGGAACGGCTGAGCAACATGGTTGTGATGGGCATGGGGGAACCGCTGGCCAACGTGAAGGCGCTCATTCCCGCCTTGCGCGTCGCCTCGGCCCCCGCCGAGTCACCGTCGTCCGGGCTGGGCATTAGTCCGCGTCGGATTACGATCAGCACGGTCGGCTTGCCGGGGGCGATCGACCGACTGGTCGAGGAAGGCTCGCCGTATCACTTGGCCGTCTCGCTGCACGCGCCCAACGACGAACTCCGCAATCAACTCGTGCCCGTGAACCAAAACATCGGCTTGCGACCGATCATGGATGCCGCCGATCGGTATTTTGAGCGCAACGGGCGACGCTTGACGTTCGAGTACGTGCTGCTTGCCGGGCTCAACGACCGACCGACGCACGCCCAGGAACTGGTCCGCCTGCTGCGCGGACGCACCGCGCTGCTGAACGTGATTCCGTTCAACCCGGTGAGCGGTTTGCCCTATCGCACCCCCAACGAGCACGACACCGAACGCTTTGTGAGTATCTTGCGCAATGGGGGCATCAACGTGCAAGTGCGTGTCCGCAAGGGAGACAAGATCGACGCGGCCTGCGGCCAGTTGCGTCGCTCGAATCTGAGCGCGAGCCTGTCGGCACCCGCCGTTGTCTCCCTCGATGGACTCAACGCCCGGTGACCGAAGGGCGATTATGGCACCTGGGGAGATGATGGGAGATCGTCCAGGTCGTCAATTTCAATCTCGTCTGGCGGCACCAAGACCACGCGACCGTTTTGCCAATCGACGATCGGTAGCCCTTCTCGCTTGTGTGCAAGCAGCGCTTCCGTCACAGATGCTTGAATGGCCGCGACAACGGCATCGGACTCAGCAATCAAACGCTGCACATCACTCGGACGTGGCTCGATGGTCATGACGTGACTCCGATATCTTTGCAAATCCGCTCCCAGATCTCTGGGTATCGAACCTCATCGACTCGCCCAGCTTGGCCTGCGGCAATGAGTTGCACTTTCTTTCTACTATTATCGACTAGTTGCCACGAATTTACTACTGGCCGATACAGGCAAAGAAAATTCGACAATCCTCGTTTATAACGCCTTCGTACCACCTCCTCGGGGACATCATGCCCTCCCTGCCTCACCCGATCGGCAACACGCTCGACAGCGCTATCCGCCGATGATAACCAGAGAAATACCAGATGGGCATGGAAACCTTGCCGCTTTAGCTCCTTAAGCCACGGCAGGAACGTGCGGCTCGCCAGCGTCGTCTCGAAGGCAAAACTCGTTCGAGAGGCGGCCAACTCGTGGAGTCTTTTCCACATAACCCTCCCGGCGGCCATCGCCACACGCTCGGGACTAAACCCCGAGAGCCCCTGTGCAATCACATCGGCATTCACGAACTCGTCCACGCCGAGTGTTCCCCGTAACAAGCGATTCGCGGATGTGCTTTTCCCAGCGCCATTGGGGCCCGCCAGAATCACAACGCGCGGCGGATGGTCGTCCTGAAGATTGCTCATAAATGTTTTCATGGGATGCTCAGAACGTGACGTCGAGCTGCAGCGCCTCGGCGAGTCGGACGAGGAATTCGTCGCGCGCGATTTCCGTCCCGCCCAACGTCTCGGTGTGCTCGTTGAGCACCTGAATGTCGAGCAGCCGATAGCCGCGCTGGCGCAGATGCTCGACCAGATGCACGAGCGCGACCTTCGAGGCGTCGCGCTCGCGGTAGAACATCGACTCGGCGGCGAACATCGCGCCGAACGACACGCCATACACGCCCCCCACGAGCCGCTCGTCGCGCCATACTTCCACGCTATGCGCCACTCCCCGACGATGCAGCGTCACATAAGCATCGACCAGCGGTGGAATGATCCAGGTATTGTCGGTCCGATCGAGCGACGTGGCGCAGCCGACCATCACCTCGCGAAAGGCCGTGTCGCGCGTCAGCCGATAGCCGCTCTTGCGCAACGTTCGCCGCAAACTTCGCGAGACGTGCAAGGCATCCAACTCGATCACGCCCCGCGGGTCGGGCGAACACCAGACCAAATGCCCCCACATGGGCCAGGGGAAGATGCCATGCGTGTAGGCGTCCGTGAGCCAGTCGCAGGTCAGTTGACCGCCGAAGCCCAACACCCCTTGCTCGTCCGCCTCATCGACGGGGGGAAAATACTTGGCGGGACTCATCGTGGCCATACACCATTCGACGCAAGGATCAGACAAGCGCGACACACGCTCGCTATTGTAACGATTTGACCTCGATCGCCAACCAACGCCCGTCGCGCCGTGCGAGCTTGATCCGCTCGTAACGCGCCTCGGGCCCGACCGCCGTGGCGATGAGTGCCCAGGCCTCGTCGTCGCCGTGGCGTTGCAATTCGTCGCAGCGGATGTGCGCGCCGCGCGATTGCCTGAGCAGCGACACGATCGCCGCAAACTCTTGCTCGCTGAACTCGCCTTGAATCGTCGGTTGGGTGCGGACTCGCGACATGAACGCCCCCAGACCCACGACCACAACCAAACCCGCAAGCACGAGCAGCCACGGTGCCCAATCGGCGAATGATTTTTGCCAGGTCGACGATTTCAACGACGTCATGTTTCCATCCTTCCCCCCAAGCCGTCGGCTCGGCCGACGTTCTGCTACGCCGTGATGCCCTTGGTCAACTCCATGAACGCCGTCTCCAAGTTGAGCTCCTCCTCCTTGAACAGCGTCAACTTGTAGCCCGCGCCGATCAACGCGCTCGGCAGTTCGCTGTAATCCTCGACGCCCGAGCGGAGCGTGACGGTCAATTGCCCTTCGACGAGCGTGACGCTCGACACGTCGTCGCGTGCTTCGAGCAGCCGGGCGGCCGCGTCGCGATCGCCGAGCACGCCGATCTTGAGCACCAAGTGGCGGCGGACTTGCCGCATCACATCGGCCACGTCGCTATTCACGAGCAGTTCGCCGCGCTCGATGATCCCCACCTTGTTGCAGATATCGGCCAACTCGGGCAGAATGTGGCTGCTGACCATGATCGTCTTTCCCAGCCCTCGCAACTCTTTGAGCAGCGTGCGAATTTCGATCCGCGCGCGGGGGTCGAGCCCACTGGCCGGTTCATCGAGCAGCAACACTTGCGGATCGTGCAACAACACCCGGGCGAGCCCCAATCGCTGCGTCATGCCGCGCGACAGGCTCGTGACGAGCGCCTCGCGCTTGTACCCGAGGTCGACCAGTTCGAGCACTTCGTCACACTTTTTTCTCCGCGCGGGGCCATCGATCCGATACGCCGCGGCGAAGAACTCCAGGTACTCGATCACCTGCATGTCATCGTACACGCCGAAGAAGTCGGGCATGTAACCGATGGCGCGGCGAATCTCCTTGGGTTGCTTGTAGACCGAGTAACCACAGACCGAGGCTTCGCCGCTCGTGGGGTTGAGGAGCGTGGCCAGGATGCGCATCGTGGTCGTCTTGCCGGCTCCGTTGGGACCAATGAACCCGAACACGTCGCCCCGAGCAAGCGACAAGTTGAGCCCCTTGATGGCGTAGAGCTGGCCGTAGACTTTGGTCAAATCGCGGGTTTCAATCACCGTGCGTTCCTCGATCGATCACTTGAATTGAAAGCTACGGACGCTCCGACTCGAACGGCATGACAGCCCGATAGAACCCCCAGCGCGTTTCGTGCTCGCCGATCAACGGCCGACCGTGGTTCAGCAGTTGGGATGGTGCCGCGTCGGGGTCGTTGGGCCCCGTGCCGACGAGCACGGCCCGATCGAGCGCGAGCAGCTCGCTCAGATCGAGTCGCTCGACCGCGCGGTTGCTCAGGCCCGTGTAGCTGCGTCCACCGCTGGCCTTGTAGAACATGATCGTCTTGACGATCGTGGGGATGTCTTCGCTCAGCGGATTGTAAGGCACGGCGTGGCGCAGTACCCCGGACCGTTTTTGGTTGTCGACCGTGACAAACTCGCGCAGGGCCACGCTCAGATCGCGCTGCGTACTCGGCTTGAGCGTGATGGCCTGTCCCGGCTCGAGTGTCCCCAGGAAATACGCCGAGCGATCGAAGGCCAGTACACAGTCGGTCAAACGGACCGCGAACGGATTGACGAGCGTGCCATGCAACGCGCGGTCGCTATGCAATTTGAGCCCCTTCGTCGCGGAGGTCTGTGCATGCATCGTTGTCCAACTCGCGGTGATCGCGCGCGACGACCAGATATCGATTGGCAATGCGTGCAGGGCATTCAACTCGGGGGCGAACACGTAGCCGCGACTGCTCAACGCCCCGCCCGAGGGACGGTGCATCCCTTGCCAAGCGTCCCCCGGATTGCCCAACCACGACACGAGCATCGAGGTCTCGGCAGCTTCCCAGGATTGAGGTTTAACGCTGAAGTCGAAACGGTCTGTTTGCGGGCTAAATACATTGCACCAACTCGTGCCGCGCAGCTGCCCTGAGACCATGTCGAGATCGACGAGGTCCACTTGATTCACGCGCACCTGAGTCCCTTTGGCCCACAGGGCGACACCATAGGCGGCGAGACACGCGATGACCACCAGCGAAGGGAATGTGATCCAGGTCCACTGGGCTCGCTTGAAATAGCGGGTCACGAGCCAGTAGTCGCCGGGTCCAATGAGCGCGATGTAGCCGAGCAGCGCCACTCCGACGACGTAGAAGGGCACAATCTGCACCCCCTCGAAATGATCGAGCGCGTCGTGGAGTTGGCTGACGATGTCCAAGAGCCCGGCCGAGAGGGCCTGGACCGAGGCGTCGGTGGGTTGCTCGTCATCGCCGACGGCCTGGAGTGTCGGGGCGAGCAAGCGTTGCACAACCGCCGCGCGTCCCTCCCATGCGTCGAGCGGTCGATGGTCGAGGTCGGCGGCGAAGAACGTGATTTGTCCCAAGCCTCGCGGCGACTGCACGACCAGCGGCACGTCACCGTCGCGCAGCGTGGTCACGCCCCGCACGTCCGTCAACCGGGCGACGCTCAAATCGATCGACGCGCCGCCGAGCCGGGTGGGAATTTGTCGACTCGAGCCGCTGAACTGTTCGAGCGAGCTGGCCGAGCGGAGCGTGACGACCTCAGCCAACGTGCCGGGCAAGAATTGAGCCAGTGGCGCGCCGACGGCGAGGGTCTCTCGCGCCTCGCTGCCGCCGACAATCAACAGTCGTCCGCCCAACTCGACCCACTGCCGCAAGGCGTTGAGCCGCGCAGGGTCGGCAGCCAGGGCGCGGCAGCGCTCCGGTTGGTTCGCGTTGAGCACCACGAGATCGACGCTGTCGTAGCCGTACCATTGCGTGGGCAACGACGCGATGTCGCTCAGCTCGACAACGACGTCCTTGCTCGCCTCGCCGCGCTGAGATTTTAAGAACGACGCGCCCAGCGAGAGGTAGAGCTTGGTGCGTCCGTCGAGGGCCGTGCCGCGATCGGGCTCAGCGAGTTCGACGTGTCGTTTGACCTGATGACCGTTGTCGAGCACGAGCAGCATGTCGAGGCCGCGGACGATGCGCCCCAACTGCACATATAAGACCGTGCGTGTGTCCGCCTGCGGTTGCAGCACCAGCGGAGCACTGGGTGGCGTGCTGAACGTGGCCAGCGTGTCGTGGCCATCGGGAATGCTGACGAACAGCGCCCCTGTGGCAGCGTGCGTGCCGCCGCGAACAACCACCTCCAGCGGGACCCAATGCCCGAGTCGGTGATAGCCGTCGAACCCGAGTCGCGCCGAGACGATGTCAGGCTCAACCGCCGACTGCGCGAGCGCATCGCGCGAGACAAGCAACGAGATCCCGATGAGTCCCCAGCACCACAACCCTCTCATGGCTTGTCTGACCCGTCGCAGGTGCATTGAAACTGACCGCAACCCGGGCAGCCGGTGCCGTACTTGCGAGCGACGGCCTCGGCGAGGTCGACCTCGGCCAGATTAGCGAGCGTCGAGAGCCAGGCGATCACGTCGGCAAATTCGCCGAGCCGCTCTTCATGCGTGCCATGGCGCAAGCAACTGGCCAACTCGCCGACCTCTTCCATGAACCACATGAACGTGCCCGAGACGCCCCGGGCCTGATCTTTTTCCAAGTACATGTCGCGGATCAGCCGCTGAAAATCGCGCAGCGTGATGTTCGCGGCGCGGTCGAGGTTCGGCACGTCAAGGGTCATGGGGCATCCTATTTGGGTAACGACTTGAGAAGTTGCTGCGCCTCGGTGTGTCCGCTGCTGCGCTCGAGCAGCGTTTGCAAGACGGTCCGGGCGCGGTCGAGTTGCTTGGCCCCCACGCAGGCCTCGGCCAGATGAAAGCGCGCGTCGTGATCGTCGCCGTCGAGCTGCACGAGCGCTTCGTACGAATCGATCGCGTCGGAGTACTGTTTCAGCCCGAAGGCGGCTTGGCCCGACATGCGCAGCGCGTCGACATCCCCCACGTCGATGAACAGCGACTCGTTCGACCAACGCCAGGCCTGGGCAAAATCGTTGTTCTTGAGCGCGAGTTGGGCCAATTTTTTTCGCATCACCAGCTCATCGGCGTCGGCCTCGGCGAGTTGCCGCAAGACGTCGGTCAGGCCGGCCTCGTTGGCTTGTTTGATGTAGACCCGGGCGAGCGACTTGAGCCATTCGGCCGAGTTACCCTGCCGCGCCGCGCCGAGCTTGTACAGTTTGAGCGCTTCATCGTAGCGGCCGGCCTGATAGTGCCCTTCGGCCAGTGCGCGGAGCACGCGCAGGTCGGGTTTCTGTGGGTCGAACGCGCGGGTGAGCAGCTTGACCGCCTCGTCCTCCTCGCCGATCACGAGCCGCACGCGGGAGAGCACGTAGTTGGCCCGAGGGTGCTTGGGCTGCTGCTGCAACACACCGTCGGCCAACTTGCGGGCCGCGGCGTAGTCTTTCTTGGCCAGCATGATCTCGGCCATCGCCGCGGCCGCGTCGGGGTCGTCCTTGTTCTGCTCGAAACGCTTGGCCCACTCGGCCGGCTCGGGCTCGTCTTCCTCGTCGTCCTGTTTTTTCAAATCGGCCACAAGCGCGTCGAGGAACGCGCGGTAACCCTTCTCGAACGCTTCTTGCTCGATGTTGAAGTGCCGCTTGAGTGCCGCCCGCGTGTCGAGGTTGTCGGCGTAGGCCTGGAGCAGTTTGGCGGGCGCGTCGGCCCCGTGGGTTTTAATCAGGTACTGGGCATAGAGCTGCGCCTGACAGTAGGCCATCTGCCAGTCGAGACTCGACTTCGGGCGGACAAAGCCCAGGTTGATCGTGTCCAGATTGAACACATCCCCTTTGGGGACCCGCTCGCGGAGGAGTTGGTTCCACACGGGCGAACGGGGCCCGGCCTCGGTCTGCACGGCCAGGGCCTCGGTGTACCAGTGCGGGATATTGAAGTCGGTCTGCTGCAAGTTGAGCACGTGTACAAACTCATGCTTGAGCACGCGCGCCCAGTTGAACTTTTTGGGCATGTCGTTGGGCGAGGCCATCGCGACGATCTTGCCCGCGCAGGCCCCGACGGTGCCCACGTAAGGCAGACCGACCATCCGGGCACTGAACCAGCCGTGGCCGTTGGTGTTGCGGGCGCGGCTAAAGAACTCGAACAGCGATTTGCCCTCGGGCTGGAACTGGAACTGTTTGCACAACTCGGGGTAGACGTGCTCTTCGAGATACTTGGCGGCGCGACGCGCCAGCAGCTCGTCGCGGCCTCGATCGAAGCGGAGCACAAAATGCTCGGTCTCGAGCACCGCGTAATCGTCGAGCACTTCGAGCACCTTGAGCGAGTTGCTCACCCGGGCGTTGAAGGGGTCCTTGTCGAACGACTGCTGCAACTGGACGCGGGCCTCGGCCTCTTCGCCCAGCCGCATGAGCACCATGCCCAACGCTCCGGCGGGGGCCACGAGCTGCGGCATCCGCTCGACCGCGACGCGGTAGTAACGCGCGGCCAGGGGGTATTTGCGGGCCAGGTCAAAAGTCGCGCCGAGCGTGTAATAGAACTCGCCGGCATGGGGGTTGCGCACGTCGACTTCGGCGAGCAGCTTGCTGAACCGCGTGGGGGCGGCACCCTCGACGGGTCCGCTGGAGCGGAGGCCATCGAGCGCCGCGTACACACCAGCGAGCCGACCGAGCGTGGCCTCGGAAACGCTGTTGAGCTTCAGGGCGATCTCGAGCGCCGTCAGGGCGTCGCGAATCTCGAAGTTGGCGCACTGCGTATCGACAAGCGCCAGGTGTGCCGTGAGCTGATCGGGATTGATTTCTAGCGCGCGGTGGGCAGCCCGCCGCGCCTCGTCGAGGTTGTAGTTCTGCAATGCCAACTGGGCCACGGCCGCGTACACCTCGGACGAGTTGCCGTTGATCTTCAAGGCGGCGGCGAACTCGCGACGCGCCTCGGCCTCGTTGTACTTTTCGAGATACAGTCGGCCCGCCTCAAGATGCGCCGGCCAGTAATCAGCGTCGGCCTCAATGAGTTCCGGGTACAGTTCATTGACCAGAAACGTGAACTGATCGCTGAGTTGATGGAAGCGGGCATACTGCGCCGCCGCCAGGCCGATGAGCCGTAGCGACTCGACCTCTTTAACCTCGTGGTCGTTGTAGTAATCGACAAACCACTTGTACGCCTGATCGGCCTCAGCGAGTCGGCCGGCGGTGCGATGCCGTTCGGCTTGCAGCCAACGGGCGAGCAAGTGCTCGGGCTCGCTCTTAAGGGCCGCGACGATCGACGCATCGCACTCGGCATAGCGGCCGCGATCGAACTCGAGCTGCGCGATTTCAGCGTGCAGCGTGGCGCTCGCCGGAGACTTGTCAAGCGCGGAACGCAGTTGTTGGAGCGCCTGGTCGTATTCGCCCACGGCGGCATGGATGCGAGCGAGCCCCACGACCGCGGTAAGATGCTGCTCGGGGGGCAATTTCTCGTAGGCCTCTTGCGCCTCGGCGTACTTGCCTTGTAAGAACAACTTGCGAGCGGCGGGCAGATCATCGGCCGCGAACAGGGCAGGGGGGGCCAACCAACCGATCGCCCACGCGAACACGATCAGCCCACGAGCGCAACGCAGCCGCGACAAGAAGAGCGGTTTTTGGGTCATGAGCTGAGTTCAACCGGGGGCGAATAGGGGCTGAGAGCACCGTGCCGGTCGTATTGTATCCCCTGAGGAGCGTGGCGAGAACCTCTCCGTGGCCAGGCGCGGCTCAGGCCCAGCAGGATTGCCAAGTCCCTGCTCCCACTGAGAGAAGGTGCCCGAAGGGCGGATGAGGGGAGATTGCCTCGTCTCGCGGCATAAACTCATGGTTGGCCGCAATATCGCTGCGCAGTTCCCTCACCTGGCTCACTCCGTTCGCCATCCTCTCCCAAAGGGAGAGGGGTGATGCGGCTTTGCGATCGGCGAAGCACTCATGTCGGCTGAGTTTGACGCGCCGCGGCGACAGGGCGTATGCTAACACAAGACTCATCTACTGGGCGGCGAGTCTGCCGCCGCGATTTGCCATTGCCCCTTTTCACGTGCCGTGAGATGGATCGAGACCACTCAGCGCCGCGGCTGTGTTCGTCGACTCCGTGGTTCGAGTCGTCGCTGGCCAGCTTGCTCTTCCACATGATCGCCATGATCGTGCTAGGGCTGGTGCTGATCGACTCAGAAGCGCGGGAGACGGTGCTGATCGTCAGCTCGCTGCCGGACGAGACCAACGCTCGGCCGGTCGAGGCCCTGAACGAGTCGGCATCCGAGACGCCGCTCGAGGTGACGGCCCTCTCGGAGCTGTTGGTGGCCGCCTCGTCGAACGCGGCCGACCCGTTTCGCTCTCCCATCGGCCCGCAGCTCGCGCTCACGGGCGTGGGAAGCGCGTTTACCCAGGGCATACCAGGCACCGGAGACAACCCGGCCGAGCAAGCCGCGCGCGGGATCGGCGAGCGGCTCGGCGGCGAGTTTGCCAAACGACTCGAGCGCGCCGGCGGACAGACCGGCGACGTACAGGTGACGCTCGTCTGGGACAACTACAACGACCTCGACGTGCACGTCGTGGCACCGTCGACCGAGCGAATCTCGTATCGCAACAAGCGCTCGCGCTGCGGCGGGTATTTGGACGTCGACATGAATGTGCCCGGCAATATGTCCATCGAGCCGGTCGAGAATGTGTTTTGGCCGACAGGGGGCGCTCCGCCGGGGACCTATCGCGTGATCGTGCATTACTTCGCCCGGCACGACGAGAAGAAGGACGCCACACCGTTTCGCGTGGCGGTCAAGATCAACGGCGAGGTCAAGACGTTTTACGGGGTCGTCTCGACCGCGCGGCCACAGGTCGTGGCGGGCACCTATCAGCGCCGCGCCAGCAAGATGCCGTGACGATTTCACACGGGGCGAAGGCGAGCGATTCGACGTGCGATGGCCCAGGAGTTGTCGGAACCGGTGAGACGACGACCGGTGGCATGACTGGCGCGGTCATCGTGGCGTAACGATCGGTTGGTTTCCGGAGGTCAGGTGGATCTCGGTCGCCTCGTTGCGACCAGCGTCACGCGGACCGATAATCACGGCGGCCTGACCAACCGCCATCGTGGCCGGAGCCCGCTCATCTTTGAACGGAGGCTTCAACACTTGCGGTTGGACCGTGGTGAACTGCGCCCTGACGACGGAAGTATTGTTGATCAACAATTCGTATGCGCCCGTGCTGCTCAAACGGCTCGACAACGTATATTCCTGCGATGGTTGCAATGGAAACAGCGTGGCGGTCGCGGGGGTAGTGAACAGCGGGTGGGGCGACTTGCCGGTGACATAGTAAAAGCTCGTGGTCACCGCTCCGCCCGGATAAAGATTGACCTGTTGTGGAATGATTTGCACGCGCACATGACCGTTTCGCAACGGATGGACGAGCGTGAGCCCGTGGGCCGTATCGCTCCACAAATACTTTAAATGCCACGTGGTGCCGCGCGTTTGCCAATCGGCAGGCGCGGACACCACGAAGCCGTTGGCCCCGCGACGCCCGTCACCGTCGGGTCCGTCGAACGCCTGCGATGAGGACGACAGGCCAACCGGCTTCAGTTTGGCCAACAACCGTTCGCAAACGAGCGTGGTGGCCGAGGTGGGCTGAGTTGCTGTCGCCGCCGGATTCGCCGGCGAAGGCGAGACGGGCAACACCGGAGCAGTCGGCGTGACTGTAGCCACCGCCACGGTCTCAGGCGCGACTGGGGTGACGCTCATTTCTCGCACCACGCGGAAGCCGTTGAAATTCCGTCGGTTCGTCGCCGTGTCGCCGCTGTGATACGCGGAGTGACACCGGAACTCGAAGATGTGCCCGCCGCGCATCACGCGACCACCCTTGGCGGACGGCGCGGCTGGGCCGGTGGGATCACTTTGCGGAGTTGCCCCGTAACCATTTTCGACGTAGAAATCTCCGCACCATTCCTGCACGTTGCCGTGCATGTCGAAGAGCCCAAAACCGTTCGGCAGCTTCGTGCCGACCGCATGGGATTGGCGGCCGCTTTGGCCTTGCCAACTGTATTGAGGCAAAAGCGCCACGTCGTCGCCAAATGAATACCGCGTCGTCGTGCCCGCCCGACAAGCGTATTCCCATTCCGCCTCGGTCGGCAGACGGTACGTGGTCTTTTCTTGGTCGCTCAACCACTTGCAGTAAGCGGCCGCATCGTCCCAGGTAATCGCCGCGGCCGGTGAATCGTCGGTCACGGCGTAGCCGGGATTGAGGTAGGGCGGAGGTTGCGGTTGGGCCGCTTTCTCCACGTCGGTCTGGTAGCCGGTCGCGGCAACGAACTTCTTGAACTGACCGACCGTCACTTCCGTGGCACCCATCCGGAATGGCTTGGTGATGCTGACTTGGTGTTGCGGTCGCTCGGAAGTTTGGAGGTGGTCCTTGAAAGCTTGATCGGCCTTGATCGCCTCGGCCTCTTTCAACGCCGCCGCGACTTGCTCGTCGGTGCTCCCCATCAGGAACTCGCCGGGCGGGATGAGGATCATCTTCGCGCCGACGCTGTTGGTCGTCTCGACCGTCGTGCCCAAATGCTTGGCCCAGGCTGCTTGATGGGCCTTGGCCTGCGCGGCGTCGAACGGAGCGACGGCGAGGGGCGGAACTGGGCCGGTCGGCTTCGGGACCGGCGGAGCAACCGCGGGGACGGTGGGCTGCGGTGTGACGCTCGCCGTCGACGCCGGGGCGGCGAGCTCTCGCACGACGCGAAAGCCGTGGGCGTGGTGAGGGAACGACGACACGCTGTAGTAGCGATACGCACAGCGACATTGGGAAGCGATGCTGCCCCAGTAGCCGCCGCGCATCACACGAGTGGAGCCGGCAGATGGGCCGTTTGGGTCGTTGAGAGAGGGCTTCTCGTACCGTTTCTCATCGTAATAATCGCTGCACCACTCGGCCAAGCTGCCGTGCATGTCGAACAGGCCGAAGTTGTTCGGCAACACCGTGCCCACCGAATGCGCACCGCTGCCGTAGTTCTTGGTGTACCAACCGTATTGATCCAACAACGCCATGTCGTCGCCGAACGAATACTGCGTCGTCGTGCCGGCCCGACAGGCGTATTCCCATTCGGCTTCGGTCGGCAAGCGATAGGTTGTTTTCTCTTGGGTTGAAAGCCACTGGCAGTATGCCGTAGCGTCATTCCAAGTAATCAAACACGCCGGTAAAGCGTCACTCACGGCGGAGCGGTAGGTCACCGTCTTTGCATCTTTGGCTGCTTTCTCCGCTTCGGTTTGGTAGCCCGTGGCGGCGGCGAACTTCTTGAACTGGCCGATGGTCACTTCGGTCGCACTCATCAGCAACGGTTGGGAGATTACGATCTTGTGTTGCGGTCGTTCGGCCTTTCCGATTTGGCTGATGACTCTGCTATCAGCTTTGATTTCTTCGGCCTCTTTCAACGCCGCCGCAATTTGCTCGTCGCTGCTGCCCATCAGGAACTCGCCGGGCGGGATGAGGATCATCTTCGCGCCGACGCTGTTGGTCGTCTCGACCGTCGTGCCCAAGTGCTGGGCCCAGGCGGCTTGATGGGCCTTGGCCTGCGCAGAGTCGAAGGGGGCCACGGCGAGTGGTGGAGCGGTCGTCGGATTATTGGTTGCCTTCGCCGGAACGTGGATCGAGCACTTGGGCAGCGCTTTTTGCAGGGCGGCGAGACTCGCTGCGGGGACGTTTGGATTTATGCCATACACCCAGATGAGCGACTTGCAGTCTTCGAGCGGAGACAAGTCGGAGACGGAATACGTTAAATTGATATACGTCAAAGGCATTCCTCTGAGCGGCGACAGGTCGGTAACCGCAGTCCCTTGAAGATCAATTTTTTGAAGTGGCATCGCCTTGAGCGGCGACAAGTCGGTGAGCGAATAATTGTAGCGAAGATCGATGGCAGTCAGACTCATGCCTTGCAGAGACGAAAGATCGGTGGTTTGTTGTTGCGGCTTCACGCCGCCACGAATGGAAAGTGCTTTCAGTTGGAGCAAGGCGCGTACCGGCGAAATATTCGCCAATTCCTTCAAGGCCAGCTCCGTTACCATATTGTTCTCGACCTTGTGCTCTTCCCAACCGTCATAGCTGGGATTCGATTCCTGCACTCTTTTTACGACGGCCTTCACTTGCTCCTCGGCACTCATGGCCTGCACGTCCATCATCCATTGCTGGAAGGCCGGTGTGTTCCACGCCTGGTTCGACGGACCAGCGACGAGTGTGGTTGCGGCGGCGGCGGAATGAATCGCCCCACCGTCGGCTCGCACCCATTTCGCCCCGATGATCGTGCCCTCGTGCTTGTTGCCCGAGGCGTCGTGCAGGACGTCGCCCGTCCCTTCGTCACAGTGAAACAGCAATAACGTGTCAGCGTCGGGCTCGAACCGCGACTGCGGCGTGAAGTCTTTGTCGTAGCGGGCGACCTGTGAAACGCGAACTTCGTCAAACTGGTCTATTAACCCGTAACCGATCGAAAAAGGTTGACCGGTGCCCTGGTACTGAACCCCGGACAGGTCTTGAACGGCAGCCTTCTTGCCGTTTACGTACAAGCGCAATTCCTGCGGCGTGTAGATTCCGGCCACGTGTGTGCGAACGCCGGGTTGGGGAACGAGCGTACTCTGGGCAGCGACGGTTTTCAATTTTTCATCGGTCGTAAACATGCGCCATGACCAATCCTTACCACTCAACAAGTTGATCGTGTTCCACACCATGAGCGAGGTTTGATGCACTTTCGTGGAATCTGGCCCAATTGACGGCGTGATGTAGGCCTCAAACGTGAACGGCCTTGAAAAGTCGAGCATTAAGCCGGTCGACACCTTGCTCGCGTGGAGGGCGTAGTCGCCCGGCGGCGGTGAACTTGACGGAGCGGGCGTTATCGGTCCACCATCGGCGCGGACCCATTTCGCCCCGACGATCTTGCCGTCGTGCTTGTTGCCCGAGGCGTCGTGCAGGACGTCGCCGGTCCCTTCGTCGAAGTGGTAGAGAGCCGTCGTGTCGGCGTCGGGCTCGAAACGCGATGAGGGCGTGAACGGCTTGGTATAGCGAGCAACCTTCGAGAACCGGACTTCGTCAACCAGGCCGTGGAAATGACTTAATCCGCCTGAGCCACCGATCGTGATCGGCGGCTGCGGAGCCAGGGCTAGAGCCTGAGGAAAGGCATCACTTGTGCCGGTAAGCACGCCGTCTTTGAACAGGAGAAACTGCTTGTCCGTACGAACGTAGGCCAGATGGCGCCGTTGAGGTTTCTGGTGGTCCCCGTGGGCGTTTGCGCCTCCGCCGGTGTACCAACTGCCGTCGGGGGCCTTTTTCGCCCAATAACCGCGAAATTGCCAATTGCCAAGACCGTTGAGGTACAAGCCGAAACTATTCCCGCCGACGCCGACGACGGGAACATCGCCCTTACTCTCGGCAGCCGTCGCTGTCGACATGACCCAGGTCTCGATCGTCATCGGCCCGACCAGATCCAACGCCGCGTTAAGCGACTCCGGCAATACGACCGACGAATCATTGCCGAAGCTCAAGGCGTAGTCGCCCGGCGGCGAACCCGCGGCGCTAACCACCGGCGGTGGAGAACTCACGACAGGGGGCTTTACGACCGGGGGCTTCACGGCTGACGGCTGGGCAGGTGCGGTCTTGGTAGGCGTGGCCGATGCGACCTTGGTGGGTGCGGCGGGGGCCTCGTTCTGCACCGTCACCGTCGCCCCCTCGGGCGCTTTGACACGGGCGATCTCGTTGCCGTCTTTGTCGCGAACGATCACCCAAATGCCCAACAGCATGAGCAGAAAGCCAGCGGCACCGGCTCCAACAAGCAGCCGACGATTCTTGCGCGGCGGCGAACGATGACCGGCGACAGCAGCCGACTTGGGCAACGACGCCGGCAACGGGCTGCTCGCTGGCTTCGGCAACCCTTCACGCGCGATCACCGGCGCATGCACGGTGACAATCCCCTCACTAATCGCCTCGAGCTCGGTCACGACCTGCGCCATCGTGGGCCGATCGCCAGGCTGCTTGGCCAGCATTCGCTGGAACAGTTGGTCGAACGCCGGCGACACCGCCGGTCGGCCTTGGCGCAACGACGGGATCGGCTTCTCGCGATGGGCCAAGATTTTTTCCACGCTCGACTCGCCCGGGTAGACGCTCTCGCCGGTCACGAGCCGATAGATCGAGCAGCCGAGGCTGTACACGTCGGCCGGCGGGCCCGCCTCGCGGGTGTTGTAAGCCTGCTCGGGGGCCATGTAGTCGACGGTGCCCATCATCTGACCGGTCTGCGTGAGTCCGTCATTGCCGGCTCCGCCGAGCGGATCGTCCATCCGCGCCAACCCCAGGTCGAGCAGCTTGACCGTCCCATCGTGGTCGATGAGCATGTTGCCCGGCTTGATGTCGCGGTGTACGACCCCTTTGCCGTGGGCAAAGGCCAGTGCGCGGGCGGCTTGCACGAGGCACTTGGCCGCCTGCTGCGGGGCGAACGGTCCTTGCTTCTTGAGCACGTTCGACAAGTCGGGGCCATCGACGAATTCCATCACCAGAAAATGCATGCCGTCCTGCTGGCCCGCGTCGTAGGCATGCACGATGTTCGGATGCGCGAGCTTGGCGGCGGCCCGGACCTCGCGCTCGAAGCGCTTGACGGCGTCGGCATTTTTCATCGCGGCGGGAGACATCACCTTGAGGGCCACGAGCCGGTCCATGCGACGATGCCGGGCCTTGAACACCTGCCCCATGCCGCCGGCCCCAATGCGGTCGAGCACGACGTACTCGCCAAACACCAATCCCCGGGTCTTGTTCTGGAACAGTCCCGTCGCCTGCAACTTGGTCAGTACGTTCAATTGCACGAGCACCCGGGCGAGTGCGGCGGCATCGGTGGCCTTGACGACCTCGGCTTGGCGTTCGAGCGACGGCCACTGCTCGGCCGAGACAATGCCGGTCTCGAGCATCAGGGTGATGAACCGTTCGCGCGTCACCCCTTGGCTCGCGGTCGGCTCGACAGGCGCGGGCGGGGCAGTGCGCTCAGCGGTCGGCATCCGCGCGGCCGCCTGACGGATCGCCCGCTCACACTCCGGCTCGGCGGGAGTCGGCGGCGGCGCGTTTTTCAACCCTTCCAGCAGTGTGTCGCCCGACGGCTCCAAGGCCCGAATCGTCTCTTGGCACGGCGGGCATGACTCCAGGTGCGACACGATCGAGTCGCAGGCCTCGCCCGGGAGCTTGCCTTGGAGAAACTCGCTGAGTTCGATCTTGGTGGGGTGCATGGGAGGAGAGGGGCGAGGGGTGTGGGAGGTGGGGTGAGTTTAACTCGCTTCACCAGGTATAACGCCCGGGTTTGACACTTATTTTTTCGCGGTCATTTTCCCAAGCCGGCGGCTGGGCCGCCGGGGAGACGCGATCTCGTATCAATCGACCGTGAACCCCGCACCTAATCGAGCAGGCCTTCCAGTTCCTTCCGTAGCCGCAACAGTATGCGCGACTTGGCTTTGTACACCGCCGCGACGCTCAGGCCCAGCTCGCGGGCCACGTCCGCCACCGAGTGCTCGTCGACCGTCGAGCGGAGGAACGCCTGCCACGTGCTGGGTTCGAAGTCGGTCTGGATCAACTCAAGCGCCCGATGCGCCAGCTCCGAGGTCAAACGGTCCGCGGGCTCGTCAACGTGCTCGGGCAACGGGAGTTGATTGACCAGGTCTTGCCCGACCGAGCCGCCGAGCACGTTCGGCGAGGCCGCCCGGCGACGCAGGTGATCGCGCACCTTATTGCGCGTGACCATCCACAGCCAGCCCGAGAACGTGTCGCGATCCGACTGTCGACGGAAGCGGCCGATGTGCTCGGACACCGCTTGAAACACGTCTTGCACCACGTCGGCCGCGTCGCTGGGCTGCAGCGCGGCGCGTCGCGCCCAGCGGTAGATGGTCGGCCCATACAGGCGAACGAATCGTGACCAAGCCTCGTTGTCACGAAGCTTCACGCGCTCCAAGAGCGACACTGAGGTCGAGGGCTCGGGCACCGAGATCGATTCGCTGAGCATGAGTCGGATCAGCTCCCTGTCGAGCGGCGAAGAAGAGCCCCTATCCTAGCAGAGCCCGCACCCCCTCGCAGCCCGGGGCCACTCATTTTTCGCGAATGGAGAGCCTGCCTCCCGTTAGCCGCGCCAGCGGACAACGAAAGACACGAGCGCACGGGATTTACCCCCCTTCGAGCACCCACTCGACAACCTGCACGATGCCGTCGGCGTCATGGTGCGGGGCGATGCGATCGGCCACCGCCTTGGTCTCGGCCACGGCGTTGCCCATCGCGATCCCCAGGCCAGCCGACTCGATCATCGGAATGTCGTTCACATCATCACCGACGGCGCAGATCTCGTCGTTCGTGATGCCCCATTGCCGCGCCAACTGCAACACGCCCGACCACTTCGTCGCCCCGGCCGGGGCAATCTCGCACATGTGGCCACGGTAGCGCGGCGAGCGAATGACGTGCGTGTATAACTGACCGGGGAAGGAGAGCTGCAACTGCTCATGCAGCGCGAGCATGGCCTCGCGCGTCCCCGTGGCAAAGCCCGCGAAGATCCCCTCGGGCGGGTCGCGCATCAACTGCGGCATCACGCGTTCGCACTGTGCGTTGAGCTCCAGATACTCAGCCAACGCGGGCTCGGCGACCTCGCGCCGCGGGATGTAGAAGTCGAACCCTTCTCCATACGTGTCGCCATAGAGCACGGCATCGAACCCGGCCCGTTCGACCACGCGGAGCAGATCGTACAACAGTCGTCCCGCGAACTCCGCGCGGTAAAGTGTACCGTGATCGCTGGGACGCTTGACGAGTGCTCCGCTGGCGGTGATCAGCGGCGCGTCGATCCCGAGCGGCTCGACCAGCGGCAAGGCACGACTGTAACGACGACCGGTGGCCAGCACGATACGGACCCCCGCCGCGGCTGCCCTCTGCAAGGCACAGCGCGTCGCCGCCGTCAACTCGTCGCGGCTATTGACGACCGTGCCATCGATATCGAGTGCAAGTAGGCGATAAGGCATGGGGAGCGGAGTGGGGCAAGGAGTGGGGGCCGAGGGAAATACCCAAGCCGGCGGCTCTGCCGCCGTTACTGAGCGATGAATCGATTACTCCACGGTCGCCAGGGCGGTCAGTTGATCGACGGCGCGGAGTTGTTCTTTCTCCAGATACGCACGCCCCTTGCGAACGTTGAGATGATCCCAGGGCAAGCGATCGAACAGTTCATACGGGCGATGCAGCAACGCCTCGCGCTCGACACCGCAGTCGGCCATCGCTTGCCACCAGCGATCGACATCCAAGTGCTCGTACCAACCGTCGAGCCGCGCGCCGCGTCGCCAGGCCAGCTCGATGACCGGCGCCAGCCGACGATCGCCCCGACTCAAAGCCCCTTCGAGCATGCTGGTGGGCACCTCATGGCACTTGATGTTCACGCTCTTGATTCGCCGCCGCTGCCACAGTCGCTTGTGCGCCCAGCGAAAATAGTCGGGCGTTTGCATCGCGTTCCACTGGTAAGGCGTGTGCGACTTGGGTACGAAATTCGATACGCTCGCCGTCACCTTCGCATAGCGGCCAAACTCTTCTTTTCCGATCCGGGCAATCGTCTCGGCCATGTCGACAATGCCGTCCAGGTCGATGGGCCGCTCTCCCGGTAGCCCGCAGAGGAAGTAGAGCTTCACTTGCTGCCAACCGTGCCGGAAGGCTTGTCGACAACCCTCGTACAGGTCCTCGTTCTTGATCTTCTTGCGAATCTGCTCACGCATGTCGTCGCGGGCCACCTCGGGGGCGAGTGTCAAGCCGCGGCGATCCTCGGCCATCAGCGCCGCCATGCTCCGCAACTGCTCGTTCACCCGCAGGCTCGGGAGCACGATCCGCACGCCCAGCGGATGAAACACGTCTTGCATCCGTCGCACGAGCTGCTCGAAGTACGGATAGTCGCTCGAGGAGAGCGACAGCAGCGAGATCTCATCGAAGCCCGTGTTGCGATACGACTCCAGCGCCGCGCTCACGATCGTCTCGACCGACCGGACACGCAACGGACGCTTGATGACCGTGCTCTGGCAGAACCGACACTGCCACGGACAACCCCGCATGATCTCGATCGCAATGCGGTCGTGGACACACTCGATGTGCGGCACGATGGGCCGCGTCGGCAGCGGCGTCCCTTCCAGGTCGTCGATCACCGACGGCTCGATCGTCGTCGGGATGTCGTCATGCGTCGGCTCGAGGTTCAGAAAGCGACCGTCGGTCGTGTACACATCGCGATACAACCTTGGCACATACGCAAACGGCAGTCGCCGGGCCAATTCGTGCAGCAGTTCTTCGCGCTGCTGCTGAGCCGCCGCGAGCGACTGGGGGCCACCGAGTGAGCGGGCGTCGCGCTTCAGTTCGCGCCACAGCTCGCAGATCAGCGGCAGCGACGGTTCGCCATCGCCGGTGACGAACACGTCGATGAAGGGCGCGATCGGCTCGGGGTTCTGCGCACACGGTCCGCCGGCAATCACCAGTGGATGATCGAGCGTGCGTTCATCGCTATGCAACGGGATGCCGCCGAGGTCGAGCATCGTCAGGATGTTGACATACGACATCTCGTATTGCAGCGTGAAGCCGAGCACGTCGAAGTCGACGAGCGGCGTGAAGGTTTCGAGGCTGTACAGCGGTTTGCCGTGACGACGCAGCGCCGCTTCCATGTCGAGCAGCGGCGTGAAGGCCCGTTCGCAGGCCCAATCGCGGTCGTTCATGAGCGTGTACAGGACTTGCAGCCCATGATGGCTCATGCCGATTTTGTAGGGGTCGGGAAAGGCCAGACAGAGTGTCCCACGCACGTCGACGTGCCGTTTTTGCACGCTGTTCCATTCGCCACCCAGGTACTGGGCCGGCGTCTGTACATGCGGCAAGATCCGACCAACGACATACTCACGCAGGGTCGAGTTGGACATAGACGGCACACCGTGGTGGGACGATCGTCAGTTTTCGAGTTACCATTATGTCAACTGTCGCGGTGGGGGAGTAGGGCGATTCGCGGTAGGCAATCGCGGGAAACTCGTGGTAAGGTGGATCAAGGATCGGCTGCACCCATTCGTCGGAGTTGTCCATCATGTGCTCGCTTGACGCTCGTCGGGGAACTTTTTACTCAGCGCTCGCCCTGGTCGCGTCGACGCTCTGGGCCCCGACACCGAGCCCGGCTCAGGGACCAAACTTTCCTGAAATGCGACGCCAGATGGTCGAGACCGAAATTGTCGGCGCGGGCATTACCAACCCGCGCGTCATTGACTCGATTCGCAACACGCAGCGGCACGAGTTTGTCCCGTTTCGCGAGCGGCTCAAGGCGTACTACGACATGGCGCTGCCGATCGGCGAGGGGCAGACAATCTCGCCTCCGTTCATCGTCGCGTACATGACCGAGCAAATCGATCCACAGCCGACCGACAAGGTGCTCGAGATCGGCACCGGCAGCGGCTATCAGGCGGCGGTCCTGAGCCCCATCGTCCACGAGGTCTATTCGATCGAGATCGTCCCCGAGCTGGGTCGCAAGGCACGACAAACGCTCGACCGGCTGAAGTACAAGAACGTCTTCAGCAAGGTCGGCGACGGTTATCTCGGTTGGCCCG
>CAZZBK010000034.1:0-41530 GCA_964652155.1 uncultured Planctomycetaceae bacterium | reverse complement strand
CTGTTTCGCACATGACGGGCGACCCATCCATGAATGACTCACCGGAGAACGAGCGGCCGACGCGAATGCGCTTCATCGTGCTCGCGCTCTTGGGGACCTCGGCGCTCGTGGCGTACTATCAGCGGACGGCGATGGGCACCGCCAAGGAAGAAATCGGCCGCGACTTGGCGCTCACCTTCAACGAAATCGGCAGCATCTCGGCGTCGTTCTTCTTGGGCTATGCCCTGTTTCAAATCCCCTCGGGACTAATCCGCGACTTTTTGGGCTCACGCGCCGCGCTCACGACCTTCACGCTACTCTGGTCGCTGGCCACGGCAATGGTCGGCACGGCCGAGAGCTTTTACAGTCTGTACGTCGCCTGGGCCATCGCCGGGGCGGCCCAGGCCGGGGTGTTTCCCTGCGCCGTCGTGGCGATCAAGCATTGGATACCTCGCGCGCAACGCGCGATGTCGACCGGCCTGATGACCAGCTTTATGTCGGTGGGAGGGAGCCTCGCCAATGCCACGATCGCCTATTGGATATTCGGCCTGGATGGCTGGCTGCCGCCGCTCGGTTGGCGCGGAACGTTCTTCGCCTTGGCCGTGCCCGGCTTCGTGTGGACGGCATTTTACCTGCTGCTGTTTCGCAATCGTCCCGAGCAGCACCCGTGGGTCAACGCGGCTGAACGGGCGTTGATTCACGAGGGGGACCCGATCGAGCAGATCGCGCGTGACGACACGGTGATGGGCGCGGTGCCGTGGGGCGCAATCTTTGGCAATCTCGCCCTGTGGGGGCTGTTTATCCAGCAGTTCTTTCGTGCGTCGGGCTATGTATTTTTTCAGACGTGGTTCCCTCGCTACTTGCAAGAAACACGTGGCGTGTCGATCGTTTCGTCGGGCTGGCTCGGCAGCTTGCCGCTGGTCGCGGTCATTTTCGGCTCGATCTTGGGGGGCCTGCTCTCGGATCATCTGACGGTCCGCCTCGGTCGACCCAAGTGGGGCCGACAGTATTTGGCCCTTGGCGGGCTCGCGGCCTGCGCGTTGCTGTCGCTCGTGGCGTATGCGATTGCAAGCGCCGTCACGGCCAGCGTGGTTATCTCGCTGGGGATGTTCTTCTCGTCGTTCGCGGGGACGTGTGCCTATGTGGTGGCCATCGACAAGGGGGGCCGACAAACGGCGACCGTTTTTAGTACGATGAACATGGCCGGCAACATGGGTGCCTTTCTGCTCCCTTATTTGTTGCCTCGCTTTGTCGAGGCGACGAGTTGGAATATGGTACTCCCCTTGTTCGCCGCGATTCATGCCCTCGCGGCACTCAGTTGGCTGATGGTCGACCCGTGTGGTTCGATCGATGACTCTCCGCAGGAACCCCAGCATGTTGCACGTTGATACACCGCAAAGTCGAGTCCGGGCCGGCGTGGCGCGGGTGGACATTACGCCACCGGTGGGCATTTATCATCGCATGTGGGGCGCGGCCAAGCACGATCGCTCGACCGGCGTGCATCGACCGCTCACGGCCACGGTGCTGGCGATCGAGTCGCTCGAAAGCGTCGGCAAAGCGCACGAGGAGTTGATCCTGGTCGCGGTCGACCACTGCCTCCTCTGGTCGAAAGAGCTCAACCGGCTGCTCGATCGACTGAGCGCCGCGACGCACGTCGACCGCGGGCGGATCATGATCGTGTTTTCGCACACGCACGGGGCGGGACTCATGGGCACCGAGCGGGTCGAGTTGCCCGGCGGCGAGTTGATCCCACCCTACTTGGACGCCCTGACCGAGCGGTTGATCGTCGCCGTGCGGCAAGCCCGCAGTGATCGTCACAACGCGACGATTGTGTACGGTACGGGACGCTGCTCGCTGGCCCGGCATCGCGATCTGTGGGACCAGGCCACGCTCCAGTACGTGTGCGGCTTCAATCCGGCGGGTCCGTCGGACGACACGCTTTTAGTGGCTCAGGTGACCGCCGACAGCGGAGAGCCGTTGGCGACGTTTGTGAATTACGCCTGTCATCCCACCACACTCGCCTGGGACAACACGCTCATTAGCCCCGACTTTCTCGGCGCGATGCGCGAGGTCGTCGAGCGTGCCCAGGGCGTGCCCTGCTTCTTCATGCAAGGGGCGTCGGGCGATCTCGGGCCGCGAGACGGTTACGTCGGCGACACGGCGGTCGCCGATCGTAACGGACGCATCTTGGGTTACGCGGCGCTCGCGGCACTCGAACAACTGCCGCCTCCGCTCACGCGGCATGAGTACCTCGGGCCGGTCATCTCGGGGGCGACGATCGGCGTCTGGGCCCATCAACCGCTTGCCGCCGAGAGTCGACAGCAGTTGAGTCGCTGGCAATGGCGGCATTTTGAGGTGCCGCTGGCATTGCGGCCCGAGATACCAACACTCGAGTTCATCGACACCGAGACCAAGCGACTGGCGATCGTGCAGGACGAGGCTCTGGCCCGCAATGACGAGACGACGGCCCGCGATGCCCGCGCGCAAATCGAGCGGCTTACGCGTTGGATCGTGCGGCTCGAAACGTTGCCCAGCGGGGGCGTGTTTCCGTTTCCGGTCACCATGCTGCGATTGGGAGACGTTGTTTGGGTCTTGCTCGAAAGCGAACACTACCAGCGGCTGCAAATCACGCTGCGGCAACGCTTCGCCGGGCTGACCATCGTCATCGGCACGATCATCAACGGCTCGACGCACACGTACCTCTGCACCCGCGAAACCTACGGGCTGGGCGTGTATCAAGAGACGGTCGCCATTCATGCGCCCGGCTGCCTGGAAGAACTCACGTTGGCGATCGGCGACGAAATTCAACGCTGGATGGGTGAGTAACCGATGAGAGCACGCGACCCGCTCAACGATGCCGACTGGACTGACTTTCGCGGGCAATGGGCCTTGCAGGAGGGGGTGTCGTATCTGAATCACGGCTCGTTCGGCCCTTCGCCGCGCGTGGTCATCGAGGCCCGCGAGCGTTGGTACCGCGAGTTGGCCGCCAACCCCATGGAGTTCTTCACACGGCGGTTGGATGACGCCTTGGCGCAGGCCCGCGAGCAGCTCGGACGTTTTGTCGGCACCCCGGGAGAGAATCTGATCTTTGCCGACAACGCCACGCTGGGCATGAACATTGTCGCCCTCAGCGTGCCGCTCGCAGCGGGCGATGAGGTGCTGCTCAACGATCACGAGTACGGCGCGGTGAAACGGATTTGGGAGCGGCGCTGCACGCAAAGCGGCGCGCGGCTGATCGTGCAGAACATTGCGACACCGATCGAGTCGAGTGACGCGGTCGTCGAGCAGATGTTCGCCCAGGCCTCGCCGCGCACCAAGCTGCTGGTCGTCAGCCACATCACCAGCCCGACGGCCGTGATCTTTCCGATCGCCGCGATCTGCCGCCGGGCGCGTGAGCTGGGGATCTCGGTTTGCGTCGACGGACCGCATGCCATCGCCACGGTGGATGTCGCGCTCGATGCGCTCGATTGCGATTACTACACGGCCAGTTGCCACAAGTGGCTCTGCGCGCCGTTTGGCTCGGGCTTCTTGTATGTCCACCCGCGCAAACAGGCTCAAATCGAGCCGATTGTCTTGAGTTGGGGGCGGGCCTATCCGCCCGATCTGTCGCCGGCCTGGCACAACGAGTTCACTTGGATCGGCACGCGCGATCCGTCGGCGTTCCTGGCGATCCCCACGGCGATCGAGTTCATCGAGTCGATCGGGCTCGAGGCCTTCCGCCTCCGCACGCACGCGTTGGCCCAGTATGCGCGGCAGGAACTGTCCAGCCGCTCGGGACTCTCGCCGCTCGTCCCGGACGACCCACGCTGGTATGGCCCGATGCTATCGCTTCCGCTGCCGCGCGGCGAGGCGGCGGCGATTCATGAGCGGCTGTGGAAAGCGTATCGCATCGAAATTCCGCTGGTGCAGTGGAACGACCGGCTGCTGATCCGCCCTTCGTGCCACGTTTACACTCAGCGGAGCGAATTGGACGCACTGGTGGGAGCGTTGCGAGGGATAAATGTGTTGTAATTTGTGGCGTGATGGGGCAACATGATGGTGTCGTCCGTAGGGCTTGATGTCTGATCGCCCCTTCTCATTTTGTCTTGGGAGCCGATGATGTCGCACGGCATGAAGCGTCGCTGGGTTTGGCTCGGGATCTTGTTCGTATCGTTGGCGGTGGTTCGGTCTGCTGAGGCGCAGCGCAGTCCGAAAGCCGATGCGGCGTTTGCCGAAGGGGCCAAGCACCTTCGGGCTCGTGAGTTCGACAAGGCGCGTGGTCCGCTCGAGACGGCATTGGCGGAAGCGCCTGACGTCAAGTACAAGCTGCGTGTCTATAACGCGCTCATGCAGGTGTATCGCACGTTGAGCGAGCCCGACCAAATGATCGAGGCGTGCGAATTTACTGTGAAAGAGAGCGAAGTTCTCGCGGAACGCTCGTTGACGGCGAGCGCGTTGGCGTCGTTCCTTTACCAGCGCGGCAAAGTCGACAGCTACTTTAAGAGCTATAGTGAGAGAGCCGCCAAGGACCCCGACGATTACATGGCGATGGCCATTCTGCCGCAGTTGGGTCGCGGCATGAACCTGGCCTCGGCCGAGGTCAAGAAGCTGCAGGAACAATTTCAGTCGGCCGAGAAGCGTGCCGCCATCGGCTTTGCTCAGGGGCGCGAGAAGCAGGCCGCGGCGAGTGACGCTGACAAGAGCTGGCTGTATCACGAGGCCGCCGCGTACTGGAGCAAGGCGGCTGAACACAAGCAGGCCGTCGAGGCCGCGCGGAAAGCCGAGCACTCGGGTCCTCTCAAGTGGGATTTTCAAAACTACTACTGGCATGACCATTTAGGGGATGTGTACTTGGCGGCGGGCGAGTACGACGCGGCGGCCCAGCATTTTGCCAAGGCGATCGAGGCGACGACGATCGAAGGGTCCAAGAAGAGCGGCGAGAAGAAGCTGGCCGAGGCCAAGCTCAAGTTGGCCGAGAAGCAGAAGTAACCGTGACCACTCGCCCATCATCGCTTGCTCGATGGTCCGGCGTTGGCTGGTCGTTAGGATGGTATTGAGGTTGATGTTCGCCGCGAGCGTTGCTCGATCGAGTTGGATTCTTAATAAGGAATAGCCCCGTGTCGCAAGCCATTGTCGATCCCCAGGAGTTGCGGCGCTTCGCGCACAATCTCAAGTCCTTTGGCAGCGAGCTGCAAAACCAGATGTCGCTGTTGCGCAGCCAGATGCTCAGCCTGGGGCAGACCTGGCGCGACCAGGAGCACGAAAAGTTCTCGCAAGAATTCGAGCAGACGACGGCCGCCATTAATCGCTTTCTCGAAGCGACCGGCCAGCACGTGCCGTTCTTGCTCCGCAAGGCCGAACGGATCGAAGAGTACCTGCACCAACGGTAGACGGCTCGATGATGGATGGATCCGCTCATGTACGGTCGCTCGACGCGCTGCGCGAATTTCGCCTGGCTTTGATCAAGTTTCGCGATGAGAGCGGCCAGGCGATGGCGGCCATCGAGATGGAAATCCAGCGCGCCATGGACTGGCTCAGCCACGATCGGCTCAAGTTCTGGCAGCAGCAAATCCGCGTCCGCGAAGACCGCGTGAACGAAGCCAAGATGGACCTGCATCGCTGCCAGTTGAGCACCAATGCCGACGGCACGACCCCCGCGTGCGATGACCAGAAGAAGGCCCTGTCACGTGCCAAGCGGCAGCTCGACGAGGCGCATGAAAAGCTCGAACTGACCAAGAAATGGATTCAGATCGTGGCCCAAGAAATCTCCGAGTATCGCGGCCCCGCGCAGCAAATGATGCAGCTCATCGAGGGGAGCATGCCCACCGCGACGGCTGATTTTGACCAGCTTGTCCGTAGCCTTGAAGCGTATGTGCAGGACATGCTCGCCGCCAGCGGCGGCTCGACATTCACGCCTAGTGCACCGAGCGCCTTACCCTCGACCCCGCCGCCGAAGTAACTCGATTCGTGGCTCGGGTGCCATGCCCACGGCTCGGCGTGGGCATGTTGGCGCATGGCCACCCTTCGTGTGGCCATGGCACCCCATTGAGGAAAAACACTTTGGAACACCTATGTCTTACGGCAGCGGCGTGACGCTCAGGGCGTGCTTGACCGGTACGACGAGCGAACGGGTTTCCTGGTCGAGCTTCTGGTGATGCTTGACCAGCGCTGCTCGCAGAGCCTGCACGGCCGATTGCATGTCACTGTCGTCACGCAACTCCGGGGGGAGCGAGCGGAATTGCGTGATCAACGATTTGATCATGTAGGTCTCGAAAGCTTGCTTCTTGGTCACGGCAGCGTTGAGCTGCTGGAACGGCGCGTCGAACGGGGTCACGTTGAATTCGGCTGCCAAGTTGACGCCGGTGGCAAGCTGCTCGCGGGTAAATTCCTTGCTGGCCGAGCCCCAATCGACCTTGGCCTTGGCGGCGTCGAGTCCGGTCACCTTCAAGGTCAGCCGGTTGAACTGTTCGTTGAAAGGCACAAAGGGCACAATGCTGCGCGTGCCGCCGGAGGACTTATCATCCCCCTCGAAGCAGAACGGCCAGCGGCTGCTGACGAGTTCGACTTTGCCGGCCGACGAGTTCGTGACCTTGTGCCCTTCAGTGGCCGACGCGGTTCCCTTGAGGTCGACGGTGATGGTACCGATCTGGCCGTCGAGTTCCAGCCCCTTGAGAAAGCCATAGGCCATGAGCAATTGGCCATTGGGGCCCGGGTGGAAACCGTCGCGGCCGCAGACATCGTAGCTGCTGCCGAGCACGGCCTTGGCCTTGCCCATCGCGTCGACCATGGCACCATGTACGTCGGCAAAATGCAGCTTGAACTCGGTCGCCAACGCGCGATCGATATCGCGCAGATGGGCCAGGTTGTCGTTGTAGGCCACATGAGCCGGTTGGGTACCCAACTGCTGGCCCGGCCGGAAGGTGTCGCTATCGACCGCTCCCGGCGAGCCCACGACCACCTTGGCGATGCCGAGCTTGCCAAGCTTGGTGAGCACGCTCCGCATGTTGTTCTCGTAGTTCTTTCCCACCGCATCATCATAAGGGCGATAGCCGCCGTCGTTCATGCCGTAGCACAGGGTCACGATCGTGGGCTGAAATGCCGTGAGGTCGTTTTCCAATCGCTGCGAAAAACCGCTGGCGGTCTCGCCGCTCCAGCCGAACTGGAACACGCGCACGTCGTCAATGCCCGAGCAGGCGAGCAGATACAGCTCGATGTACTTGCTGTAGAGTTTTTGTTCCGTGATCGAGTCGCCGACGACCGCCACGCGCGCTCCGGGTGTAACCACCGGCGAGGCCGCTTGAGCGATCGAAACGAGCGACAGAATGCAGACAGCGAACAGGCGTAACGAGCGGGTCATGGCGGTGGTCTCACGAGGGAAAGGCTTTCATCCGTAGGCCTGTACGATAATAGGCCGTGGGGTCGGTGGCAATCGTCGCTTTCAGAACTGCAAAGGCTCGGGTAATGAGGTACAATAACAACCCTCCGTTGGTCCCCCGCCTATTGTCGCCTCGTGGAATTGCCCGCCGATGAATGGTCGCCGCTTATTGTGCTGTATTCTGCTCGCCGTTTTGCCGAGGTCTTTACCCGTTGAGGCCGCTGAGCCGCCGGTCTCGTTTGGCCGCGACGTGCTGCCGATCCTGTCGGATCATTGCTTTCATTGTCACGGTCCCGACGCCAAGAGCCGCAAGGCCGATTTGCGTTTGGACACGGCCGAGGGGGCGCTCCGCAAGCAGGAGCCGATCATCGTGCCCAAGCAAAGCGGCGCAAGCGCGCTCATCGAACGGATCGCCAGCGACGATGTTGATTTGGTGATGCCACCGCCCAGTGCCAAGCGGCCCCTTTCTCCGAAGCAGATCGACACGCTGCGTCGCTGGATCGATCAGGGAGCGGCTTGGGGCAAGCATTGGGCTTTTGAGCCCCCCGTGCGACCCGCTTTGCCGGAGGTCAAACAGCAAGCCTGGCCACGCAATCCGATCGATCATTTCGTGCTCGCGCGATTGGAACAAGAGAACCTCAGCCCCGCGCCGAGCGCCGAGCGCGAGACGCTGCTGCGCCGCGTGACGCTCGACCTCAACGGGCTCTCCCCCACGCTATCCGAGGTGGACGAGTTCCTTAAGCAGTCGGCGGCCGAGAAGCCGGGTGACCCGTCGAGCGCGTACGAGCAGCTTGTCGCGCGGCTGTTCAGCTCGCCCCACTATGGTCAGCGGATGGCCTGGGACTGGCTCGACGCGGCTCGATACGCTGACAGCAACGGCTACCAGGGTGACCCCGAGCGGACGATGTGGCCGTGGCGCGATTGGGTCGTGCGGGCCATCAACGCCAATATGCCCTACGATCAATTCACGATCGAGCAGTTGGCTGGCGATTTATTGCCCGGCGCGACCAACGATCAGATCATCGCCACCGGCTTCAATCGTAATCACATGTTCAACGGCGAGGGGGGCCGCATTGCCGAGGAGACTCGCATCGAGAACGTCATGGATCGCGTCGAGACCACGTCGACGATCTGGCTTGGGCTGACGATGACCTGCGCCCGCTGCCACGACCACAAGTACGACCCGCTCACGCAGCGCGAGTACTACCAACTCTTTGCGTACTTTAATAACACCTCGGAGACCGGCGGGGCGACGGGCGGAGGCCGGAGCGGTCAAATCACCCCCACGGTTGAGTACGCCAGCCCGGAAGACAAGTCCCGCCGCGAGGCGCTCAAGGCCGAGGTCGAGCGGCTGGCGGCGGTCGTGTCCGAGCGTGAAAAGACACTGTTTCCGCGAGAAAAGGACCAAAAGATCGCTGCGACCGAACAGGGCAAGCTGCTGCCGGACAAAGCCCGCTTGCAGATCGACCGTCGTCCGCAGGAACGCGACAAGGATGGCCGCAACGAGCTAGCCAGCTATTTCAAGGTCAAGGAAGCCGACTACGCCAAGCAACTGCTGGCCCTGCACGGCGCCCTCGACAAGCTCGACAGCTTCGAGCGTTCGATCACGCGCGTCATGGTAATGGACGAGCTCCCCAAGCCGCGCGAAACATTTATGCTTGCCAAAGGGGCTTATAACAAGCCCACCGACAAGGTCTCGGCTGGCGTGCCTGCCGCGCTCAATCCATTGAACTCCGGCAGCGCGCCGAACAATCGCCTCGCGCTCGCCCGCTGGTTGGTCGACAAACGCAATCCGCTCATGGCTCGTGTGACGGTCAACCGCTTCTGGCAACTCTTTTTCGGCACGGGGCTCGTCAAGACGGTTGAAGATTTCGGCGTGCAGGGAGAGAAGCCGTCGCATCCTGAGTTGCTCGACTGGCTCGCCTGCGAACTGGTCGACTCGGGCTGGGACGTCAAGCACCTGCATCGCTTGATCGTGACGAGCGCCACCTATCGGCAGAGCAGCAAGCTCGGCCCGGGAGCGTGGGAGCGCGACCCCGAAAATCGGCTGCTCGCACGCGGCCCACGCTATCGATGGCCCGCCTGGATGTTACGCGATCAGGCACTCGCGGCGTCGGGGCTGTTGGTCGACACGTTCGATGGACCCAGCGTGCGACCGTATCAGCCCGCCGGAGTGTGGGAAGAGGCCACGTTCGGCAAAAAGACTTACACTCAGGATCACGGCGCAGCCCTCTATCGTCGCAGCCTGTACACGTTCTGGCGACGGATCGTGGGACCTACGATGTTCTTCGACAACGCCGCGCGGCAGACTTGCACGGTCAAAGGGGTCCGCACCAATACGCCGCTGCACGCCCTGACGACGCTCAACGACACGACGTTTGTCGAGGCGGCCCGGGCACTGGCCCAGCGCGTGATGCACGAGACCGGCGGACCGAGCGATGACGAGCGGATCACGCATGTTTATCGGCTCTGTTTGGCGCGGACTCCCAGCACGCGCGAGTTGACCATTGTGCGTTTGCGGCTCGAAACCTTGCGTAAACAATACGCCGCGCACCCCGACCAAGCCGCGAAATTGCTCGCTGTGGGGGAATCGCCGCGCGACTCGAAGCTCGACCCCATCGAGCACGCCGCACTGGCGAATGTCTGTTTGCTGGTACTTAATTTGGACGAGACACTGAGTAAGGAGTAAGGGAAGTGCTAAGTGCTGAGTGCAAAGTGCTAAATGGAAGAGCGCTTTCGCGTCAGCGTTCCGTCACTTATCATTTATCACTTAGCACTTATCACTTCCCATCCCGCCCCCCTGCCGCCGCTACCCGAGGGAGATTGTCGTTATGTTGCGTTTAGCTTTGAGTTTCCGATCGCTCGTGTTGCTCGCCGTGGTGTTGATCGGCGGAGAGCGTGTCCGGGCGGAGAATTGGCCGCAATGGCGGGGTCCTCAGAACGACGGCATCTCGTCCGAGAAGAATTTGCCCGTGAGTTGGGGCGAGAAAGAGGGCAAAACGACCGGGGTACTGTGGAAGCTGCCGATGCCAGGCCCGGCCGGGGCCACGCCGGTGGTCTGGGGAGACAAGGTGTTCACGACCAGCGCTGCCCCGGGGGGCGACTTGGTGTTGCTGTGCATCAGCACGTCAGGCAAGGAACTGTGGAAGCACAAAATCGGCGGCGGCGACAAAGAGGTTCGCGGCGACGAAGGCAACAGCGCGGCCCCTTCCCCCTGTACCGACGGCAAGCACGTCTGGACCTTCATGGCTAACGGCGAACTCGCCTGCTACACGGTCGAGGGTCAAAAGGTGTGGCAGTTCAACACTGAGACCCGGTACAAGAAACTGAGCATCGCCTTCGGCATGACCAGCACGCCCGTGCTCGACGACGGCAAGCTCTACCTGCAACTGCTGCACTCGAACGAAGCCCTCGTTGTGTGTCTCGATGCCGCGACGGGCAAAGAACTCTGGAAGACCCAGCGTCCGAGCGACGCCAAGGCCGAGTGCCTGCACTCGTATGCCTCGCCCGTGATGTACGACGACGGAAAACGCAAGTTCCTGCTCACGCACGGCTGCGATTATGTCGTGGCGTATGACGTTAAGAACGGCAGCGAGTTGTGGCGCTGCGGCGGCTTGAACCTGCCGAGCAAATACAACCCGACGTTGCGATTTGTCGCCTCGCCGGTCGCCGTGCCGGGCTTGATCGTGGTCCCGTCGGCCAAGAACGGTCCGGTGATCGCCTTGCGTCCAGACATCACGGGGGACGTGACGAACAACACATCGGCCCAGGTGTGGACCCGCCCTCAGAACACGCCCGACGTGCCGTCGCCGGTCGTCTCCGACGGGCTCGTGTATTTGTGCCGCGAGAGTGGCGTGCTGATTTGCATGGATGCCAAGAGCGGGCAAGAGATTTATCAGGAGCGTTGCTTCTCGGACCGTTATCGCGCCTCGCCCGTGGTGGCCGACGGCAAGGTGTATGTCGCCTCGCGCAAGGGAGTGGTGACGGTCGTGAAGGCTGGCCGGACGTTTGAAAAGCTCGCCGAGAACACGATTGACGACGCCATTTCGTCGTCGCTGGCGATCTCGAACGGTCGCATTTACATCCGTGGCTTTGCCAACCTGTACTGCATTGGCAGCAAGTAACAACGAGTGAGACGCATGATGAATCAGTTGCTTTGTCGGTCATTGGGGTTGGTTGCGCTCGTGGTCTTGGCCTCGTTCGCGGCCGCGGCCGAGCCGGTGTTTCGCACGCAAGAAATCGCCGCCGACTTGAAGGTCGGCTATGCCGTGACGATTGCCGACATGAACGCCGACCAGAAGAGCGACATTGTCGTCGTCGACACGAATCGCGTGGTCTGGTACGAGAACCCCAGTTGGAAAGTACACACGCTGATCGAAGATCAGACGAAGCTCGACAACGTGTGCATCGCCCCGCACGACATCGACGGCGATGGCCAGATCGACTTCGCGGTGGGAGCCGACTGGAAGCCGTTCAACACGCTTGCCGGCGGCACGGTGCAGTGGCTGCGAAAAGGACCGAGCCCGGCCGACCGCTGGGAGGTGCGACAGATTGGCGAAGAGCCCACCACGCATCGCATGCGCTGGATCGACACCGACGGCGACGGTCGCCAGGAACTCGTCGTCGTGCCGCTCATGGGGCGCGGCACGAGCAAGCCGCTCTGGGCCGAATCGGGCGTGCAGGTCGTGGCGTACAAAATCCCAGCCGACCCGACGAAGGATCGCTGGACGCGCGAGGTGCTTAATGACGAGTTGCATGTGTGCCACAACTTTTGGCCCACCAACATGGACAACGACCCGTTGGACGAAATCCTCATCACGGCTTTCGAGGGGGTGCATGTGCTCGATCGCCAGCCGAGCGGCAAGTGGTCCGCGACACGCATCGGGGCGGGCAATCAGCAGACAATGCCCAACCGGGGCGCAAGCGAAATCAAACGCGGCCGGCTTGCCAACCGCGCCGACTATATTGCCACGATCGAGCCGTGGCACGGCGATCAGGTTGTCGTGTACACGCGCCCCAGAGAGCCGGGCGAACTATGGCAGCGGCACGTCATCGACGACGAACTCAAGTGGGGGCACGCCGTCTGGTGTGCCAACCTCGACGCCGACGCCGACGAGGAGCTGATCATCGGCATCCGCGACCATAAGAACGATCAGGTCCGCTGGGGTGTGCGAGTGTACGACCCCATCGACGCCGCGGCGGGTAAGTGGCAACGCTCGCACGTCGACCCCGGCGGCGTGAGTGTCGAGGACTTGGCCGTGGCCGACTTCAATGGCGATGGTCGCCAGGACCTCGTCGCGGTGGGCCGATTCAGCAAAAACGTCCGCATCTACTGGAACGAAGGCAAGTAGTTTAGAATGGGAGGCGATCGGTACATCGCTCTCGATTCATCGAAGGATCCAATCGCACCATGCCAGTTCGGGGCGTCCGCGGAGCCACCACCGTCGAGGAAAACACGCGCGAGGAAATCCTCGCCGCGACCCGCCAGTTGCTCGCGCTCATCATTCGCCAGAACAACATCGAGCCGCTCGACGTGGCCAGCGCCATCTTCACCGTCACGCATGACCTGACGGCCGAGTTCCCAGCCCTGGCCGCGCGACAGTTGGGCTGGATCGACGTGCCGCTGCTCTGCACGAACGAGATCAGCGTCCCCGGCTCGCTCCCCAAGTGCATTCGCATTTTGCTGAACTGGAACACCGACAAGACGCCACACGACATTGTGCACGTGTACGTCAAAGGGGCGATGAAACTGCGCCCCGACCTCTCGAATCTCCCACCGGTCGATTGGGAAGAACTTGAAGGCTGGATCAAGCGCGAGCTCGACAAGCTCGCTCCGAAAAAGTAGCCGCGCTACGTCCGCTTTGCCTTCCAGGCCGCGTACTCTTGATTGGTCTTGTCGTCGGCGGGATACGTTCCCACAAGGCTCGCGCCTTGCTGGATCTTCTCGATGATGAACAGCTCTTTCAGTTCCTGCTCGACTGCGTCGCGGGCCACTTCATCGGCCAGGTGTCGCGGGATCACGACGACCCCTTCGGCATCGCCGACCAGGATATCGCCCGGGTAGACCGCGACGCCACCGCAGCCGACGGGGAGTTGGAAGTCGGCCGGATGATGAACGGTTTTGTTCATCGCCGCGTGGGGCGACTGGGCGTAGGCTGCGATGCCGGCCGTGGCAATCTCGGGCCAATCGCGAAAGCAGCCGTCGGTCACAATGCCCACGCCGCCACGCACCTTGATCCGCGTCGCGAGGATCGCGCCCATCGTGCCCGAGCGCTCTTCGCCCCGGGCGTCAATCACCAGCACGTCACGCGGTCCGATCCGCTCGATGGCCACGCGCTGGGCATCGGTCAGGTTGTCGACCGCCAGGCTGTGGTCAATATCCTCACGGGCGGGAATGTAGCGGAGCGTGAACGCTTGCCCGACCATCCGCAAGTGCGGAGCCAGTGCGCGGGCCCCGGTGATGAACACGTTCCACAGGCCGCGTTTGGCCAACTGCGTGGTGAGCGTTGCGGTGCTGGGTTGTTCGAGCAGTGTCCAAGTCTCGGCGGCGATGGGGCACAAGTCGCTCATGCGTGTCCTTTCAGGATGGGGGGAGCCCGACAGTGTAAAGCATCGACGGCCGCAAGGGAATTTGCCCGGCTCATCGGGCAGGCGGATGTCCAGATACCCTTCTCCCTTTGGGAGACGGTGCCCGAAGGGCGGCTGAGGGGACAGCGAAGCGAAATATCGCTGCGTATCCTCCCTCACCTGGCTCACTTCGTTCGCCATCGTCTCCCGAAGGGAGAGGGGTGAAGCGGCATTGCAGTCTTCAGACTCACCTGTTGGCGGGAAGGGGCGCGATGCTTGCGGCCAACGTTCGCGCGGCGGGGGCGTCAAGCCGGCCGGGCAAGAGTTGCGCGACGTTCTGTGCCGCGCAGGCCATGCCCAGCTTCACCGCGTCGAGCAGGCTCTGCCCTTCATGCAAGCCCCAGGCGAGCCCGGCCGTCAAGCAGTCGCCGCAGCCGATGGGGTTGATGACCTGCTCGACGCGCGGCGGCTCCAGTCGCCCCACGCGATCCGCTTCGCCGACCCACAAGGCTTTGCTCCCTTGCGTGACGACGACCGACTTCGCGCCGCGCGATTGCATGAGCCAGATCGCCTCGCCGAGCACCGCGTCGTCATCGAGCGGTCGGCCGACGGTCTGCGCCAACTCTTCGCGGTTCGGCTTGATGACCGCCGGGTGCAAGGGGAGCATGGCCAGCAATTCAGGCCCTCGAATGTCGAGCACCACGGGCACATGCACGTCGCGCAACAGGTCGTGCCAGAACGTGGGTGGCGTGCGAGCGGGCATCGAGCCGGTGATGACGACGCACTGGGCCTGCGGAGCCAACCGCGCGAACGCGTCGCAAAACGCTTGCAACTCGGCGGCGGTGACGGGGGGCGCGTTCTGCACCAACTCGGTCGTCTGGCGCGTCGCCGCGTCAAGCACCGTCGTGCAAACGCGGGTCGGCGCGGCGGTCGTAATCCACGTGGCGCTCGCGTGAGCCGCGCGGAACTCGGCCTCGATCGGCTCGCGTGCCCAGCCGCCGACGATGCTCAGCGTATGCGACGGAACTTGCAGATGGGCGAGCGCGATCCCCACGTTGAGCACTTTGCCCGACGCGCTCCAACAGGCTTCGACGGCCCGATTCACCTCGCCGAGCCGCAAAGCCTCGAAACGCAACGTTTGCTGCCAAGCGGGCGAGAGTCCCGCGACCAGGATCACAGCAGCGTCTCCAGCAGGGCGTGCAGTTCGGGATCGGTCAGTTGACGAGGATTGCCGTTCATGCTGTTGCCGCGCGACCCGACGACCAGCGCGTCGAGTTGCCCGCGCTGCACGCCGAGCGCGGCCAAGTTGTTGGGAATGCTCAACTCTTGGCACAATGCACGAATGCGCGCGATGAACTGTTCGGCGGCCTCGGCGTCGCTCATCGGGGGCAAACCGAGCGTGTCGCGCGCCAGCTGCGCGAGCTGCGGCAGGCACACGTCACGGTTCACGTCGAGCGCGACGGGCAACATGACCGCGCACGCCAACCCGTGCGGCACGCGGCACACGCTCCCCAGCGCGGCGGCCACGCCGTGGGCGAGTCCCAACCCCGAGTTGGCCAGCGCGATACCGCTCAGCAAGGCGGCGTGGGCCAGCGCCTCGCGGGCGGTGCGCGAGCCGCCGTTGCGTACCGCCTCGACCACGCTGGGCAAGGCGCGGCGCAGACCATCGACCGCGAGCGCTTGTGGCACCGGCTTTGCTGAGCGGCACAGGTAACTCTCAATCAACTGCGTGATCGCGTCCAGGCCCGTGTAGGCAGTCGTGGTCGCCGGCACCGACACGCTCAACTCGGGATCGACGAGCACAACGCGCGGCACCATTTTGGGCGAGCGGATGCTTTTCTTGAACGGCGGATCGTAGCTCGAAATGACCGCGTTCTTGGTCGCCTCGGTGCCCGTGCCGCCGGTGGTGGGCATGGCCAGCAACGGTAGCGGATCGCGCTCGATGGTCCAGCCCCGGCCGACCCCTTCCAGGTAATCGCGGACCGAGGCACGCTCCCCTTGAGTGAGCAGCGCCGAGGCGGCCTTGGCCAGGTCGATGGCCGAGCCGCCGCCGATGGCGATGAAGCAGTCTCCCTCGGCGACGCCGCGTGAGCGGCACTGCTCGACGAGCGTGTCGACATCGGCCACCTCGGGCTCATGCGTGATCTGAGCGACGACCTCCGCGGCGATACCTTGCTCGTGGAGCGACTGTTGCAGCCGGGCGAGCGTGCCGTTGCGCTCGAGGGTTCGCGACCCGGCGACCAGCCACGCTCGGCGTCCCAACTCGGCGGCCAGTGTTGGCAATTCGGTGCGCCGACCCCAGCCAAACACGATTCGTTGCGGCAGCAGTAAATCGTAATGCAGCGTCATCGTGGGTCGTCAAAGCCGGAGGATCAATACTCGATCGACCTATGATAACGAGAGACCGCGTGCGGTGTTAGTCGGCGCTAAGCAGCTCGGGCGAGACAAATAAAGAGCCCGGCGCCGCACAGGGGCAACGCCGGGCTCGATGAACTCAACTGACCAGAATGGTCGCGGTCACTTTTTGAGCACCACGAAGCGGTTGCCCGAGTCGGTGCGCACGAGCAGCAACAGTCGGTCTGCTTTGTCGAGCTTGGAGATCGCGGCCCGGAATTGCTCGATGTTCTCGACCGGCTGCTTGTCGACTTCCATCACCAGCATGCCTGTGCGTAGGCCCGCTTCTGCCGCGGGGCTATCGGCCTCGACGTCGGAGACCAGCACCCCTTGGTACTTGCTGAAGCCCAACTGCTCGGCCTCCTTGGTGGTCATGTTCGTGACCTCGAGGCCCCAGGTCTTGTCGCTGTAGCCCTGGTTGCTCAGGTCCTCTTGGGCCGAGCTGTTGTTGCGGCGGGCGACACGACCGAAGCTGTCGGGCAACCCCTTCATCAGCACTTCGACCAGCAGCGCCTTGCCGTCGCGCAGCACGTTGACCTGTTGCTTCGAGTCGATCGGGCAGCGCTCGACGACCTCTTGTAAATCGCGAGGCGTGCGGACCGACGTACCGGCAAATGTCGTGATGACATCGCGGCTACGCAAGCCGGCCGCGGCCGCCGGGGTGTCCGGGTGCACTTCGCTCACGAGCACCCCTTGGCCTCGCTTGACCCCCAACTGATCGGCCAAATCCTGATTGATCTCCTCGATGCCAATCCCCAGGTACGCGCGGCGGACGCTGCCTGTGTCGATGAGTTGTCCCATGACCCACTTGGCGAGATTGATTGGGATGGCAAAGCCGATTCCCTGATAACCGCCGCTATTGGAGGCGATGGCGGTGTTGATACCAATCACCGCGCCATCCAGGTCGACGAGCGGGCCACCCGAGTTGCCGGGGTTAATGGCGGCGTCGGTCTGCAAGAATCGGGTGCGCTGCCCCGCGCCAAGCTCGCGTCCCTTGCCGCTGATAATGCCGGCGCTGACCGTCAGGTCGAGGCCAAAGGGATTGCCGACGGCGATCACCCAATCGCCGGTGGCAAGCTTGTCGCTGTCGCCCATGATCGCGGCGGGGAGCGTGCCCGCCCCTGGGATACGGAGCACGGCGAGGTCGGTTTGCGGGTCGGTCTTGATATCGGCGGCGGTGAACTCGCGACCGTCGGCCAAGCGGACGATCACCTCGTCGGCCCCTTCGACGACGTGATTGTTGGTGAGGATGATGCCGCTTTTGTCAACGATCACGCCGGAGCCGGTCCCCTCGCGGCGCGGACGTGAGCCGCCAAATTCACGCAGCCGCGGGTCGTTGTCGTTGAAGAAATCCTCGAACGGAGTCCCCTTGAACGGATTTGCCTGCGGCTTGCCCCCTTTGCGCTCGGGTGCGGCACGGGGCTTGCTGCGGGTCTCGATCGTTACGACCGCCGGCACAATGGCCTCGCTGGCGGCCCGAAAGGCATGCGACAAACCGCGGGCCGCTTCGTTACCCGCCGCCGAAGGCTGGGCAGCGCGGGCCTCAGTGACAATCGTCGTGGAGGTCGACGGTGTCAGAAAAAACACACCGCCAACAATCAGTCCCAGTGCCACGGCGATACCGCTCGCCATGCGCCACAGGGGGTCTTGTGCTCGCTTCATGGTCGTTACTCCTCGCAAAGTTGTAAGGTCAGGCGATCTCGACCGTCGAATGCTCATCGATCAATCACGGGGCATTAAACCGCTGATGCGACCCCCGTGTAAATAGTTATCGCCGAAGGCTTCTACGGTGCCGACGCCTGTTTGGTTCACTGGCGAAGAGTTGCCAGCGAGCAGGGGCATCTTGCAGGAAAAAGAGCCAAGGGCCAATCTAGAGGGGGGTGCGCGAACTGGGGTTGCCCCTTCGGTTTGACAATTTCGCCATTGCTAATTAATTTAGGGGTAATAAGTTACATCGTATTACGCCTCGCCTCTCGGGGTCAAAAAGAGACCATACTGCATGGGTGCTACCGTCGGGTCAGATCAGACCCCGGAAATTCTTGCCAAGCTCGACGGCTGTGAACTGCGTATCGGCTACACGTTTCGCAATCGTCATCTGCTGCGCTCGGCGCTGACCCATGCCAGCGGCGCGCTGCACCGGCTCGCCTCGAACGAGCGGCTCGAGTTCCTTGGCGATGCGGTGATGGGAGGCGTGATCTGCGAGTTGCTCTACCACCGCTTTCCTGAGTATCTCGAGGGAGACCTGACCCGAATCAAGTCGATTGTGGTCAGTCGGCAGACCTGTGCTCTGATCAGCGAACGGCTCGGATTGGAGGCGTTTTTGGTGCTGGGCAAGGGGATGACGACGAGCCCCAACGTGCCGCCATCCTTGTTGGCCGACGTGTTCGAGTCGCTCGTGGCGGCTATTTATTTGGACGGTGGTTTTGCCGCGGCACATGCGTTTATCGAGACCCATTTGGGTCCCGAGATCGAGCGGGCTGTCGACGGCGAGCATGGCACGAACTTCAAATCGTTGCTGCAACACCTCGCGCAGCGTGAGTTCAATACGACTCCCACCTATCAGTTGCTCGACGAGAAGGGACCCGACCACAGCAAGTGCTTCAAGATCGCGGCGGTGGTGGGGCGTAATCAGTACCAGCCGGCCTGGGGACGCAACAAGAAAGAGGCCGAGCAGCGGGCCGCCCGAAACGCCCTCAGCGAACTCAACGGCGAGCCGATCCCGTTTCCGTCCGACTGAGCGAACCGATACGCGAGGGACTTCCCCAATCGGGTGGTTTGTGACGGACGGGGAATAACTGTCCCCTCGTGGGCCGATCTTAGGGGCAGACCACTGCGGTCCCCAACTCGCTGGGCGGCCGTAAGATTTTGTCGGAACAAGAGTTGACCCACTATGAGGATCGCTCATAATCTGAACAAAAGCGTCGTGGGTGAGGTGTCCATCGTGCATCGATCGAGACGGCTCGAATTTAGGAGCTGAACGTGAGTCAGGACGTATCCAAATCGCAAGCTGCTGCGGCTGCCAAGCCCGTGAGCGCCACTCCGGCCGCGCCTCAAGCGGCGGCGACGAAACCAGCGGCCGTCGCGGCTGCTAAGCCCGTGGCTGCGACCGCCAAAGCACTGCCCGTTGCCGCGGCCCAACCGTCCACCGCAACATCCATCCCCTCGGGCACCACCACGGCCACTGCGTCACTCGACTTGGCTGCTGAGCCTGCCGAGAGCACCGAAGGTCAAGCCGAAGGCGAAGCCGGCGGGTCGGGCTTCCATATCCCACGCTCGTACATCTACTTGGGCACGGCCACGATGAGTTCGCTGCTCGTTCACATGAGCGTGCTCATTGTGATGGGCTTGTGGGTCTTGCCCATGGTCGACAAGACGGTCAAGCAAGAGATCGTTTCGTCGGTCGAAGAGCGTCCGCAAGAAGTCATCGATCAAAAGCTCGACGAAGAGATCAAGCCATCAAAGGACTTGGCGCTCGTCTCGACCGCCGTGTCGGCCAACGCGGGCGCGATGGGGGCTGCGGCCAATACGCTCGCCCAACCCCAGATGGCCGTACAACCGACCAACAGCGAAGCGCCCACGGCCGTGAAGGTCGACGTCGGCGAGGTGAACGTTTTCAAGGCCAACGGCAATGTGCTGAGCACTGAACTGCCTGAAGGGACGCTTGGCGAAGCACAGGCTGTCTCCGACAGCTACCAGGAGGCCATGGATCGCGTCACGCAAGAAATTCTCAACCGGCTCGCCAAGGGCAAAGTCCTCGTGATCTGGATGTTCGACCGCAGCGGATCGATGAAAGACGATCGTGATGAAATTCGCGAGCGGGTCGACCGCGTGTACGCCGAGTTGGGTATTGCCGCGACCGCCAAGGGTGATTCGCTATTTACCAGCGTGTGCAGCTATGGCAAGGAGTGGGGCACCCACACCAAGCAACCCACGGCCGATCTGGAGAAAATTCGCGCGGCGATCGACGAGGTCCCCGAGGATGAGTCGGGCGTCGAAAACATGTGCCAGGCGATCGAATACGCCATCACCTCACACCGTCAGTTTGCCGGTCAACGTCAGACGGTGCTCATTTGCGTGACCGACGAGAGTGGCGACCCGATCACCAATGTCCAATACCTGGAGAGCACGATCGCGCTGGCCAAATCGAGTCGCTGCCCGTTGTACTTCTTGGGACGCGAGGCGGTGTTTGGCTACCCGTATGCCCGTATGCGTTGGGAAGACCCGGCGACCGGCGTGCCGTTCTGGCTTGAGATCGAGCGTGGTCCCGAGACCCCGTTCCCCGAGCAATTGCAGATTGACGGTTTGCATCGTCGTTGGGACGCTCACGGCAGCGGCTTTGGTCCCTATGAACAAACGCGGATGGCGCGGCAGACCGGTGGCGTGTTCTTCCAGTTGCCCAGCCCCGAGGCCAATCTCGCGGGGCGCGACAATCGCAAATACGCGCTCGAGGCGATGCGCCCCTACTTGCCCGACCTGTCGTCGCGCGCCGACTATGCCGCCGAGCGCGACAATAGCGACCTGCGTCGGCTGATTTGGAAGATCATTCTCGATCTCAACCCGTATGACAAAAAGAATCAGCAGCCTGGTTCCCGGGTTGAAGTGCGCCATCACTACGCGATCAAGCATCCGGATTTCGTCAAAGAGGCGAAAGAGGAGATGCTCAACTGCCAACGGCTGATCACCTACATGAACGAAGCCGAGGGAGCGTTGCTCAAGGCTCGTGAGTTGCGCGACGTTGAGGCCAGTCCTCGTTGGCGTGCCAACTACGACATCATCGTGGCCCAACTGATGCTCTACCAAGTCCGCTTGTGGCAGTTGGGGTTGTATCTCGACGCGTTCTCGCAGAACCCGTTGCCGATCAAGAACGTTCACGGTCCCAAGCGGCCAACCATGCGTTGGGAGCTGTTCACTCGCAAGCAGTTGATCGAAGACCCCAAGTTCGAATCGCAGAAGGCCCGGCTCGAACAAGCCACCGAGATCCTCAAGCAAGTGATGGTCGAGCACAAGGGAACCCCCTACGAGGCGCGAGCCCAATGGGAGCTCAATCGGGGTGTCGGCGTCGAACTGCGTGAAGATTGGTGGGATGTCAACATCGCCCGCGGCATCAAGGTCCCCAAGCTCTAATCACCCCACGAATTCAGCAATACTCCACTAGGCCCACGGTGCGCCGGTACGTAAAATCAGTGGCGTACCGTCACGATCGTGTCTGGAGTGGATTGCCGTGGGAGTGTCCGCATCGCCGTCGAAAGAGCCCGCCGAGGAACCCCTGTTCTTGAAAGATCCGTGGTTCGCCGCGCTGCTGGCGTGGCTCATCCCCGGCCTGGGGCATTGGTACCAGGGGCGCCGTCATAAGGCACTGATCTACTCGATCTGCATCCTGGGCACGTTCTTCTACGGTCTGTACTTGGGCGAAGGGCGAGTCGTGTACGCGTCCTGGCGTCCTGGCGATCAGCGACTCCCCTACCTCTGCCAAGTCGTGACGGGCGTTGCTGCCCTGCCCGCTTTGATCCAGGCACGACGCTTTCCCACCAACGACTCGCGCCGCGCCGCGCTCGAACGACTACAAGAGGGAAAGTCGACATGGGCCGATTGGTTCATGACGCCACCATTTGTGTACGGCCCCAACGAGCCGCGCGCCACCGACAACCCCGACGAACTCGATGCCCTGCATCGTCGCTTGCCCCGGTTCTTTGAACTCGGCACCACCTATACGATGATCGCCGGACTATTGAACCTGCTGGCAATCTTCGACGCCTGGGGCGGCCCCGCCTACGGCATCCGCTGGCGGCGCGGGCCACCAACTCCCTCCGCCACCGAAAAGCCCGCCTAGTTTGCCCCTGCTCCCAGAGACTTGATCCTCTCGCTCAATTGACGATCCACCCATGCTCCCCGCGTTACTCAGTACCGTTCTGTTCGCCACGCGCATCAACGACCTGTTGTACAGCGTGCCGCTTGTGGTGGCGATCAGCCTCGTGTACGCGGCGTCGCGTTATGAGGTGTTGGATTCCATCTTGTCGAAGGCCTGGTGGTTCGGAACCCGCTGCGCATTTGCGATGATCGTGGCCTTTGCCTTGTTCTACGTGCTGACCGTGAATTTGTGATGCGATCGATCGCCTCTTTCGTACTGGTCTGGGCCTGGAGCGTGGGCGTCACGGCCGCGCCGAGTGACGAGCTGCTCCCCGCGCTCGCCGAGTTGGAGCTGTTGGCCCCGCGCAGCGCTGAGCAATGCACCGTCGACACGCAGCGCGCATTCGAGCGCCTGGCGCAGTCGGTCGATCGCGCCGCCGCCGAGTTGGGCCGCGTCAAGCCGCAACTCCGGCTCGATGCGACGCTCAGCGTCGTCGAACGGTTGTTACTCACGCAGCAGCGCGTCGATCGCCTCGTGGCACAAATCTTCGCGGTCCGCGGCGAGTTTGCCGCGCGACGCGAGCAGCCCCGCTCGCGGGACGAAATTCGCCACTACCTCGGCATCTCGACCGCCGCGCTCGATTTGAGCGGTCGGGTCCGGTTGCAAACGGCCGACACGCTCCGGACGGTCGTTGGTCACCAGGCCCGCTCGACCAGTCAACGGCAGCGGCTCGTCGAAGTGTTGAGCAAGCACAACACATCGATCGGGGCCGAGGGGGTGATCGATTACCTGTTCGACGACGCGCCGCCGATTGGCGTGCCGATGCGCGAACCGGCCCTCGAGCGGCTGCACTCGAGCGTGCTCAAATTGATCGCCGCGAGCGGCGCGACGGCGACCATCGGCGACCTGGCCGAGTTCGTCGAGAATCCGCGGCTCGTTCCGGAACTGGTCATTCAAACAGCCGAGACGCTCCGCGCGATTGGCCTGCCGCAAGAGGCTCGACCCGGCAGCGGACCGGACGTGCCGCTGCCAGCCATTCACGCCAAGCCCTTGCTCGCCCGGCTGCAACAAATTCCGCGTGCTCAGGTGCCGGCCGACTATCTCGACCGTTACGACACCATCACCGCGTGGTTGGGCAAGGTCGCCACGCTCGGCCTCGCCGACCACGCGTATCGCGTTGGCCTCTTCGAGGTGCAGAGCGGCGACTGGCTGCTGATGCGCAATCCGTCGCCGTTCAACCTGTTCACCGATTTGGCGCCGGGGCTCTACACCCACGTCGGCGTTGTCGCCGAAGAGACGCTCAACGATGGCTCGAAACGGATGGTGATTGTCGACCTGCCTGAACGCGGCCGGACGATGCCGGCCACGAACGTGGATGCGTTCTTGCTCCGCACGTTGAGCTACACGTTCTTGCGCCATCCGGACGCGACTGTGGCGCAGGCGATCGGCGCGGCGGCCCGCGACACGATCGGCAACCCCATCGAGTTCGATCTGAATTTTCGCACCGCGCGGGTCGACGCGCTGCGCGGACAACCCTTGCGTGGACAAAAGGTGCAGACCTATTGTGCCGGGCTGCTCTATTTGTGCGCGTTGCAGACCACAAAGCCGCGGCACGATTTCTTTCCGATCCACGAGCAATTCGCCCCGGGGCTGACGGCCGACAACGTCAAGCGTTTTGGCATGTCGTTGGGAGACGACTTTGTCTCGCCAACCGGAGCGTTGTTCTCGCCGGTGCTCCAGGTCGTCGGTCGCAACGAGCCACTGTACGACTCGCGCCGCGAGGTCGAGGAGGGGATCTTCGATTACTTCGCCCAACAGATGCGAGTCGCGCCACTCGACGTCGCGCCCGACGCGGCCCAGGATTTGAAGCTCAAGCTGGCCGAGGCCTCGAAGTCGAATCCCCTGCTGGCTGCGGCGCTGGCCCGCGCCGCCGACGTGAGCGATGAACTCGATTTGGTCGCGGCCGCAAAAGCGTCGGCCCTGATCGACGCGCTCGATCAAGTCGCATTCGGCGCCAGTGGACAGTTTAACGAGGCGGTCGACGCCCTATCGGCTCTGAGTGTCGCCGAGCAACGCCGCGCCGGTGTGAGTGCCGAGGTTATCTCTCGGCGGGAGAAATACTTACAGCTCTTCGGCGAGCTGCACCAGCGGCTCATCACGGGGCAAATCGACTATCGCCAATTGCATCATGAGCTAGTATTACACTATCTGCGCGTCGGCAAGCAGCAAATCGATCAACGGTTCTTCGCCCGGTGACGGTGTCCACCCGTGATGAGCAACACCCGCAACTCACCCTCGACGTGGCTCGTGTTCCTGGCGGCGGTCGGCGTCCTAGCCGGGATGCTGTTTCGCGATCGGGTCGAGCAATACTGGGCTCCGATGCCCGCAGCGTCTCAGGACACGGCAACTGCGGTTCCTTCGGCAGCCGAACTTGCCGCGCCGCATCTGCAATGGGCCGACGACGCCAGCGAGCGGGCGCTCGACGAACAACTGCGCGGCGTCGTGCGGTTCTTTGACGCCGCGAAGCGCAACACACGCGCCTTCGCGCAAGACGCCCTGGGCTGGGGGAGCAAATGGCGATTGATGGCCGACTACGTGCCGTTCACCCGCGGAGGCCGTCACGAGACGTTTCTTCGCCAGCAATTCGATGCGCGCATTTTCTCGGCGGCCGATTTTGAGCGAGCGCTCCAGCAAGCCATCGCCGGCTATTTGGCCGAGCTGCGGAGCATCGATGCGCAAATGCTCGTTAAACTGCGCGCCGACGCGGCCGACTTTCCGTCAGCTTTCGCGCTCTCGCACTACGACGAGGCGCAAATCCGCGAGCACTACGAACACCTCTTCGCCCAGATCGTGCAGAACACGAACAGCCAGTTGCGCCCCGAAATCGCCACCGAACTCGCGTCCCTGATCGCCGGCGAGGTGCTCACGCAAGTGGCCGTCCGGCTGGGAGTGTCGGCGGGTATTTTGGGGGCCGGCGGCGCGTCGAGTTGGATGACCTTGGGCGTTGGAGTCGTCGTGGGCGTGATCGTCGATCAGATTGTCTCGTGGATTTGGGATTGGTACGCCGACCCGAAAGGGAGCCTCGCGGCGGTGATCGACGGTCGATTGGATGAAATCCGCCGTCTGGTCATTGAGGGCTCGACCGATGTGCAAGGCCTGCGGACACGATTGCGCGACGTGGCTCGACAACGCGCCGCGGTCCGGTCGTCGGCCGTGCTCGAATTGCTTCAGGCCAACTAGTGGCAACGAACAAGACCATTGCATCGGTGTGTGAACCGGTCCCCCCAAGGGACCGGCTAGAGGAAGCGAGTCATGCAATCATTTATGAAGCCAATCCAGCGAGCAACGCTCATGCCAAGCCGACTGTTGTTAACGAGTTGCCTGCTGCTGGCGCTCGCCGCGGAGACGCTGGCCGGCGTGAGCGGCGCGGCGCTCAAAGAGACCATCGAGACGGTGCTGCGGAAGTTTGGCCAGGAAGTTTCCGAGCAGGGGCTCGAAACGATGAGCCAGAAAATCGAGGCGCTCGCCTTGAAGTACGGCGACGACGGTCTCGCGGCCGTCAAGCGAGTCGGACCCCGAGCGCTGCAACTCGTCGACGATGCGGGCGTGCAAGGCGTGCAAGCCGTGCGGCTCTTGTCGCGCTACGGCGACGACGCGGCGTGGGTGGTCGCCAAGCCCAGCCGGCTGTCGATCGCCGCGAAGTACGGTGACGACGCAGCCGAAGCGCTCATCAAGCAGGGCGAGATTGCCGAGCCGCTTATCGAGTCGCTCGGCTCTTCGGCCGCCCAGGCATTGAAGACCGTCTCGCCCCAAAATGGTCGCCGACTCGCCATCCTCGCCGAAGACGGCACGCTCCAGCAGATCGGCCGGACCGATGAGTTGCTGACCGTCGTGAGGCAATACGGCGATGCAGGCATGGAATTCATCTGGCGTAACAAGCGTGGATTGGCCGTCACTGCCGCTCTGGCCGCGTTTCTCGCCGATCCACAGCCCTTCATCGATGGCACCGTGCAACTGACGAGCGCCGTGGCCGAGAAGGTCGTGCAGCCCGTGGCGCAGGAGGTGGCCAAGAACGCCAACTGGACGATCGTCTTGCCCTTGCTGGCCATCGTCGCCGTCGGCTACCTGTTCCTGCGCAGCTATGTGCGGCAACGATTGCTCGCGAAGCTGTCGCGCTCGTGAATTTCGGGCAGGGCACTCGTGCTGTCGCAACGGCAATTATGCGGCCTGATCCGCGCCCCAGCCGAAATCGAGCCCTTCGCCGAAGTAATACTTGCGCGCCTCGGGATTGTTGATCACCTCCGATGGCTTGCCGTGACACAACACCTGACCGGCCCGAATGACATAGCTGCGATCCGTGATTTGCAGCGTCTCGCGCACTTGGTGGTCGGTAATCAGGATCGAAATACCCGCGTCGCGCAGCCCGCGAATGATGTCCTGAATGCTGGCAATCGTCACCGGGTCGATGCCCGTGAACGGCTCGTCGAGCAGAATCAATTTCGGTTCGGAGACCAAGCAGCGGGCGATTTCCAGTCGGCGTCGTTCGCCGCCGGAGAGGGACAAGGCCAACGATTTTCGCAGCTTCGTGATATTGAACTGCTCGAGCAGTTCATCGCAGCGGCGTTTGCGCGTGCGGCTGTCGAAGCCGAGCATTTCCATCATGCCGAGCAGATTGTTCTCGACCGACAGCTTGCGAAACACGCTCGACTCTTGGGCCAAATAGCCCATGCCGCCGTCGCGGGCTCGTTGATACATGGGCCAATCGGTGACGTCGACCCCTTGCAGAAACACGCGACCGGCATTGGGGGCGATCATGCCGCAGGCAATGCGGAAGCTGGTCGTCTTGCCCGCGCCGTTGGGCCCCAGCAAGCCGACGATTTGTCCCGGCTCGACCTCGAAACTGACGCCGTCGACGACCCGCCGACGTCCATAGATTTTGACCAGGCCTTCCACGCTTAGCATATTCATACGCATCAACCTCCATGTCGATCGCATGTCGCGCGTCCCGAAAAGGGGTCAGGTACCGTTGTGCGAAGCACCCTTTGGGCCGTTCCGGCAACGATAGCTGACCCCTTTTCGGACGACGATCACTCAGTGAATAAATTTCATCCGACGAAAATTTGGATAGAACGGGAGCCGCAGGCGCAGCCCGAAACGATTGATCTCGAAGGCCCAGTCGGGTGCCCAGCCATGCGGCCAGTAGACAAACATCGCCTTGCCGATGAGCAAATCGCGCTTGACGAAATACTCGCGGCGGTTCAGCTCGTCTCGGGCATGCCACAAACGACTATCCTTGCTCTTGGGACTGTTGTCCCCCAGCACGAGAAATTCATCCTCATGTAGCTCGAATTTGACCGAGTTGTACGGCAAGGGAAACTCACCGCCGGTGAAATAGGCGGGCACCGCGCCAGGCTCGTTCGACTCGGCGACGGCGCGCCCCTCACCTTCGTTGGCTACATAGTACACATCGCGCAACACGCGCAGGTGATCGACCTTCACGTCCGCGCCTCGCGCTCCCACGCTTGCCGGCGACCAATCGCCATCATGGTTGCCTTCGATCCGCTGCGGAGCGGAGAACGGCAACGGCCCGAAGCTGGTGGGAGCCGAAAAGTGCACGAGCTTGTCGTCGACCCAGAGCAGCAGTTGATCGTCGACGTTGGCGAAGCGGACGCGGTGGATCCCCTTGCCACGCACTGCGGTATTTGCCTGCGGTTTGAAGTCATCGAGCCCGGCGATGCGCAAGGTCGCCGCGCCGGTTTCGAGATTGAACATGCACTGATGGGCGCGTCCCCCCTCGACCAGTTCGAGCGTGACGTCCCCCTGCGTGCCGTCGACGTGCAGTTCGCATTCCAGTGCCAAGTCGCCCACCCAATGGCGGCCCAAATAGTCCAGGTCGTAATCGTAGCTGCTCGAGGTCGGGCTGCGGCTGTTGTAATCGTAAAAGTCGCTGATGAGCATCGGCCCGCGACGCGCCACCTCTTGTCGAACGGCCGCCGGCAGCGGACCCGCGCGGAGATGCGTCCAGTCGGCGATTTGCGGCACCCAGTGACGGTAGCGCAGCCAGGTCATTGCCTGAGCGCCTTTCATGCCGAAGCGGTGTGGGTTGTCGACGCGCTCGAAGCCGTCCGGCGTCCCTTCGCCGGTCCACCGCGATGGCCAGCCGCGCTCTTCGAGCCACGGCAGCCGGTAATCTTCGTCGTAGACGACCTGCAACATGGCCAACACTTTGTGCGGCGGTTTGCGCGCCATCTGAAATTGCTGCTCGCCGCGCGGCTGCACCGCGATATCGCCACGCTCGATGCGCACGGTCTCGCCCGGCAAGCCAGCAATCCGCTTGATGTAATTCACCTTGGCCGTGGCCGGATAGCGAAACACGGCCACGTCCCAACGCTGGGGGTCGCTGAACTCGTAAGGGAACTTCGAGACGATAATCCGATCGCCGTTATACGAGGGGGGCAACGGACCATCGCGCCCCGCGGGCGCGGACACGTCCAGTTCGTAACGGCAGTTCGGGCAGAGGCACTTCTTGATGTACTGCACCCGGCCGCCGCCCGGTTCGTCCTCGTTCTCTTCGCTCGCGCCGACCCGTAGAGGGTATTTGCACTGCGGGCACTCGAGGTCGTAGTGGCGTCCCATGAGCGTCGGCGCCATCGAGCCGGTCGGAATAACGAACGCCTCGGCCTCGAAGGTGCGAAACAAAAACGCGAGCACGAAGGCAATGGCGATCGACTCGACGGTCTCGCGAAAGCCTTCGTTGATCGGCGTCTCGTGGGTGGTCGTCTCGGGCTGCTTCGTGGTCGGGGACATAAGCTCTTGAATCGCGGCAGAGGTGACGGTGGGTCCGCGAATATAACGGATTCGCCGAGGCGAGAGAACTTGAAAAGTGGTTCCGAGTCATCGGTCGGTTCGCCGGGCCCAAGCAACCGTAATGGCGCTTCCCAGCAGCAGGTCTCCCGCGACGGGGCCAAAACTCCGCGCGCGCGAGTCGATCGACACACGGCTGTTGTCGCCGAGCACGAAATACTCGTCCGGGCCTAACACGCACGCGGTGCCGCTCCCCCAACTGGGCCAAGCCCCCGGCCAATCACTGTAATACCCGTCGCGAAACAACTCCCAGCGGCTCACATTCCAATCCTCCTGCGAGCCCTCGAGGCTCAACGGACGCTGCGTGGTTGGCGCGTCGGGCTCATGCTCGTCGGCCCATGAGAGCACGGTCTGGCCATCGAGTGCTAGCAGGTACTGCGCATCGAAGAGCGACACGGTCACTTCGCACGCGCGTCCCCAGGCAACGTTTTGATCAGCCCTTGCTAGCAGTGTGCCGATTGGGTCGTAAAGCGACACCCCCTGGGGTGAGAGTTCAAAGGTGAACGGTCGCGCGTCGTCTCGCCGGGCCACGATTTTTCGCGCACCGGTGTGATCTAGCACGACCCGCATGACCAAGTGCAGATCGACGACCGCCGCCGAGCCGACGACCGGTCGGTTCTGGTTGTCCACGAGCGTATCGCTGAGCGGTCCGGCATTGAACTGCCGCCGATCGGTGAGCCGCTGCCCCTCGACCCACAGCGTCATTCGCTCTTGGCCAGCCATGCTCGACGAGACCCAATGCACGGCCGGTGGAATGTCGCTCGGCGGCGCATGAGTCGAGTCGGCCACGCGAATGGCGACCGCTTGCTGCTCGGCGAGCGTCTTGCGCCAGCGCTGACCGTTAATGAACACATCGCCGTGACGAATCTCGATCGACTCGCCTGGCAATCCCACGATCCGTTTTACGGCCAAGCTACTCGAGCGCTGCGGCTGTCGTAGCGCGACGACCTCGCCTCGCGTGGGCCGACGCATTAGCCACGCCGAACGGTTGACCAACAAGCGGTCGGCGGCCGTGACGGGCGATTGATCCAACCGCTGGCCGTGGTCTCCGCAGCAGGGGCAAACGGCGGCGCGAAAATCGCTCGCTGGGTCGTCGAGCCCAATGCTGAACCGAGTCAGGCAGACCGCGCATGTCACATCGGCATGGGCTCCTCGCAGGGCTGGAGCCATCGACGAGCCAACGACGTGCATCGGCTCGACGAGCCAAGTGGTGGCTAGCAGGTAGGCCAGCGCGATTCCCCAGCTGACGTCAACGAGCATCCGCATCGTGTCGATCGGCTGAACTCGATTCAGTGCAGCGAGCACGCGCCGTCCTCGCAGGTCTGGACCCGGCCAAACCAATATCGCCGCCGGGCAACGTGACGGTACAGGAAGCGCCACAGCGGCATGCTAAAAGGGATGCCCAGCAACGGTGACAACCAACGCAAGCGTGGCAACCGCCGCGACAGGTACCGGAGCGACTCGGCCCCGGCGTGTCGTCCACCCTGCGGGTCGATGACATACATCTGCTGCATGAGGTCGTCGTGGCTGAGGTCGGGCCAACGACGCATCACCGCGGGGTCGTGGAGCGACAAGAACGCCAGGGTCCCGCGCGTGTCGAGACGATGCAGACGTTCGACCTGGGCGCGGCAAAATCGACACTGACCGTCGTAGATCACGATCGAGGCGTCTGGGCGAGCCTCGGGAGCGGGGAGCGTCACGGGAGCGGAGGGGGTCAGTTTGATCGACATGATATTGTTTCCTTCCTCAGGATAACCGCCCTCAGGCCGTGGACTTAACAACGATTTTGGTCCCCACGTCCATTCGCTTCCTTGGTCTGACAATTATACCCTGTCGCGACACGGTTTCACCTGCCGAACATTCTGCGGTACACTGAGGGAAGCACCGCTGGACGGTTTGACTGGGCGTTCGCTGCTCGCTGGACCAAGCTCATGGACACGCTGTATCTGCAAATTCGCCGGGCTCAGCGTCGGCTGCTGTCTCAGCATCTCTTGTGGAGCTTGAGTTGGTGCTGGTTTACCGCCGGCGCGCTCTTTGCTGTCGCGGTCGTGGTTGTCAAGCTGCAAGCGGGGGACGGGCCGTGGGAGCAACTCGCTGGTGGGGCCGCGCTGCTGGGCATGCTCGCAGCCGTAACCTGGACTTACTTGGCGCGACGCTCGACGCTCGATGTAGCCTACGAGATCGATCGCCGCTGCGGTTTGCGCGAACGGCTTTCGAGCAGCTTGTCGCTGACCAGCACCGAACGCGAGAGTCCCGCCGGAGAGGCGCTGATCCAAGACGCCGTGTATCGCCTGGAGCGATTGGAGATCGCCCCACAGTTTCCGATCCGGCTCGGGCGTTGGGTCTGCCTTCCCTTGATGCCCATATTGCTGGCCATTGGACTCGTTATGCTTTGGCAGCCGGCGGTGAGCCCAAGCCTGGCCGGTGCTCTCGAAACCGCCGCCCAACAGACACTGCAGATCAAAAAGTCGACCGAGGCTGTGCGCAAACAACTTGAGCAGCGCAAGCAACAGGCCGAGGAGCGTGGCCTGACGGAGGCCGAGGCGTTGTTCGCCCGATTGGAGCGCGAGGCCCGCGAGATGTCGAGCCAACCGTCGGCCGATCGCAAAGACGCCCTGGTCCGGCTCAACGATCTGGCCAAGGAGCTTGAGCAGCGTCGACAGGGGGCCGCTGGGGCCGAGCAGTTGCGGCAACAACTCGAACAGCTCAAGGACATGCAACGCGGACCGGCCGACAAGGCCATCGAGGCGATGCAGCAAGGGGATCTCAAACAGGCCGCCCACGAATTGAACACGTTGCGCGAGCAACTCGCCGCCGGCAAAATGGACCGCGCGCAGCAAGAACAGTTGGCGCGGCAAGTGGAGCAGTTGCAACAAAAGCTTCAGCAGGCCCTCGACGCGCAGCAACAAGCCAAGCAAGAGCTTGAGCGGCGTCTGGCCGAGGCTCAGCAGGCCGGTCGCCAAGACGAGGCCGAGCAATTGCGGCAGCAACTCGACAAGCTCGAACAGAAAATCGCCCAGCACGAACATCTCAAGTCGCTGGCGAATCCGCTCGGTCAACTGGCCAAGTCGTTGCGACAGGGTGAGGCCAAACAGGCCGCTGAGCAACTCGGTCAACTGGCCGATCAGCTCTCGCAGATGAACGAGCAGCTCGATGAGGCACCGCTACTGAGCGACGCGCTCGATCAAATTGCCCAAGCCAAGGACTCGATGCACTGCAAAGAGTGCCTCGGGCAGGGCTGCACGCATTGCCAAGCACGCGGCCAACGCGCGGGTCGTGGAGAGGGAAACGTTCAAGGAGATGGAAACGGCCAGGGAGACGGGATCGGTCGCGGACAGGGCAAAGGCTTTCGCCCTGAGCAAGCCGTGCCCGACGCAAACTACAGCAGCCGGGCCAAGCAACGTGTCGGTCAGGGGTCGGCGCTCGTGTCGGGGACGGCTGACGGCCCCAACGCCAAAGGCCGAGTCCAACAGACGATTCAGGAAGAGTGGCAAAGCGTGGCGGGTGACAAAAGTGACCCGCTGGCCAATCAGCCGTTACCGCGTGAATATCGCCAGCATGCCAAAAAGTACTTCGACTCGCTACGCAGCGGCAAATAGTCGAGTGGTCTACTTCTTTTCGCCGCCGCCAGCCCGCAAGGTCGTGCTGTAGAGCATCGTCACGGCACCGCTGGAGAGCAAGCTCCAGGGCATCCAGTCGGGCGGGGTCACTTCGCGCTTGGGTTTGACGAGCAACGTCTGGCCAAACAGCGACTCCTTCTCTTTGCCCGTCGGCTTCGAGGCAAGCACGGCGCGCTCGACCACTAGGCTCTCGAAGCCCCCTAACGCCAGACAAATGCCGATGGCCATGAAAAAGGCACGCCACATGGTTCGCACACTCCGCGACGGGAGTCCTCCGAGACGATGATTCCGCTGTCGATATCGACTCGCGGCGGGCTCGATGTCCACGCGCGGCTTGGCAATAAGTGACGTAACGATTCTAGCGAGCGTGCGTGGCGGAATCGTCTCAAGCTGGCGATAGGACGCGAGTTGGATGCGATCGCTTATTGAACCTCAGATAATCAGCTTAACAGGCCGAGCAACGCGAGGCCGGTATGATCGGACTCCCGCTGGTCGTCCTGCTTAAATTAACGATCTGAGCCTCAATAGCCGCGGGGACGAAGCCTGGCGGCTCTCCGGGCGGAGTCGCTATAGAACATGGCACGGCTATGGCGACTGTAGCGATGGCGGGAAGCTGAGCGCGCAGGGTGAATTTCTCGCCGCGCGGTGACCGATGAATTCTGGGTTACAGGTTTTTCTCTCGTCACAGGCCGGAAACCCTCGGTTGTTTGTCCGGGCGTTAAAACCTATAATCTTTCGATGAGTTCGTGCGCGGTGAGTGATCGCGGCGCTCACCCGTCAGCCAGGGACACCACCTTGTCGAGCGGGGGGCCAGCGTTTGGGGTCACTTGTCGCGCCGCCGCAGTCATGTGCGTTTGGGGTGGCGGAGCGGAGTTGTGTCGACCAAGCCAAAACTGCTGTACCTCTCCAGTGGCCAGACCGGCCATGAACCGGAGCTCTCGTCGCTCGCCGAGCGTTTCGAGATCGTTTCGATGCGCAATCCGGTCCGGGCGCTGCTCAAGCTCTCGCGCGAAGCGTTTGCCGGCGTGTTTGTGTCGGGCGAACACCTCAAAGAAGTGCTCTCGGTCGGCCGGTTGTTGCAAAACGAACGCATCTTGCAAGGCATGCCCGACGGCGTCGCGCTCATCGACGGCGACAACACGATCGTGTGGGCCAACGCCCGGCTGCGCCAATTCGCGCAGCGCGACACGCTATCGGGCAGCGACTTTTACGGCGCGCTCGGCAATCCCGAGATCATCGGTCCCGACTTCAGCCCGTTCAACTCGGCACTGGGCAACGGACGTCCGAGCAGCACGATGCTCCGCGCCTCGGCGAATCGTTACTTCCGCATCCATGCCGCGCCGGTCATGGAAGTCGATGGTCCGCCGCGCAACCTGATTGTCACCGTGCACGACATCTCGGTCGAGGTGCTGCAACAACAAAAGCTCGAAGCGATCCACAAGGCCGGCGAGGAACTCTCGAGCCTGACGGCCGAGGACCTCACGCGCATGACGGTCGAGGAGCGCATCGAGCTGCTCAAGTCGAACATCCTGCACTTCACGCAGGATCTGCTCAAGTTCGATGTGGTCGAGATTCGGCTGATTGACCAGAAGACGGGGCAACTCGAGCCGCTGCTGGCGGTGGGCATGAAGCCCGAGGCGGTCAATCGTGTATTGCGACCCGGGCTGACCGACAATGGCGTGACGGGTTTTGTGGCGGCGACGGCCAAGAGTTATCTGTGCGAAGACACGACGCAGGACCCGTTGTTCCTCGAAGGCTGTTGTGGCGCCAAGAGTTCGTTGACCGTGCCGTTGACCTCGCACGAAGAGGTCATCGGCACATTCAACGTCGAGAGTCCCAAGCCTTGCGCGTTTACCGAGAGCGACCGCCAGTTCCTGGAAATCTTCAGCCATCACGTCGCGCAGGCGATCAACACGCTCGAACTGCTTAACGTGCAGAAGGCGGCCACCTGCGTCGCCAATGTCGAGGCCATTCACAGCGCCGTGGCGCTGCCGATCGATGAGATTCTCAACGACGCGGTCAATATCATGGAGCGCTACATCGGCCACGAACCCGAGGTGGTCGAGCGATTGCAGCGAATCCTCCGCAATGCCCGCGACATCAAGCAAGTGATTCACGAGGTGGGGCACCAAATGGCTCCCAGCGAGGCGCTGCCGCAAGTGCTGCAAGGGGTCGATCAGCCGGGCCTGCGCGGGCTGCGGGTGCTCGTCGTCGACGCCGACGAGCCGGTGCGCGTCGCGGCGCATAACCTGCTCGAACGTTACGGCTGCGTTGTCGAGACAGCCCATGATGGTGCCGAATGTCTGAGCATGGTCCGCAACCTGGGCGAAGGGGCCGCCTACGACGTGATCATCGCCGATGTCCGGCTGCCCGACCTGTCGGGCTACGAGCTGTTCTGCAAATTGCAGGGGCTGCTCGACGCGGTGCCGATGGCCCTGATGACCGGCTTCGGCTACGATCCTGGCCATTCGATCGTCAAAGCGCGTCAGGCGGGTGTGAAGCATGTGCTTTACAAACCGTTCCGGCTCGATCAACTGCTGGCCGCCGTCGAACAAGTGGCCCAAGAGCCGACACCCAAGCCCGCCGCCGCCTCGTAAACCCAAAAGTTTTGGACGACTTGCGGAGTTGAGCCGTGTCTTTGAACGCTGCCGATGCGTTGCTCTACACGCTGGCCCTGATCGGCCACGTCGCACTGCTCAATACGCTCAACAATCACTTTCACGCGCTCGGCATTCCACGCCCCATCATCGCTGCCCAGACCCTCGCCTCGCGATCGACGATGCTCTTCGCTCCGGGGGTGCTCGCGTGGCTGGCTCGCGATGCCGACTGGACGTTGCTCCGCCGCGGTGCGTGGCACGATTACCCCTGGGGGCTGTTGTTCTACGTGGGGTTCTGCGCCCTGATCGCGCTCACGTTCGTGCCGCGCTGGCTCGGTCGTGCGTTGCTCGGCCGACCCCCGGCTGCACTGAAGTCGCTCGGCTCACAACGACACGACTTGCGCGCCGCCTCCGTGGTCGACTCCGCTCAGACCGCGGTCGGTCGGCTGTTGACCCGACTGCCGCTCAACGAGTCGTTGTTGCTCGACGTGTCCGAAAAGGAATTAACCTTAGCGCGGTTGCCCGCGGCCCTCGATGGACTGTCGATCGCTCACCTCTCGGACCTGCACCTGACGGGGCACGTCCCGCAGGCATATTTTCGCCGGGTCGTCGAGTTGACCAACGAATTGGATGCCGATTTGGTGCTGTTGAGCGGCGACCTGATCGAGAAGCCCGCGTGTTGGTCCTGGATCGACGACACGTTCGCGCGGCTCCGCGCTCGGCATGGGGTGTACTTTGTGCTGGGCAACCACGATATCCGGATCGATGCGCACGAGACCCGCCGCCGCTTGATCGCCGCGGGACTCATCGACCTCGGCGGACGTTGGCTGACGCTGTCACTCGACGAGCAGGAACTCTGGTTGGCCGGCAACGAGCTACCCTGGATCGCACCGGTGGCCGACGGCGGCGAGCGTCCTGCTCGGTCGACCGACCCGTTACGGGTTCTGCTGGCGCACTCGCCGGACCAACTCGGCTGGGCTCGACGTCACGGTTTCGATCTGATGCTTGCCGGCCATACGCACGGCGGGCAGATTCGCTTTCCGGTCGTGGGGCCGGTGGTGTGCCCCAGTCGACACGGCGTGCGTTATGCCGCCGGGGTGTTCCATGAGCCGCCGACGCTGATGCACGTCAGTCGAGGCGTGTCGGGCGAAACGCCCTTGCGTTGGAATTGCCTGCCGGAGGTGACACGCCTCGTGTTGCGCTGCGCTGAAGGAACATCTCGTCGCGCAAGCGAGTCGGCCTGCGTCGAGACGGCTTTGTAGCTCCGCGCGGCCGCGTTAGGGGTCTTTCAGCGCTTGCATGAATCGCGTGAAACGGGCTTCGAGCACGTCGGCTCGACTGCCGAAGACACTCAAAAAATCTTTCATGCGATCGCTGGCGGTGTTGCCCCCCTGAGCCGCTTGTGTCGAGGTGAGCTGGAGATAGTCGCTGTAACGGTTGGGCTGGGTCTCGGTGAGATAAAAGGTCCACGCCCATGCGTAGGCGTAGGCCTTGATGGGGTCGGTCTGAAAGAGCCGATCGGAGCCGACGAGCTCGCTGAGCAGCCCCCCCTTCTCCTGGGCGGCAAAGCGGCGGTAATTTTCGAGCCGCCCGCGATTGTAGCGGTCGGGGAGTTTGCTGAAGCTGCGCGACTTCCAGACTCCCTTGGCCTCAAAGAGCGTGCCGAGCCCTTCGCACACCCAGCGCGGCGTTTGTCCGCTGCGCGAATGGACGCCGGTGTTGAACGCAATCTGATGCGCGAGTTCGTGGATCAGGACGTCATTGTTCTGCGTCCAGTTTTGGTCGGTGGCTTGGCCTTTCGAGGCGTCGAACATCGCGACCCGATTGGTACGCGGCGAGTAATAGCCCAACACCCCCGCGCCGACCGACGTTCCTTCCTGCTGCGCATAGCGTAAAAAGTCTTCGCGTTGCGGAAACACGATGACCACGAGCGGCTCGGCAGGCGGGCGCATTTTGATGCCGCGCACCGAGAAGTACAGATAAAAGGCGTCGTAAATCTCCTCGAAGCGGCTCGTCCATTGGTCCTTCTGTCCGCTGGGCAACGCGACGACGAAATGGCGGCGCGTCGCCCCGACCTCAAATCCCTTGCCCAACTCGAGGCGCAGTTTCTGCAATGTCTGCGCCGTCGAGATGGCCGTCAGGTGAAATAATCTCGCCGCCGAGGCGATCGGGGGCGGCTCTTGAAGGCCATGCCATTCGCGCAGCGACTCGTTAGCCTCCAAGGGCGACAGGAGGAGTCCCAGTGTCATGAGCCAGGCGGTCAGGGTACGCAGCATGGAGACGCTCAGCGTTGGTGAGATCATTTCAACTTTATGTCAGAAATCCTGGCGGCAGCGCTCGCTGCGTCCTAGAATTGCCCGTAGTGACAGTTGTGACGCCTGTAACGAAAGAAATACGCCGTGATCGTCGGTCCGTGGCTCATCGTGGGGGGATTGCTGCTCGCGCCGCTCGAATCGGTCGAGACCGGCCAACTCCGCGCCCAAGTGCAAACACTCATCGACGCGCTCGAGTCGCCGCAGAAGGCCAAGCGGGACGCGGCCGAGGCTCAACTGGTCGGCTTGGGACATGATGCGCTACCGTTGCTGCCGAAACTCGATGCCGACGCCCCGGCCGAGGTGCGGTTGCGGCTCAATCGGGTCCGCAACCTCTTGGAGCGCGCCGCGGCCGACGCCAGCGTCCAGGCCAGCCGACTCTCGTTGCAAGTCGACGCGCTACCACTCGCCGAGGTGCTCGCGCTCATCCAACAGCAAACCGGCAACGCCCTGGTGGACCAGCGCGCCGAGTTTGGCCAAGTGCCGCGCGGCGAGCACGTGACGCTGTCGCTCGACAAAATTCCGTTCTGGCAAGGTGTCGATCGACTGCTCGACCAGCTCAAATTGACCACCTACCCGCATACCGGCGAGCCAGCGCTCGCACTCGTGAGCCGCAGCGAACAGTGGGGTTCGAGACAGCAGGGGACCGCCTACAGCGGGGCGTTCCGCATCGAACCGGTCAATGTCGTGTCGCGCCGCGAACTGCGCGAACCGGATGCGCGACAGTTGCAAGTCGAACTCGACTTGAGCTGGGAACCGCGCCTGCATCCGATCATGATCCTCGAATTGAACAACACGCTGCGCGCCACGCTCGACACGGGCCAAACGCTCCAGCCGAGCGACCAACACGCGATCGAGTTCAATGTCACGCCGCAGGCCAAAGCCCTCGAAGTCCCGTTGACCTTTCCCTTGCCACCGCGCGCGGCGACGAAAATTGTCCGACTCAGCGGCGAGTTCGGCGTGCTGCTGCCAGGCCAGGTCGAGGCCTTCGAGTTCCGCGACCTGCTGGCCAAGAAGCGTGTCGAGCAACGGCATGCAGGGACGACCGTCGTGCTCGAGAACGTCGGCAAAAACGACGGCCTCTGGGAGGTGGCCATCAAGGTGGTGTTTGAAAATGCCGGCGGAGCACTCGAGTCGCACCGCACGTGGATCTTCAACAACGAAGTCTGGCTGGAGAACGCCAAGGGGGAGAAGTTTCCTTACGGCAGCTTGGAGACCACGCGACAGGCCGCGAACGAAGTCGGCGTCGCGTACCTGTTCAGCGTGCAAGACGACCTGAAGGCTTACAAGCTCGTGTATCGCACCCCCACCTCGATTTTCCGCGTGGCGGTGCCATTCGACCTCAAGGATATTCCCCTGCCGTGATCGACAAGCTGCCATCGCTCGTGTTCTCGGTCCTGCTCGTGGCGAGTTGCCCACTCGTCTCAGCCACCGAGGTCATTCTGGCGCGGGTCGGCGAGACGACGCTCATCACGCGCGCGGCGGTCGACGCACAAATCGAAAAAATAACCTCGACGGCAACGCTCGACCCCCAGGTGCTTGCGCGACTGCGCGACGAAACGGCCCGAGTGCTCGTCGATCGTGCGTTGGTCATCGCTCGGCTAGATCGCGAACAATTCGCGCTGCATGAGCCGGACTGGGACAAACGCTACTCGCGCTACGTTGAGAGCCGAGTGACCGTTCGCCAAATCGAGACCTACTATGCCGAACATCTCCGCGAGTTCGACGGCACGCGCCTGCGCGTGAGTCATATCCTCTGGCGAGTACCCGAGACGGCCCCGATCGCACAGCGCGAGGCTGCCTTGAAACATGCCGACGACGTGCGACGGCGCATTGAGGCCGGGGAGCTCAAATTCGCCGACGCGGTCAAGCAGTACTCGTCGGGACCGAGTCGTGAACGGGGAGGCGATCTGGGCTGGATCACGCGCCGCGGTCCGATGGTCGAGTCGTTCTCCCGCGCCGCGTTTCAACTCAAGGTCGGCGAGCTTAGTTCCAGCGTGCAGACAGGTTTCGGGGTGCATCTCATTCAATGCACCGCCGAAGAGGCCGGCAAGCTCACGTGGCAAGAGGCCCGCGAGGAACTGCTCTCCGCGGTGGGCCGCGAGTTGTTCGGGCGACTGGCTCAGGAAGAACAGCGGATGACCCCAGTCGAGTGGGTCGGCACGGTGTCGCGCTAACTCGACGTGCCGCCGCTCCACTCGCGTTGCCAATTCTCCACCTTCACGGGATCGCTGGGGTCCCAGGTGAGCATTTGTCGCAACACATCGAGTGCCAACGGATGCAGGCCGAGTTGGTGCAGCGACCAAGCCAAGCCGCGACCGCATTCGTGCACGACCTGATTCTCGACCAAGCTGTAGGGGAGCGTCACCTTCAGACCTCCCGACGGCATCAATGCGCGGCATAAATCGAACACGACGCCGAAGTGTGCCCGCGCGAGTGGCCAATCCTCGGCCTCAAGTGCGAGCATGCCGAGCAAACGATGGGCGGGCAAGAAATCGCTACAGTCCTCAAGTAGCCAGCGCAATTCATCGACCGCGATTTCCAATTCGCCCGCGGCGATGATCTGCTCGACTTCGGCCAGGTCGTCGAGCCGCTCACGCGCGTCGTCGGAGAGTTCGATCTTCCACTCCCCTGGCTGACCCCCTTTGGACAGCATGAGACTGCTGCGGCGCGAAGCCGGAACCGGCTTCGAGGGTGAACGGCGATGAGCGGGGCGGGACTTTTTGGCCATAGTTTCAGCGTGGGCGGCAAGGGGCGTGTCGAGCGGCAGTGTACCCTCTCGCGGCACGAGACTCTACCCTGCGGAAAGCAGTTGCCGTCAGCGAGCTCGCTGTACAATCTCGTCCACCAAGCGACGCGGGGCGCCAATGTCGAGCACGTGAACCTCTCCGGTGTAGGGCACCGAGGCCGGATTTCCAAAGCCACGCTTCATGGCGACAAAGGTCAGCGTGTGCGTGGCCCGGATCGTGTGCGTCGAGGCGAGGCCCGTGTCGCAATCGAGTCCGCTCGGCAAGTCGATCGCGATCTTTGGGGCCGGCGCGGCGTTGAGCCGATCGATCGCTTGAGCGAGCGGCTGCCGCACTTCACCGCAAAAGCCGGTGCCCAACAGTGCATCGACAATGCAGCCGGGCTGTCCCAGGAACGTGTCGAGCGCTCCGTTGGTGAAATCGGTCGAAAAGTCGACTGCTTCGATGCCCGATTTTTCGACCACGGCCAGATTGACGGCTGCGTCCCCTTGGTATCGATTGCGCGGCGCGAACAGCGCGAGCTTGACCGTCACATGCCGAAGATCGAGATGCCGCGCGATCACGAAGCCATCGCCGCCATTATTTCCCGGTCCACAACAGACGACGACGGGTCCGGCGAGCCCGAGCTGAATCAGCTTGTCTACGCAGCCGCGTCCGGCGTTCTCCATGAGCACGATGCTGGGGAGGCCAAATTCGTCAACCGCGCGGCGATCGACTTCGCGAGCTTGTGCGCGATTCAAGCCAGGAAAGGTTGACAAGGCTGAGCCTCTTTGTCATGGTCGAGTAACGAGCCCCTCGCGATTCAGCTTACGCCCGACGTCACGGGGCGCGAAGAGATCGACCGCACAGGAGAACCAACCATGCCTTTGTACGAATACCATTGCGACGAGTGCCGCCGCGACTTCGAGTTGCTCGTGGGGAGTCACGAGCAGCCGCAGTGCCCGGATTGCGGCAGTGCGCAGCTCAGCAAGTTGTTCAGCGTGGTGGCAGGTCATACGCTCGGCAAGCCAAGCAGCAGCGCAAACGACTACGGTGGCGCGTGCGGTCGCCCGCAGTGCGGTCAAGGTCGCTGCGCCGGACAAGGCTAGGACAATGCCCGACTAGCTCGGCAGTAGCTTGGCCAAGTCGGGATGTGGACGCGCGATCACGTCGGCCATGATCAGCTTGCCGCCGAGTCGTTCGACGGTTGCTTTGCCGGTTTCGATCGCAGTCTGCACGGCGGCAATGTCGCCGGGGACCATGATCGTG
>CAZZBK010000033.1:33988-42306 GCA_964652155.1 uncultured Planctomycetaceae bacterium | reverse complement strand
CGGGCAACCACTACATGATGACCGGCGCGCCGCCGCGGATTCCGGTCGGCTGCGGTGCCTTCGTCAGCTTTCATCCCAGCCTGGGCTCGTTCACCGCGGCCGAGCGCACCGCGCCCCACGGCCTGCCCGGCTACTTCTCGATTCCGTCCATCTCGCGCAGCGGCGGTCCGAATTTTCTCGGCGCCAAGTACGCTCCGTTCGTGATTCCTGACAACCCGGACTCAACCGGCTTCCGCGTGCGCGACATCGTGCTGCCCGAAGGGCTGACCGACGATCGCTTCCTCGGGCGGCGTGACTTGCGCTCGATGGTCGACCGCATGCAGCGGATCAACGAGAAGGCCGCGGCCGACCCCGTAGCCGGCATCGATGAGCACTACCGGCTCGGTTATCAACTGGTCGAATCGGCGCAGGCGCAAGCCGCTTTCGATATCGGCCGCGAGAGCGACAAGGTCCGCGAGCAATACGGCCGCAACGCCTTTGGCCAACGTTGCCTGCTGGCACGACGGTTGGTCGAGTCGGGCGTCCCGTTCATCACACTCAACGAAGGGGGCTGGGACCATCACACCGACATCTTCAACACCTTCCGCAAACGCATGCCCGATGTCGATCGTTCGCTGGCGGCCCTCGTGACCGATCTGGCGCAGCGCGGGCTGCTCGAGCGGACGCTGGTGGTCGTGCTCGGCGAGTTCGGCCGCACGCCGAAGGTCAACGATGAGGCGGGCCGCGACCGCGGGTCGAGTGCCATGAGCGTCCTGTTCGCCGGGTGCGGCACGCCCGGCGGCATCGTCGTGGGCGCAACCGACCCGCGCGGTTACGCCGCCTGCGAGAATGTGCTCAGCCCCGAGAACTTCGCCTCGACTATCTATCGCAAGCTGGGCATCGACCCCGGCAAAATTTATTACACGCCACAGGGACGTCCGTCGCACATCGTCACCGACCCGAACCCGATCAAGGAACTGATGGGCTAGAGGTCGACTTCAGAGTGTTCGTGGAACGTATGATCTTTCGTTGCTTGCTGGCGATCGCTTGGCTGGACGTATCGCTAGCCCTGGCGGCTGCGCCTGAGGCGTCGACGCTCTTTCCCGCCGGTGTGCAACAAGGCCAAAGTGCGACCGTCACGCTCGGCGGCGACTCGGGCGGCTGGCCCGTGAACGCCACGAGCGGCGATCCGCGATTGAGCGTCGAGGCGAGCAAGGAAAAGGGCAAGCTGCTTGTGAAGGCCGCGGCCGACTGCCCGGCAGGCCTGCATTTCCTCCGCGTCTGGAATGCCGACGGCGCCAGTCCGCTTCGACCGTTTATCGTCGGCACGCTCGCCGAGTTGGAAGAGAAAGAGCCCAATAACGAACCGGCCAAAGCGCAACTCATCGAAGGCCCCAGCCGCACGGTGAATGGACGACTAACCCCGGCCGGCGATGTCGATTGCTTTCGCCTGGAGCTGAAGGCGGGACAAACGCTGGTCGCCAACCTCGATGCCGAAACGCCGTTGGGTTCGCCCCTCGACGCCGTGCTGCAAGTCGTCGACGCGCGCGGCAATGTCGTCGAACAGAACAACGACGATCACGGACTCGACCCGCGCTGCGTGTTCACGGCCACGCGTGAAGGCGCGTACATCGTGCGGGTGTTTGGCTTTTCCTCGACCCCATCGACCAATTTGGGCTACAGCGGCGGCGACAACTTTATCTATCGACTCACGCTGACCACTGCCGGGTACGCCGACTTCGCCTGGCCGCTGGCCACCTCGCCATCAAACAAAACGCAGGTCATGTTGCGCGGTTGGAATTTGAGTGCCGACGCGCTGTCGTCCCCCCTGGACACTGCCAAGCTGGGCGAAGGAACACACGTCTGGGGCGAGCGGATCGCCGCCGCGGTGCCGCTGCTGCTGACGACCAAGCCGGCCGTTGTCGAACGCGAGCCCAACGACCTCGATCATCCGCAACAGCTCGAGTTGCCGGCCATCATCTCCGGCTGCGTCGACCGCCCCAAGGATCGTGACGTGTTCGCCTTTCGGGCCACCAAAGGACAGCGTGTCACCGCGCGGATCGTGTCGCGCTCTTGGGGCTACCCGGTCGACGCCACCTTGACCGTGCTCAAAGCGGACGGAACCGAGTTGGCCTACAACGACGACGCGGCCAAGGAACGCGATAGCGAGTTGGCCGTCAATATCGCCGTCGAGGGCGAATATCGCATCGTGGTCGACGACCTGTTTCGCAACGGGAGCGGCCGGCACGTGTATCTACTGCTCTTGGAGCTTCCCGAACCCGATTTCGCGCTCAAGGTCGCCACGACCGAATGGGTCGTCAAGCCCGACAAGCCCGCCGAACTGACCGTGACCGTCGATCGGCAGCCCGGTTTGGCCGACGACATTGAGATCGAAGCACTCGACTTGCCTGTGGGGCTCAAGGCCGAAAAGGTCATCTCGAAGCCCAAGGACGCCTCGGCCAAGAGCGTCAAATTGAAGCTGACTGGCTCGGGTGCCGCGGCCGCGGGCAGCTTTCGGATCGTCGGACGAACTCAAGGCAAGACGAGCTTGGAACGCGTCGCCGGGGGCACGCTCGCCGGTCGCATCGCCCCTTGGACCCAGCTATGGGTCACTCTGACGGCCTCACAGCCGGCCAAGCAGTAGCTCGCTGCCATGACGGCTCGAAGGCGGTTACCAGGTGATTGGCCTCAAATCGAGCTTCGCAAACCGGGCTCCGGCCGTAGAATAGAACTATGAACTGCCCATTCTGCCGTGTCGACAATGACAAAGTGATCGATTCGCGAGCCTGCGAAGACGGGTTCGCAATTCGTCGACGCCGTGAATGCTTGCAGTGCGGCCGACGCTACACGACCTACGAACGGCTCGAAGAGGCGGCCCTCAAGGTCATCAAGAAGGACGGTACCCGCGTCCCCTTCGAGCGCGAGAAGATCAAGCGCGGGCTGGAGAAGGCCCTCTACAAGCGGCCCATCAGCGACGAGCGGATCGAAGGAATCGTCACCGCGGTCGAAGGGGATGTGTACGCGCAGTTCGACAGCGAAGTCCCGAGCCAGTTTGTCGGCGAACGGGTCATGGAACACTTGCGCAAGGTCGACCAGATCGCCTACGTGCGTTTCGCCAGCGTGTATCGCGAGTTCAAGGACGTGCGCGACTTCGTCGAGGAACTCGAACCGATGCTCGACAACGAGGGAACGGCCAAGCCGATGTAACTCAAGCTAGGACGATGCAATGACTCCACTGGCAAAATCACTCGGAATAGATCAGCTCAATCGTGAGCAACGTCTGGCCTTGGTCCACGAAATTTGGGACACACTCGATTCAGAATCTCACCCGCCATTGTTGTCCGAGGCACAAAGGCAGGAGATCGCGCGTCGAGTAGCAAATGATGATTCGGAGCCTGATACAGCCATTCCTTGGGAGCAGGTCAAGGCAGACGCCTTACGCCAGCTAAAGCCATAATGGTAAAGCTGCTTTTTCGTCCTCGCGCGAGGGCTGAATTGATCGAAGCGGCTACTTGGCATGAGCGAAAGCGAGCGGCACTCGGCGCGGAATTCATTGCCGAAGTGCAAAAAGTAGTCGACGCGCTTCAAGCCAATCCCAACGATATCCACAGGTCGACGGTGACGTGCGCGAAGCCTTGGTGGCGCGTTTTCCGTATTGTATCTACTACCGATTCACCGCTGATCGCATCGTGATCCTAGCCGTTTTTCACGCGGCCCGTGATCCCGCTGAGTGGCAAACTCGATCGTAAAGCCGTTATGACTTGCCTCGCACGAAGTGTCCGCTGCGGCCGCCGGACTTTTCTTCGAGTTGAATGGGCCCCATCACCATCGCGCGGTCGACCGCCTTGCACATGTCGTAGATGGTGAGCGCGGCGACGCTCACGGCCGTCAAGGCTTCCATCTCGACGCCGGTCCGCGCGGTCACGCGCACCGTCGCTTCGATGCGGATCGTTTGCTCGTCGACGAACTGAAAGTCGAGCGTCACGCCGTCGAGCGGTAATGAGTGGCAGAGCGGGATCAGTTCGTCGGTCCGTTTGGCGGCCATGATGCCGGCGAGCCGGGCCACTTCGAGCACGTCTCCTTTTTTATGGCCCCGATCGCGGATCAATCGCAGTGTGTCCGGAGCCATCGAGATTTGGCCCGAGGCGCGTGCCAGGCGTGGCGAGATGGGCTTCTCGCCGACGTCGACCATCCGCGCGGCACCGGAGCTGTCGAAGTGAGTGAAGTCAGGCATGACGAGACCGCGGTCCCCATGAGGCGTGAGCGAACGACGATGCACATTGTAGACGCATCGCTGGCAATAAAAAAAGCGGCCCACCGAAGTGGACCGCTTTTTCATCGATCAGGCATTGGCCGGAAACCGCCGCGGGGGTCATCCGCGACGGGTTCTTGTGGAGCGGCGAGACTCTAGGGCGTCGGACGCGACGACGCGCTAGCGAACCAATTCCTTGCGCGAACTGATCAACGTCTTCAGGCGTTCGGCCAGCAATTGCGAGTCGAACGGCTTCTTGAAGGTCTCGTTGATGCTCGAGCGATCGAACGTCGTCGTGTTGCCGTCATCGGGCAGCAGGGCGATCAGGATCGTCTCGGCATATTCAGTGTTGCGACGCAGATTTTGGCAAATTTGCAAGGCTTCGGTCCGGCCGATCGAGAAATCGACCACGATGCAGTCCGGATGGAAGCTCTCGGCTTGAATACCAGCCTCGAAGCCGCTGGCGGCCACAGCCACCTTGAACGACCGTTCGACGGGCAATTCTCGCTTCAGGTTCTCGATGAGCACCTGATCTTGACCCACGATGAGCACTTTGGCCATCGCTTCGTCTTCCAAGTCACCCAAAGGCATGCCATGCTCTTTGAGGAACTTGATCAGGTACTCGCGGGGAATACGTCGATCCTGCGAGCCAGGGATTCGATACCCTTTCAGCCGGCCAGAATCGAACCATTTGCTGACGGTGCGCGGGGCCACCTTACAGATCTTGGCGACCTGTCCAGTTGTGAAGACCTTCATTTCAGGCTCTCCGTTCGATACGCTTGGTTCTCGGTGACCTCGAACGTCCCACGGTTGGGACATGTGACGCTCGAGCGGCAAAAACGCTGTTTACTGTGCGCCCCGCGGTTGATCGCGTTCCTTCGGGCCGGCTGTGGGTTGCTTCCGGCGGCCGCACAGTTATCTGGGTCAGGTTCTTGCCAGGTTAGTTAATTCATTCGCTCCAGTTGGGTCGGCCGGTCAGATCCTTCTGACTCCTGCCATTACTTTCGTCATCGTCACGCGCGAGGTGCGAAAGTCAGTAAAAATCCGCACGGTTCTCAGACCCAGTGGGCAGCGATACCATGCAGACGTTTACTAACGTTGGCACAACACGCAGCGTGCAGCTGCGCGGTGAACGAGGAAAGTCATGCTTGTCGCGGCGAATCGGCGGTCGATTGCGCGGCGGACAACTCGCGGCGAGCGAGTCGACACACGGTTCCCCCCGTACAGCTCGTTCAACCGTTGTGGTTCCGAAGAACCTCGCATGATGAACAAGCCTTCCGAAAGTTAGCATCGTGTGGCGCTGCACTCCGACTTTAGAAACTTTTTACGGCCATAGCGTTCGATCCGGTCGTAAAACCAAGTCCTGTCGCGCAAACACTCGCACCCACGACCGTCTCGAACGGTTGTAACGATTACACCGTTTCAGCGGCTCGTCCCGTGTGATGACGCGTCGCGCCCAACACGCTAGCGGAGGCGGTGCCATACGCCATACGCCAGCACTCCGCTTGCCAGCACCACTGTCGCCGCCAACAACGCGCTCCCGTTCGAGCCCAATAGAAACAGCCATCCGCAGAGCGCCAGCAGACTCGGTAACGGGTACAACCACATGCGGAACGGCCCTGCGCGACCCTCGGCACGACGGCGAAACAGGTGCAGCCCCACGATCTGCCCGATGAACTGCACCCCGATCCGGACCGTCACCGCCGCCGTAATCACCGTCTCCAGCGAGATAAAGCAGAACACGGCCGTCAACCCACCCAGGCTCCACAGCGACACGCTGGGGTACCGATCGCGCGGGTGCAAGCGAGCAAACGGGCGAAAAAAGTCACCGTTCCGTGCTGCCGCATACGCGATGCGCGAGTAGCCGAGCGTCATGGCAAACAGGCATGCAACCACGGTCAGCAAAATGAGCAGCGTGAACCCCTCGGCCGCCCCGCGACCGTAGAGTCGCTCGACGAACTCGGCCGCGATGTGCTTTGATAGCATCGCTTCTTGCCAGGGCACGACCGCGATAATGGCGACGTTCATCGTGAGATAAACGAGGGCCACGAGCACGACCGACAGCATGACCGCTCGTGGAATCGTCCGCTGCGGCTCGCGGACCTCGTCCCCCAAGTGACACACGTTGTAGTAGCCGAGGTAATCATAAATGGCGATCGTCATCGCCGCGCCGAGCCCGCCGAAGTGCGTTGAGTCCCATCGCCAGGCCTCGCTAGGGAACACGATCTTCGCCGGATCGAAATGCAATGCGCCCATGACGATCACCGCCGCGACCGTGAGCAGCGAGCAGCCGCAGAGCACGATGCTCCATCGCCCGAGCGACTCGATCCGGCGGCACAATAGGCCCGTGACGACCAGCGCCGCGGCGGCGCTCAACCACGGCTTGAGGGACAGGCTGCCCCAGATCGGCTCGTTCAGGCTTGGCCAGACGTAGGCCACAAAGTCGGCGGCGGCAATGTAGCCCGACGCCATTTCGAGCGTGCCGCTGATCATGAACTGCCAGATGAACAGAAAGGGGAGCATGCGTCCCCAGCGGTAAGGGGCATACAGCATGCGGAGGAAATGGTACGAGCCGCCGCTCCCCGGCAGCGCCGCGCCAAGCTCGCTCCAGACGAGTCCGTCGCACAGCACGAGCACCGCGGCAATCACCCACGCCACGAGCGCCTGGGGACCGTTCATGGCGGCGAGAAACGCCGGGATGGTGATAAACGGCCCCGCCCCGATCATGTTGGCCACATTGAGCGCCACGGCCGAGGGCAAGCCCAAGGCGCGTGTCAGCGGCGGCGGGTCCAGCTCGACATCCATGGGCGGTTACATGCGCCAGACTCGGTCTCTCATCTTCTCATCCCTCGCGGGCCAAAACGGAAAGCCGAAAGCGGAAAGCGGGCATCGCTCAGAACCCTCCCGCTTTCGGCTTTCCGCTCTCCGCTTTCGTTTAAGCCGTCAGATGGGCGTGTGCCTTCGACAGCTGTTGCAGCCGTTGGGCGTTGGGCTCCGTGCCGATGCCGGGCAGCGAACTGGCTTTGACCTGCGGCGAGCCGTCGGGCCCGGGGATCAAGTCGATCGTCGGCTCTGACATATCCTGGCGGTAAAATCGCGCCGAGGGGAAAATATCGGCCGGGTAACTGAAGTTGTCCAACGTCGCCAAGGCGATGCAGATCTGCGCCCCCACGGCACTCTCGAGCATCCCGCCCACCCAGCAGGGAATGTTCGCCTGCTTGGCCAAGTCATGGATCTGCTTGGCGACGGTCAAGCCGCCGACGCGACCCGGCTTGATGTTGATCCACCGGCACGCCCCGCAATCGATCGCCTGCTCGGCCCGATGCAGCGAGTTGATTGTCTCGTCCAGGCAAACACTCGTGTGGATTGCGCTTTGCAGCCGCGCGTGGTCGAGCACGTCGTCGTACGTGAGCGGCTGCTCGATCATCGCCAGATGAAAGTCGTCGAGGCGGCAGAACATGTCGAGCGCATCGAGCGTGTAGCCGCTGTTGCAGTCGATGTGGATGGTCTGCGTCGGGAAGGTGCTCCGGACCGCTTGCAGCATCGTGACATCCCAGCCGGGGCGATACTTGAGCTTCACGCGCTTAAAACCCGCCTCGAAGGCTTTTCCCATGCCGCTGAGCAGATCGTCGATCGAGTCCATGATTCCGAAGTCGGCTCCGACGTCGATCGTGTCGCGCTGTCCGCCGAGTACCTTGTAGAGTGGTTGGCCGGTCATCTTGGCGTGCAACACCCACCAGGCCGTGTCGAGTGCCGCCTTGGCAAAGTGATTCCCTTTGAAGTGACCGAGCCGCTGCTGCAAATCCTCGCCGCTCTCGACGTTCTGTCCGAGCAAGGCAGGCGCGAGCCAGTCGCGGACCGTGGCATACACGCCGCCGGCCCACTCGCAACTGTAACAGGGAGCCGCGAGCGGCGACGACTCGCCCCAGCCGACGTGCTCGCCACTCTGCATCCGCACAAGCACCGCCTCGATCGCGGCATCTTCGCCATACGCGGTCCGCCAGGGATAAATCAGCGGCATGGCCACATGATAAACGTCGATTCGGTCGATGCGCATCGGATGGTCTCTCGCGGCGGGTTTCAATCA
>CAZZBK010000033.1:1261-33888 GCA_964652155.1 uncultured Planctomycetaceae bacterium | reverse complement strand
GCGGGGCCCTTCAACATACCCGAGCCCCGGTCGCGATTAAAGCACTCGTTTGGCCCGCCACTTTATGACTTGCGGGGGATCGAGAAAATTCGAGAATCAAGCTGGATCGGTCCCCTATAATCCATCGAGACATTGACCCCAAGCCGGCGGCTCTGCCGCCGAATGATCGGCGACAAGTCGCCGGCTTGGGGCCCATCGTCACGCGAGTATCCACAGCAACGCCCCCATGACGCACGACCCCTACGCGAATTACGACAACCCGCTGATCGCCCGCTACGCCTCGGACGAGATGAGCCAGCTCTGGAGCCCGCGGCGAAAATTCCAAACCTGGCGACAGTTGTGGGTCGTGCTCGCCGAGTGCGAGGCCGAGTTGGGATTGAACATCACCCCCGCGCAAATCGCCGAACTCAAAGCGCACGTCGAGACGATCGACTTTGCTGCCGCCGAACAGTACGAACGCAAGCTGCGCCACGATGTCATGGCCCATGTGCATGCCTACGGCGACGACTGTCCCGCGGCCCGTGGCATAATTCACCTGGGGGCGACCAGTTGTTACGTCACCGATAACGCCGATCTGCTCTTGATGCGCGAGGCTTTACTGCACGTTGCGCGGCGCTTGGCGGGGGTGATCGATACCCTCGGCACGTTCGCCACCGCACAACGCGCCCAGGCCTGCCTGGGTTACACCCATTTGCAACCCGCCCAGCCCACGACGGTCGGCAAGCGGGCCTGCCTGTGGATGTACGATCTCGTTCAGGACCTCGCCGATGTCGAGATGCGGCTGAGCAACTTGCTTGCCCGGGGCGTCAAGGGAACGACCGGCACGCAAGCCAGCTTCCTCGAGCTGTTCGCAGGCGACCACGCCAAGGTCCGCAAGCTCGACGAACTCGTGAGCCACCGGCTCGGGTTCAGCGGCGCGTATGCCGTCACCGGGCAGACGTACTCGCGCAAGGTCGACGCGCAAATCCTCAGCACGCTGTCGGGCATCGCCCAAAGTGCGCACAAAACGGCCAGCGACCTCCGCTTGTTGCAGAGCTTCAAGGAGATCGAAGAGCCCTTCGAGAAGCATCAGATCGGCTCGTCGGCGATGGCTTACAAGCGCAACCCGATGCGCAGCGAACGGATATGCGGCCTCGCCCGATTCGTGCAGAGCCTCGAGAGCAGCGCCGCGAACACGCTCAGCACGCAGTGGATGGAACGGACCCTTGACGACAGCGCCAATCGTCGGCTCGTCATCCCACAGGCGTTCCTGGCCATCGACGCGATATTGATTCTGCTCCAGAACGTCTCGAACGGCTTGGTCGTGTACCCCAAGGTGATCGAACAGCGGCTGCGGGCCGAGTTGCCCTTCATGGCCACCGAGAACATCCTGATGGCCGCCGTCGCCGCGGGTGGCGATCGTCAGGAACTCCACGAGCTGATTCGCCAACACAGCCAAGCGGCGGGTCGTGTTGTCAAGGAGGAAGGGCAGCCCAACGACCTACTCGATCGGCTGCGCGGCGACCAGGCGTTTGCGCGCGTGAACCTCGACGCGGTCCTCGATCTGTCGCGCTACGTGGGCCGCGCCCCGCAACAGGTCGACGAGTTTGTGAGCGAGATCGTGCAGCCGATCCGCAGTCGCTATGCTCAGTTCGCCTCGACAACCGCCGAGGTCAAGGTCTGACGCCGATGCGCGAGCTGACCGCCGAATTCTTTGCGCGCGATACGCTGACCGTGGCCCGCGAGCTGATCGGCGTCGAGTTGAGCGTGGGCCGATGTGCCGGACGGATCGTCGAGACCGAGGCCTACACCGACGACGCCGCCTCACACAGCGTCACGCGCCGACATCAGGCCCAACTCATGCACAACACGTTCGGCCATCTGTACGTGTATTTTATCTATGGCATGGTTTGGTGTCTGAACTTCACGACCGAGCGCGACGGGGTCGGCGCGGTGCTCATTCGGGCCCTCGAACCGCTTCGGGGAGTGCCGCTGATGCACGAGCGCCGCGGGACCGACGATCGGCGGCTCTTAACCTCCGGCCCAGGCCGACTGTGCCAGGCCCTCGCGATCGACGGGAGTTTTAACGGCCGGCCGCTCGGCCAGGGGCTGAAATTGCGCGCCGGCGAACATGACTTGCCCGTCGCGTGTGGTCCGCGAATCGGCATAAGTCGGGCCACCGACTTGCCTTGGCGCTTCTACGCAGTCGGTAATCCGTTTGTTTCTCGCGGGGCGAGAAAACCGCGCCGGGGCGGTTGAGTATCCGGCCGATTTTTTGACAATACAGCAATGAACTCCTCTCCCACTGGGAGAGGGTGGCGAGCGAAGCGAGACGGGTGAGGGCTGGTCGTTGCGGCGCTACCAAGCCCAGCGGCCCCTCATCCGGCCTGCGGTCACCTTCTCCCGGTGGGAGAAGGGTGAGTGTGTTTACAACCTTTTTCCGATCGGCTCGATATGCGACCTCGTGTACTCGTACTGCGGGCTCCTGGCACCAACTGCGACATCGAGACGGCCCATGCCTTTGAGCTAGCCGGCGGCGAGCCCGCGCGGATCCACATCAACCGGCTGCTCGAATCGCCCAAGCTGTTCGACGCGTTTCAGATCCTCTGCCTCCCCGGCGGATTCAGCTACGGCGATGACCTCGGGGCGGGACGCATTCTCGGCACGCAAATGCGCGTCCACCTCGCCGACGCGCTGCGAAAATTCAAGGCCGACGGCAAACTGATCCTCGGCATCTGCAATGGCTTTCAGATTCTCATGAAGTCGGGCGTGCTCTTGGATGACGAACCGGCGACCGGCCTGCCGCCGGCCACTCTCACGTGGAACGACTCGGGCCGCTATGAAGATCGCTGGGTCCATCTGCGCACATCGAGCAGCCGTTGTGTGTTTTTCGCCGGCGTCGAGCAGATGTACCTTCCCGTCGCGCATGCCGAAGGAAAGTTTATCCCCACGAGCGAGCAAGTCTTTACGCAGTTGGAAGCGAACGGCCAGTTGGCGCTCCGCTACGTCTCGGCTCTCGGCACTGGCTCGACGGTCGCGTATCCCGAGAATCCCAACGGCGCGGTGGGGAACGTCGCCAGCGTGTGTGACTCGACCGGTCGCGTTTGCGGGCTGATGCCGCATCCCGAGCGGCACCTCGACCCCACGCAGCACCCCCGCTGGACGCGCGGCGAGGCCGGCAGCGTCGGCGACGGCCTGAAGGTCTTTCAGAACGCCGTCGCGTATTTCCGGTAGGCAGTCGATCGGGTCGAATGGAGCGAACGATGGTCTGCCATACTGGCAGCCCGAGGTTAAGGATGCCGGATCGGGACCTGGGGCATCAGGACTCGTTGAATACGCGCAAGTTATTTGCTGCAAGGCAATTAAAGTTCGATTTTCCGTTTTGGCACGCCCTGTGCGTACTAGGGGGGCCGAGATACTCTCGACACGCCAGCTTGGCAGCATCGACCCGGTGAGGGTTGATGGCCCCTGTGCTGTCGAGCCCCAGCCAAAATATCACCCCTTTCGGAGCCGCCCTGATTATGTCCACCGCTGTGAAAGAGAAGAAGTCGAAGGCCACGCAACTCAAGCTCCAGCCGCTGGGTGACCGGATCGTGGTCGAGCGTGAAGCAGCCGAGTCGAAGACGGCTGGCGGAATTGTGCTGCCCGACTCGGCTCAGGACAAGCCGGCCCGCGGCACCATCATCAGCGTTGGCGAAGGCCGCATGCTCGATAATGGCCAGCGTTCGAAACCGCAGGTCAAGGTGGGCGATCGCGTGCTGTTCAGCTCGTACGCCGGCGACCAATTCAAGATCGGCGACCAAGAGTTGCTGCTGATGCGCGAAGAGGACGTCCTCGCGGTCATCGAGTAACTCGCGGCTTCATCGCCGCTCGACGAATACACCCCACAAGCTATTTCACTCTGAGGAGATTGTTCGACTATGGCCAAGACCATTGCATTTGATCAGGAGGCCCGCGAGGCCATCCGCCGCGGTGTTTCGCAACTGGCGCGGGCGGTCAAGGTGACGCTCGGTCCCAAGGGACGGAACGTGATTTTGCAGAAGAGCTTTGGCTCGCCGCTGGTCACCAAGGACGGCGTCACGGTCGCCAAGGAAATCGACCTGGAAGACGTGTACGAGAACATGGGCGCGCGGATGGTTCGCGAAGTCGCCAGCAAGACCAGCGACGTGGCGGGCGACGGCACCACCACCGCCACCGTGCTCGCCGAAGCGATTTTCAACGAAGGGCTCAAGGCCGTCGTGGCCGGCGTCAATCCGCGGCACATGAAGCAAGGCAGCGAAAAGGCCGTCGCCGACATCACCGAGAAGCTCAAGGGGATGTCGATCTCGATCAAGAGCAAAAAGGAAATGGCCCAAGTCGCCAGTGTTGCCAGCAACAACGATAGCGAGATCGGCGAGTTGCTCGCCGACGCTATGGATCGCGTGGGCAAGGACGGCGTGATCACGGTCGACGAGAGCAAGAGCCTCAAGACCGAAGTCGAGTGGGTCGAAGGAATGCAGTTCGACCGCGGCTACCTGTCGCCGTACTTCGTCACCGACTCGAACAAGATGGAGTGCGTGCTCGAAGACGCCTACGTGCTGGTGTTCGAGAAGAAGATTGCCAACGTCAAGGAAATGGTGCCGGTGCTCGAAGCCGTCGTCAACGCGGGCAAGCCGCTGTTGATCGTGGCCGAGGACGTCGAGGGTGAAGCCCTGGCGACGCTCGTGATCAATAAGCTCCGCGGCACGTTCAAGATTTGTGCCGTTAAGGCCCCGGGCTACGGCGACCGCCGCAAGGCGATGCTCGAGGATCTTGCGATCCTCACCGGTGGCACGGCCGTGTTCGAGAGCTTGGGTATCAAGCTTGAGAACATGCCGCTGACCGACCTGGGCCGCGCCAAGAAGATTGTGGTCGACAAGGACAACACGACCGTCATCGAAGGCGCTGGCAAGAAGAGCGACATTCAAGCTCGCATCGAGCAAATTCGCCGCGAAATCTCCAGCTCGACCAGCGATTACGACCGCGAGAAGCTCGAAGAGCGGCTCGCCAAGTTGTCGGGCGGTGTTGCCAAGGTGAACGTTGGTGCCGCGACCGAGAGCGAGATGAAAGAGAAGAAGGCGCGCGTCGAAGACGCGTTGCACGCCACCCGCGCGGCGGTCTCCGAAGGGATTCTTCCCGGCGGCGGCGTGGCCCTGTTGCGGGCCACGGCGGGCCTGAGCCCCAGCGGTCTGAGCCAAGATCAAGAGGTCGGCTACAACATCGTTCGCCGCGCTTGCCGTGCTCCGCTGACTCAAATCGCAGGCAACGCCGGCCAAGACGGCAGCGTCGTGTGCGAGAAGGTGCTCGAGTCGAAGGGGAACACGGGCTACAACGCCGCGACCGACGTCTACGAAGACCTGGTCAAGGCCGGCATTATCGACCCGACCAAGGTGACCCGCAGTGCCTTGCAGAACGCGGCCAGCGTGGCCATTCTGCTGCTCACCAGCGACGCCTTGATCGCCGACAAGCCCAAGGCCGAGAAGAAGGGTGGCGGCCACGGCGGACACGATATGTACTAAAGCGTGCTGAGTTCTCGGTTTTCGGTTCTCAGTGGATAAAACAAGAACCCGTCGGTCTCGCAATGAGGCCGACGGGTTTTTTCGTCGAGGGACCTGCTGTGGCACGCGTCGACTTTATCGATCCCAACACAGATGATCCTCGGCTGGTGCCGTATCGGGCACTGAAACATTCGAACCTGACACGCTGGTCGGGGCAATTCATTGCCGAAGGGGATAAGGTCGTCGAGCGATTGCTGCGCAGCGACTACGAGGTGGTGTCGATCGTGATCGGTCGCTCGTGGCTGTCGCAGTTCGAACCGCTGTTTCGCGACGACATGGATGTGCTGGTCTTGGACGACGACCGGATCGGCGAGTTGGTCGGGTTCGAGTTTCATCGCGGCGTATTGGGTTGTGGCAAGCGACCATCGCCATTGCCGCTCGAGCAACTCGTGGTACCGGAGCAACCGCGTAGAACGTTGGTCGTGTGTCCCAACGTGCAGGACTCGGAGAACCTGGGGGCGATCATTCGCAACGGCGCGGCGTTGGGGGCCGACGGCTTGCTGGTTGGCAGCGAGTCGGCCGATCCGTGGTCGCGTCGCGCCTTGCGGGTTTCGATGGGGACCGCCTTCTCGTTGCCGATCCGCTCGTCGACCTCGTTGGCCGAGGACCTGCGGGCGTTGCATGAACTCTGGGGGGTCGAGCGCCTCGCGGCGGTCTTGGACGCCGACGCCGAGCCGTTGGAGCAGGCCAGGCGGGGGGCCCGAGTGGCGCTGATGTTCGGCAGCGAGGGGCATGGTTTGGGGGAGCGTTGGCTGAGCTGGGCCGACCGACGGGTTCGGCTCGACATGCGTCGCGGGGTCGACTCGTTGAATGTTGCCGTCGCGGCTGGGGTGTTTCTGTACCATTTCTCGGCGAAGGATGGTCATCCAACAGGGTGATGCTGTAATACAAGCCCTATGGGGGGGTATATTGCCGTGGACCGTCTGTGAGCTTCCAAGGCCCCTCATCCGGCCTTCGGCCACGCTCTCCTGGTGAGAAGGGTATGTGCAGCAACTTTCGTGCTGCCCGCAGGCCGCGCAACATTCGTTGGTTAAAAATGTTGCGGCCTTTGCATGCCATGCCTAAGATGAAACTATCTGCGCCGTCGATCGGTTTGGCGCTTCGTAGAGCGCGCGTTCGTGTATCGTTTGACGCTCAATTATTTGCTGTAGGTTGTTGGCCAATCTGAGGTTGGGTCATGAAGCATCGCCGCGACCAGGGCCGCTTGAATCGTCGTCTGCCCAAATTCGCTCGACCGTTGCGGTTCGAGCCTTTGGAAGTACGGCACATGCTGGCGGCAACGCTTGTCTCAGATATTGTGGTTGGGAGCGGAGACTCGAACCCGCGCGACCTGACGGCTGTGGGAAGCACGATTTATTTTTCGGCTTCTGATGCAACGGGGAACACGAATCGTGAGTTGTGGCGCTCGAGTGGTGGCGCGGCCACGCTCGTAGGGGACTTGAACAGCACCGGGGGCTCGAATCCGCATTATCTGACGAGTGCCCAGGGGTTGCTGTACTTCGTCGCCAGCGATGGCACGGGCTTGCAGTTGTTCTCGACCGGTGGCGGCACGCCGACGAAGATCGCGATCAACACGGCCGGCTCATCGGACCCACAACACCTCACGCAGGTCGGCAGCGCGCTGTATTTTTCGGCCGTCACGCCGGCCAACGGACGCGAGCTGTTCGTGATTCCCTCGGCGGGTTCACAACCGCAGGTGCTGGACGTGGCCTCGGGGGGCGCGTCGAGTAGTCCGTCGGATCTGGCGAATTTCAACGGCACGTTGTATTTCGCGGCCGACGATGGCATTCGGGGTCGCGAGCTCTGGAAGTCCAACGGCTCGCAAGTGGGCACCGTGATCGTGCGCGATATCGTGGCCGGTGGCAGTTCCAGTCCGTCGGGCATGAAGCAGGTTGGCAATCGGCTCTTTTTCGCGGCTTCCGATGGTGGACCGGCGTTCAACGAACTGTGGATCAGCGATGGCACCTGCGCGGGGACGCGGTTACTTGCCGACCTCAATACCAGCGTTGCTAATAACGGCGGCAGCTCCGATCCCGAACGATTTTATAATTTCAACGGCAATGCTGTGTTCTCGGCGATTGATCCCATCGCGCAGCGCGAACCGTGGGTGAGCGACGGCACTGGAGTTGGCACCTCGCTGGTATTCGACGGTGGCACGTTTTTCGACATTGCCACTCCGAACACCTTTACCACTTACTATTACTACGGGTACTACGGCTATGGTGGCTACACGGCCTACGGTGGCTCCTCGAACCCGAACGAATTCATCGAGGCCAACGGCATTCTTTACTTTTCTGCCGATCAGAACGGTAACGTCGGCACGGGTGCGCAGCGTCGCAAGCTCTACCAGTTGAGCCAAGGCTCGAATCTGGCGACGGTCGTCCGCAATCTCAGCGGAGCGGGGGCTGACGACAATCCCCACGACCTGTTTAATGCCCAGGGAACCCTGTATTTCTCGGCCAATAACGGTACCAATGGCCAAGAACTGTTCCGCACCAATGGCACCAGTGTCGGGACGGTGATCGATACCGACATTAACCCGGGCACCGGCAGCTCCGACCCCGCCTACATGGCGCAGCTCAACGGCTATTTGTACTTCGCGGCAACGGGAGCGAACGGACGCGAACTGTACAAGACATTGATTGTCGGTCCCAACACCGCGCCAATTTTAAACCCGGCCCTGACACCGACGCTGACCGCACAAAATGAAGACAATTTCAACGCGACGGGCACGGCGATCAACACGCTGATCGCCAGTGCCGGCGCGAACTATATCACGGATCCCGACGTCGGAGCCGTGCAAGGCATTGCGCTCACGGGGGTCAACGCCGCGAGCGGCACTTGGCAGTACACGACCGACGGCGGCTCCTCTTGGAACAACATCAACGCGGCGACCCTCAACGCCACGAACGCGCTGCAGTTGGCATCGAACTCGCTCAACCGGTTGCGCTTTGTCCCCACGGCAAATTTCAGCGGCACGATTTCCAACGCGATCACCTTCCGCGCCTGGGATCAATATCGCGGGGCCAACGGCACCTTCACCAGCACCACGCTCAATGGCGGCTTCACCGCCTTCAGTTCGGCGACCGACACGGCCAACCTGGTCGTGCAGGACGTGCCCGACACCCCTTCGATCAGCAACGCCACCACCAACGAAGACACGCAGTCGACGAGCGGGCTGGTCGTAATTCGCAACGGCGTTGACAGCACGTTGGTCGACACGGTGCGCATCACGGCGATCACGGGGGGCAATTTGTTTTTGAACAACGGAACCACGGCCGTGCTCGTCAACTCGACCGTGTCCTACGCGGTTGCCAGCCAAGGCTTCCGTTTCACGCCGACTCCGGCGAACAGCTTTGGCGTTGCTCGCGGCTCGGTTTCCGTTCAGGTCGTTAACTCGACCGCGAACCCGGCCGTTTCGCCCAGCGGCATCGTCACGGCGACGATCGACGTGCTGCCCGTCGCGGATCGCCCAAGCGTGACCAACACCACGACGGTCGAGGATATCGCCAGCAGCACCGGATTGGTCGTCACGCTCAATGCGGTCGACGGTCCTGAAATCGGTTTCTTCCGGATCTCGAACATCACCAACGGCAGCGTCTTTGTGAGTGGCGGCGGGCAGATTTTCAATAACCAGTACATCTCGGTCGCTCAGGGCAACGCCGGCTTGGTGTTTCTTGGCAGTCAAGATTTCAACGGCACGGCCAGCTTCGATATTCAAGGCTCGGTCGATAACATCGGCACCGGGCTGGGCGTCGCCACGACCGCCCAGGTGGTAATTACCCCGTTCAACGACGCGCCGCAAGGGACCGCTCCGGCCCTGCAAACCACGTTGCAAGGCAATGCATTTCCATTCGTCGGCAACGCTTTTCAAATCTCGGATGTCGACGGCGGCGGCGGAACCGAACAAATCACCCTCTCGATCGGCACCGGCTCCTGGCAAATCGACACCACCGGACTGGCGAGTGCCACGGGGGTTGGCACGCCGACCTTAACCATTTCAGGCAGCCTGCCGATTCTCAACTCCGCGCTCAATTCGCTCCAGTATGTTCCCCCAACGTTGACGTTTACCGGCACCACGTTGGGTACCATGACGTTGAACGACTTGGGAAATATCGGCCCGAACGGCGCATTGACCACCGTGGTACCGCTTGGCATCAGCGTGTTGCCCGCCAATGAACTGCCGATCCAGACGCTTCCCGGCACTCAGTTCTTCAACGAAGACACTCCGCTGACGTTTGGCGGGGTGGGTCCGGTGATCTCGATTACCGACGCGGATGCGGGCACGGCGAGCATCCGGACCGATTTGCTCGCGACCCACGGCACGCTGTCGATCGGTACGCTTGGCGCGGCGACCATTGGCAGTGCCACGCCGACATTCATTCGACTGCTGGGCTCGCAAACAGCCATTACCAATGCCCTGGCGTCGCTCGTCTTTACGCCCGACCCCGACTACTACGGCACCGCTTCGCTCTCGGTCACGACCGACGACCTGGGCAATTCGGGCTTCCCGCTCTATGGGCCCACGGGTGTTTCGACCGGCCTTGTGCCGCTGACGATTGCTCCGGTGAACGATGCCCCCTCGGCGTCCGTGCCGGCGACCATCACCACCAATCAGACGGTCCCCTTCGGATTTACCACCCCATCGACATTCCTCTCGGTCTCCGACATCGACTCCGTCGGCAACGCCGAGCAGGTCGTGGTGCGGGTGACCAACGGCACGCTGCAACTTGCGCAGCCGGTGGTGGGCAATGGCACCAATACGCTCACGTTGAATTATCCGATCGCCACGATCAACAGCTATCTACAGACGCTCGTTTACACACCGAACATTACGTTCTCGGGCACCGAGAATTTAGTCACGACCATCAACGACCTGGGCAACTTTGGCAGCGGCGGCAGCATCAGCCGCTCGTTCTCGTCTTTGATCAACGTGGTGAACATCAACCATCCGCCGACGATTACGCCCCCCGCGACGCAAATCTTTAACGAAGGGACCGTGCTGACCCTCAGTTCGGTCAACGGCAACCGGATCGATATCTTCGACATCGACCCGAGCTCGACCGGTGCCACGGCCGTGATGACCGTCAGCGCCACTAACGGCATTCTGAACATTCCCGACCCGAGCCTACCCGCGGCCCTCAATAATCGCTCATCGATCACGCTCACCAATTCGATCGTGAATTTCCAGACCTTTCTCAACGGCATGACCTATACGCCGAACAAGTATTTTAGCGGCGCGGCCTCAATCAGCATTGCCGTCAACGACATGGACACCCTCGGTATTGGCGGGCCCAAGTCGACCACGGCCAACGTCGTGCTCAGTGTCTCGCCCGTAAACGACGCCCCGATCGTCACCACGCCCGTTCGCATGGATACCGGCGTCAATGTGCCGGTGACGTTCTCCACGGCGCTCAACAGCCGCATTTCCGTCACCGACCCCGACCTCGGCACGGGACTCATGGTCGTGAACCTCACGGCCACCGGCGGCACGCTGCAGCTCGGCTCGACGATTGGCCTGCAAGGTTTGACCGGCAACGGCTCGTCGTCGCTGGCCTTCTCGGCCAACAGCACGCTCATGAACAACGCCCTGGAAGGACTCGTCTTCTCTCCAACGCTTACACCCGTCGGACAAACGGCGGCCACGGCCACCATCCTGCTCTCGGCCAACGATCAAGGCCAAAGCGGCTCTGGCGGTGCCAAGACCTCGCTCTCAAACATCACCGTGTACGTGCGGCCCACCATCAGTTTTGATCCCAGCAACCCGCGCACGGTCTATGTGACCGGCACCAACAACGATGACGTCCTCTCGGCTCAGTTCTCGTCCCCCACGGCCTATGTCATCTACGCCAACGGCACGGTCTACAGCGACGTCACCTCGGTTCATAATCAAATTCAATTCCTCGGCTTGGCGGGGAACGACCAACTGAACGTGATCGCCTCGTCGCTCGCCGACAGCGCGCAGCTCCCGCCCAAAACGCTCGCCCTGACCAGCAGCAATTTCTCGCAAACCAGCGGCGTCGGTTATGCCGTCTACAGCTCGTCGACTGAGACCGTCAACCTGTACGGCTCCACCTCCGGCGGCGTCCCGAACGACACCGTGCTGTTCTACGACACCGCGGGAGATGATCTCTTCACCGCCCAGCCGACGACGGCCTTGATGAATGGCACCGGCTACATGAGCCAGGTTTCCAACTTCCGCAACGTCTATGGCTTTGCCTCGACCGGCGATGATCGCGCGATCTTCGTCAATTCGCCCGGCAACGACACGTTCACCGCCGCGCAAACCTTCGCCATCATGAGCGGCACGAACTATTTCAATCAGTCGATTGGCTTCAAACAGAACTACGCGTTCGGCGGTGGCGGCTTTGACACCGCCCAACTCCTCGACTCGCCCGGCAACGACAGCTTCTTCGGTTTGCCAACCTACTCGATCTTCTCCAACGGCGCGTTCTTCAATCAGGCCACGTTCTTCAATCAGGTCTACGCCTACTCGAACACCGGTGCCGTCGACAGCGGCGGCTCCGATAACGCCACGCTCTACGACTCGTCCGGCAACGACACCTTCAACGCCTTCCCGACCTACTCCACGATGCAAAGTAACGGTGCCTACCTGAACTACGTCGTGAATTTTGCCAATGTCGGCGCGTTCTCCACCATCGGCACCGACGTCGCGAATCTCTTCGACTCGTATTACACCGATGTCTACATCGCCTCGCCAACCAACGCCAACATGTTCCGCAACAACGGTGCAGGGCCCTTCAACTCGGCCACGGGCGTCGGCAGCTACAATAACCAAGCCATCAATTTCAAGCGCACCAACGCCTATTCCTCCAAAGGAAACGATTCGGCCTACTTGTTCGACTCCGCCGGCGTCGACTCGTTCACCGGCCAAGATGGCGCCGGCACGCTTAGCGGCGCGAACTTCGCGAACGCCGCTTACGGCTTCTTGCTGACCCAGGCGTTCTCGTCCAACGGCGGCATCGACACCGCCGTGTTCTCCGATAGCTCCGCGAACGACCGCTTGACCGCCGCAGGCTCGTCGGTCCTATTCAACTACTCCTTCTACACCAGTCAAATTGCCGGCTTCAAACGCGTGACCGCCAACTCAAGCTCCGGCGGTCACGATGTCAAGCAGGTCCAGGCCATCGACTACACTCTCACCACCAATGGTGTTTGGTACTCGTCGTAGAGCGCGCGAACGTCAGTTGGCGTACGACTTGTAGAAATAGTACGCAGCGAGCACGAACCCAATCGTGGTCACAAACCATCGCACATGATTGCGATTGAGTTGCCGCGCCACGCGGGCCGTGACATAGGCGCCGCAACTGGCCGAGACGCACATCACGGCCGCCAGCCACCAGTTGACCTGCCCTTGCACGACGAACACCACCACGGCGATGCCGTTGATGCAGCTTCCCAGGATGCTCTTGAGTCCGTTCATCGAGTGGATGTCGGTCAAGCCGATCATGGCCAAGGCGCTGAGCATCAGAATGCCAATGCCCGCGCCAAAATATCCGCCATACACACCCACACAAAACTGAAACACGAACACCCCCAGCCGGGTCGCGGCCGCCGGCGCGGCGTGAGCTTGGCCGATCCCCATCCAGCGACCGATCATCGGTTGCAGCGCGAACAACGTGGCCGCGGTGAGAATCAACCACGGTACGGCTCGCATGAACGTGTCGGGCGAAAGTCCCGTCAGCAGCAGCGCCCCCGCCAGGCCGCCGGCCAAACTCGGTGCCATGAGCAGCCGCAGCCAATGCCGGTACCGCTCGAGGTCCTCGCGATAGCCCCAGATCGCGCTCAGCGAGCCCGGAAAGAGCGCCACCGTGCTGGTCGCATTGGCCACCACGCCTTGCGCCGGGCCCAAGATCGCCAGCAGCGCCGGAAACGTGAGCAGCGTTCCGCCACCGGCCACCGCGTTGATGCCTCCGCCGGCGGCCGCGCTGCCGATGAGCAACAAATAGTCCAACACGTCCATGTCAATGACGCTCCCAACGCAGGGCGAAGTGGTTACGAGCCCGGGTCGATTTGCAGGCCCCGTTCGTCGATCGTGTACGGGATGATGTCGTCGCGGCAGGCGCTGCCGCGGTGCTTGGCCACGTGCAGCGCGCGCCCCACACGCTGCCCCTCACGCACCTTGCCCATGTATATCAGCGTGTTGGCGTTCGAGATCACGTCCCCCTCGTCGAGCGGCCGTTCGATCAAGTCATCCAGCATCGTCTCGGCCGAGGTCACCAGCACGACGCAGCTCACCTGCTCGGGCGAATAACGGTGCGCCGCGGCGGCCGCCGCCTGGTCGCGATAGTGTTCGCGGAACAGATCGCGCGCGACCCACTCCGGATCCTTGCGCAGCACTTGATGATAAATGTACTCGAACAACTCGAACTGAATCGATTCGCTGGGGCGCTCGACCGGTTCGATGCCGTCGATCACCGCGCGGCGCGTGCCCTGCACAAAATTGCCGTAAAAAAAGGCAATCGATGTATTAAGCTTGCGGGCGATTTCGACTTGCCACTCTTGCCAAGCCTCGAAACCCATGTCCCGTTGCGTGACGCGGCGGCCATGGTAGTCAAACACGTGCAGGTAGTCGCCGTGACGCCGGTCAGCCGCGTAGAACTGCTCGAGCCGCGGCGCTTGTGCGGGGTCGACTGCCTCGAAGGGCCAATCGAACATCCGCTGCGCGTACGCGGCATGGCTCTGGGTGTCGCCGCGACAGCCGAGGTCGAACAGGATGCCGCGGCGCCCTTCCTGCGCGAGCCCGGCCTGGGCAAATTGCAGCCCGAGCTGCGTCTTGCCGATGCCGGTCGCGCCGACCACCACGGTGAGCGTGCCGCCGAGCAATCCGCCCCCGAGTGCCTGATCGAGCTGAGCAATGCCGGTTGAAAGTCGTGTCATATGGTCAATTGTCGATCGCGAGCCAGAACCTTCCACCGCTCCACGGCCCGGCCGTTGCGGACCACGACGGCCTCGCGATGCAACGCACACGTGGGGCACACATGATACGGTATGCCGTAGGCCACGTCCCCCACGCGATACCGCGCCGCAAACTCGGTCTCGATCGCCAAGTGCTCTTCGCTGTGATTGATCAGCTTGGCGTCCGGAAACGCGAAGAACTCGACCCGTGGCCAGGGGTTGTCCGGCGAGACGGCTTTGTAGCCCAGGTCGAGACAGAGCCGATTTCCCCCGGGCTTGCTAATCACCCGCACGAGCAGCAACGCGGCGGGCTCGAAATCCAATTCTGGGAACTTCGTGCGGTAGCTCACGTCCCAAAACACGCTCGTCCCCGGACTGCACTCGCGGTCCGTGAAGGTCGCATGGATCGGAAAGCTTGGCGTGCCGCCGGCCACGATACGTGGCACGGGCCAGCCGCTCGAGCGCAACTGGGCGATCATCTCGTCGACACATTCCCAAGACTTCAGCACGTTCACGCGGCGGACGTTGATGTCCTGGTCACGCACGTGTCCGTCGTAGACATGCAAGCCCCCCGCAACAACGCCGGGCAGCTCGGTGAGCAAGCGGTACAATTCGACCGCCGCGGGGAGCGGCGCTATGCCGCTGCGGTGCATGCCGTTGTCGATATCGAGCAACACGTCGATCTTGGCCTGAGCTTGGGCCATCGCCGTCGAGATGTGCCGGATCAGAAACGCGTCGTCGGCGATCGTCGAGAAGTGGGTGTGCGGAAAGCGCTGCACGAGGGTCACGAGCCGCGCAACGTTGGGGCCCACCTGCGGGAAAGCCAGCAGCACGTCGGCCGCGCCGCACGAAGCGATCATCTCCGCCTCGGCGATCGTTGCGCACTTGAATTTGCGAATTCCCTTGGCCATTTGCAGCCGCACGATCTCGGCCATCTTATGAGTCTTGACGTGCGGCCTGAGCCGGTCGGTGCCGCCAGCCCAGCGGATCATCCGCTCGATGTTCTGCTCAGCCCGATCGGCGTACACGATCAGTGCCGGGGAGGGGATTTCGGACTCGTTTTCGATCGTGTACCAAGGGGCCGGTGAGGTCGACATGGTTGGGGCAATCGTGCTAGGGTCAAGCGGTCTACGACGCAGAGTGGTCAGTGTAACCGCCCGTCCGACCAGGGGAAACCGCCTCGAAAGCCTCGCGCCAAATTTTCGAGCGCGCGCAAAAAAAGACCTTGGAATCGGGCCATCGATTCCAAGGTCGATATGCAAACCAACGATCGGTGTCGAACACACGGCTGGAAGCGACGCGCGTTCCTGCGCGCCGCGCCCATCCGCGAGGAGAAACGGTCTAGCGGGCGGCCGCGGCCACCGGGGCCGTGCCGCGAGCACTCGGCAACACGCGACGCTGCACGTCGGTCTCGAGGATGCCAAACGCCGCTTCGTGACGTTGAATCGTCAAGTGCAACGCCTGCAACATCCGCTTGGCGGTGTAATAGTTGGTCACAATCCGCTGCGTGACCGGAACCGGCTCGTCCGGAATGCCAAACGGTTGCGCGTTGAGACCAAAATCGATGATCAACTCTTCGGGAGTGCCGGTGACGCGGCAGAAATTGGCGTACATCGCCAACAGCTTCGTCTCGTCCACTTGCAATTGAACTTGTTGACTGGCTGCGCCGGCCGCTTGAGCGGCATCGACGGCGGAAGCTTCTTCTTTATCTTTGGCCACACGAACCTCCTTCAGAACTAAAAGGGAACCTGAGAAAAGACGAACCACCTTCGCCCAAGGGCCAGTGGTGAGTTCGCGAGTGAAAGGTCATTTTGCCGCGTCGCGATAGCTTGCCGAAAGGCGATCGATTGGATCGAGCCATCACGTCACGTTTACGAATTCAATTGTATCGAGCGAGCACGAAGTCAAAAGCAATTTGTGGATGGGTTCCAAGAGATTTACGCGCTACCAGGCTTTCCCAGTCGCGCAATTCAAATCAATCGCTACAACTTGAACACGATCGTCGAGATTCGGGACCGATTTGGCTCAAGCCGCAGCGCGATGGTGCCGATAATGCCGACCGTAACGACACCCTCCACCATCGCGTCGGCCAAGGAGCCACGACACAAATGACTCGAACCACATTCAAAGCCGCCGGCGTGATGGTCCTCGGCGCAGCCAGCCTGTGGCAATCGACTCTCGCACGGGTGGTGGCCGATGAATCGGACGCTCAGGTGTTGCAAGCATTGCAGGCGGCCGCCCCGCGTCGATACGCCGAGCAGGCCCGCGAGCCGATTGCGTGGACCAAGAAATCGATCATCGAGGCGACGCAGCTTGCGATTCGGCATCCGAGCTTCGTTCAGCCGCCCGCCGCGCAACCCATCGCCACGGTGATGCCGACCACCACCGCGCCGATTACACAAACCAGTGCCGTGCGCGCCGCACCGCCGCGGCGGGTCGAATCCTCGGCTCCGGTTCAGAAGGAGTTGCGGAGCGTGCCCTCGGTTCAGCTTGGGACCGCGCCGCGGGAGATCCCGCCATCGGCCTCCAACACCCCAGCGTTCATTGTGGCGGGTGAGCTTAAGCCGGTTGCGGTGAGCGCCGAGGCGGCGACGCAGCGACTCCCCGCGGTGAATCCGATCCGCGGAGGCGCGAGCCCCGTTACAAACGCGGGCAACCCGCTGCGCTAACTAAAGTCGTATTGCTCGACGTTCGCGGCCAGATTTTCGAACCGGGTATAATTTTTGAGCCAGGCGAGTTTGATTTCGCCGGTTGGGCCGTTACGCTGCTTGGCAATGATAATCTCCGCCTCGCCCGACACGCGCGACCGCTCTTCTTCCGTGGTCAGGTAGTATTCCTCGCGGTGCACGAACATCACGACGTCGGCGTCTTGTTCAATGGCACCCGACTCGCGCAGGTGTGACAGCCGCGGGCGATTGTCCTTCGTCGCTTCCGCTTGTCGATTGAGCTGCGCCAGGCAAATCACCGGCACGCGAATTTCGCGGGCGATCGCCTTGAGCCGCCGGGCAATCTTGGCCACCTGCTCCTGACGCGGGTCTTTGGCGTTGTCGGGCTCGATCAACTGCAAGTAGTCGATCACGACCATCGCCAGGCCGTTGCGCGACTTGAGCCGTCGCGCCGTGGCGGCAATCTCGGTCACCGTGCGGCTCGGGCTGTCGTCGATGTACAGCGGTGCCATGCTGATCTTGGACGAGGTCTCGACGAGCTTCTTCTGATCGCTGGGGGAGATGAAGCCGTTGCGCAAATCGTGGCCGTTGATCTTGCCCGACGAGCACAGAATACGCTCGGCCAATTCGAGCTTCGACATTTCCAGGCTGACAAACAGCACGGGGCGATTGAGCTTGATTGCCACGTGCTCGGCAATATTGGTCGAGAAGGCCGTTTTGCCCATGCTGGGGCGAGCGGCGATAATGATCAGCTCGCTCTCGTGTAGTCCGCCGGTGAGCCGATCGAGTTCGGAGAAACCGGTCTCCATGCCGCCGATGCCGGCCCCCTTGAGCAACCGCAGGTCGATGCGGCTCATCGCTTCGCTGAGCACGTCGTGCATCGACACCAGTTCGTTGCCGCCGTTGGTGTCGAGGATTTTGAAGACCCGCTCCTCGGCGCGGGCGAGCAGTTCGCGAGCATCGCCCGAGGGGTCGTAAGCGTCGCGTAAAATTTCGCTGCTGGCGTGAATCATGGCGCGCAGCGTGGCTTTGTCGCGAACGATCTCGGCGTAGTACACGGCATTGGCGGCCGAGGGGACACTGTTGACCACCTCGATCAAATACTCGACGCCGCCGACGGCTTCGACCTCGCTGTCTTTGCGCAGCCGTTCGAGCAGCAGCGTCGTGTCGGCCCGTTTGCCCTCGTTGTGGATCGTCAGGATATGCTTGAAGAGCACCTGGTTGGCGTAGACGTAAAATTCTTCGCTGCGGCGCAAGACCATCAGCACGTCGTCGCACACTTCGGGGTTGAGTAGCATGCTGCCGAGCACGCCCAACTCGGCCTCGACACTGTGGGGGGGCAGGCGGTTGAGCAACGACTCGCCCTCGTGCGCGCCGCCGCGGGTGTCCACTCGCTGAAAGGTGGCCATGTGTCGACTCCGTGACCGAGAGGCCTAGAACGCTGCGCAAAACAAACGACGAGTTTAGCTCGTCGTTTGAGGGAAGACGTCATTATAGCCGCTCGGCCGCGACGACAAGTGTCGCCGCGGGCGGATTACTTCTTGGCGGCGGGTTCAGCGACAGGCTTTTTGGCCACTTCCGGCTTGTCTTCGTTCACCGTTGGCACGACCCAAACCTTGAGTTCGGTCTCGATTTCGTGGCCCAAGTGGACCAGCACGGTGTACAGGCCGAGTTCCTTGAGCGGCCCCTTGAGCCGGACCTGATCGTCGGTGATCGTGATTTCGTTCTTTTTCAGGGCGTTGATGATTTCCGCCGCGCCGACCGAGCCGTACAAGTGCCCTTCGTCGTTGGCGTTGGCCTCGATCGTGATGCTCTGCTTCGAGATCTCATCGGCCAGACGGCGCAAGCCAGCCAGCCGCGCGTTGGCAATGTCTTGCAGACGGGCCTTGTGCTTCTCGACCATCCGCTTGTGATGGTCGGTGGCAAAGGTCGCCAGCCCTTGCGGCAACAGGTAGTTCATCGCAAAGCCGCGCTTGACCGACACGACCTCGCCTTGCTTGCCGAGGTGGTCAACCGATTGGATCAAGAGCAGTTCGATGCCGCCGTGGGGACCACGGGGCAACCGCTTCGGAGCACGCGACTTTTTATTGCTGACAGATTGCGACATGAAAGTTCAGTCCTGAGCTGTACTCGAAAATGACTATTGTGTGTTGTTAAGGGCGACAGGTGTTGTTCAGGGCGGTTCGCGTTCGTGGCGATGCGCTTAGAACGGAATATCGTCCGATTGCGGGGCGGGCTGCCGTTCGGACGGTTCGCGTCGCGCGCCACGCGCCGGCTCGGGCGGGGCATCGTAGCCGCCGCCGTCATCGTAGTCTCCGCCGCCACTCGTGCTGCGGCCGCCACCGCCACCGCCGCCACCACCGGCACCGGGCTTGCCGCCGAGCATCCGCAGATTCTCGCAGACCACCTTGAGCTTCGAGCGTTTTTGGCCTTCGTTGTTTTCCCACTGGTCGAGCTTGAGCCGACCTTCGATCAGCACCGGCGAGCCTTTGCGGAGGTACTCGCCAGCGATCTCGGCCGTGCGGCCGAACAGCGTCACGTCGACAAACGTCGTCTCGTCGACCCATTCGCCGCTAGCACTCTTGCGGCGATCGTTGACCGCCAAGCCGATGTCGCAAACGGGCAGGCTGTTGGGCGTGTAGCGCAGATCGACGTCGCGCGTCAGGTTGCCCATCAGAATGACACGATTGAAGCTGGCCATGGGGACGATTTCTCCGTAGCGTGAGCGCGTCGGCTAAGCGACTAAACGTCGGCCAAATCCGGGGGCACCATGTCGATATCCGCTTCGACCGGTCGGCGCGTGGCGTAGGTCGGCTCGCTGCGACGCACGCGATTGGCGTCGGTCGGACCGGCCATCGCATGGTTCACGAGCGCCTCGACGATGCGGGGATCGACCTTCAGGACCAACGAGCGAATGACCATCTCGTTGAGTTGAAAGTCGCGATTGAGCGTCGTGATCTGCTTGGGGTCGAGCTTGAAGTAGGAGAGCCAGTAGGTCCCCTTGCGGTGCCCGTTGATCGGGTAGGCCAAGCGGCGTTCTTCCCAGAGCCGGTTGACGAGCATCGAGCCCCCCAGCTTTTCAATGGCGCTGCTGATCGAAGCGCCCGCCGCGCCGGGATCGCGCGAGTAGCGATTCGAGTCGAAAATGAACATGCCTTCGTAGACGTTCTCAGCCAAGTTACAGCTCCTTACCTTTGATCTTCTCAGTTGATCTCAATGATCTTGCGTGGTGTTAATTGTATCGATTCATGCAGACCGCGATACCGTCCCGGACCCAGCATTCAACCGCCTCGGCCGCGGTGACCACGATCTCGTCGATCTGCGGTCGTTCGGAAGGCTTGAAACGGGCGAGGACAAAATCGGCCGTCTCGAAGTGTTCGGCGACCGGTCCGATCCCCACGCGTAGCCGAGGGACGTCGTCACCCCCCAGTGCGCGGATAATGTCTTCGAGTCCTTTTTGGCCTCCCGACGAGCCCCGTGCTCGACACCGCAACTGCCCTACGGGCAAGGCGATATCGTCGCTCAGGACCAACACATCGGCGTTTGTAAGTTTGTAAAAGTCACGGGCCAGCACGACGCTTGACCCGCTGCGGTTCATAAACGTTTGCGGCGCGAGCAGGACAACCCGCTCGGAGCCTATTTTAATGTCCAGGGTTTCGGCCTGAAATTCGTCTTTGGGTCGTTGCCCGGCAGCCCAGTGTCGTGCGAGCTCGGCGAGCACTTCCCAACCGATATTATGTCGTGTTTGTTCGTATTTTCGGCCCGGGTTACCGAGCCCCACCACGAGTTTCATGCCACGTTACTCCCGTGCCGCGCGCTGTTGAGCCACGCCGGTCATGACGTTACGGGCAGTTACTCGGCCTCGTCCTCCTTGGTGGGCTTGCGGATCAGCTCGGGCTCGGCCCCACCGGCGGCGGCCTCGGTCGATGCTTCCTTCGGCTTGGCACAGTGGGCCACAACCACGTCGGGATCAACCAGCAGCTTGGCACCCGGCGGCAGCTCGATTTGGCCTGCGGTCAGGTTGCCGTTGAGCTTCAAATCGTTGATCTTCAAAATGACCTTTTCCGGAATGCTGATGGCGGGGCACTCGATTTCCACTTCGTGGAGAATGTGCTCGACGACGCCACCTTCGGACTGCCCGATCGCAGTGCCGCGCAGCTCGACGGCCACGCGCAGCTCGACCTTTTCGTCGGCCGACACACGGGCCATGTCGACGTGCAGAATGAACACGCCGTAGACGTCCCATTGCAGCTCGCGAATGAACGCCTTGTCTTGGACATCGCCGGCGAGATCGACGACACGCGCGCCGTGTTTGACGACGTTGAGCAAGTTGTCTTCGCTCAATTGCAGCGATTCGCTCGCCTGACCGTGGCCATACAAGTTGGCCGGAATAATACCGCTTTGACGCAGGCGACGGACATTACGTGAGCCTGTGACGGTTCGCTTCTTGACGTTGAGTACTTCGGACATCGCTACCTCACCCAAATCGCCACACCCGCTCGCATAGGCCGCCATGGCCGCGAGGGTGGAGATACTTTGCCAGAATGGGAAACGAGCCATTGTCCACGATTTTTAGCCGTTTGCAACCCCGTGGCTGCGGAAAATAACTCGAACCGGGCAGGCATCTTACGGAAATTCGCTCAGCGAGCGTAAATGAGCTAAGCTGGGGGCCACGTTTTTTCCATCCGCCAGCACATACCCCCGACCTCCAGGCACGATTGAACCATGAACAGGCTCTTTTGCGGCATGGCCCTCGCGCTCATCATCGGAATCGCTCACCGTGCTCCAGCGGCCGACGTTGCTCCGGCCGACATTTTCCAGCGGCGAATGGAGCGATCGGCTCAGCCGCGACAAGCTCCACCTCAGATCAGCCTGCCTGGGGCGGGTGCCCGCTCAAAGTCTACGTCGATCGTGCCGGGCGATTGCAAAACAATTGGCGAGCGGAGCTTGGCCCCAAGGAATATGTCGGCCAGGCCGAGATTCGCAGCGATTGGCAAGGGGGTTACGGCAAAATGACCGCGCTCTCTGCAAGCCAGATCAAGCCAGCAACCTCCACAGGCCGATGACAACCGCAGATGGATAAACATCTATTGATTGACGATTTCGCTCGTGGTAGCTTAAAGGCTGCCAGCAGCCCCCCTCGCCCACTGGGAGAGGGTGGTTTGCAAAGCAAACCGGGTGAGGGAAATGCGCAGCGGCTTACGGTCCACCCCGTACATGTGTGCATGTCGAGTCGCGCTGCGAGTTCCCCTCATCCGGCCTGCGGCCACCTTCTCCCGATGGGAGAAGGGGTTTGGTGCAGTCCCCGTCGCCCCCCAATTGTTGCTCCCGCCGTGATAGTTTCCCTCCTCGGAGATGGTTGAGTCATGCTTACGATTCAAGGACCGGCGCATCGCGCCAATCGGCTCTGCGATGGTGTTTCGCGACGCGATCTGTTGCGGATTGGCGCACTGGGGATGGGTGGCCTGTCGCTGAGCGAGTTGCTCGCGGCCGAATCGCGCAGCGGCATTCGCAACTCGAAGAAGGCGGTGATCATGATTTACTTGGTGGGCGGTCCGCCCCACCAAGACATGTACGACCTCAAGCCCGACGCCCCGGCCGAGATCGCCGGTCCGCATCGACCCATTCACACGAAGGTGCCGGGCATCGAGATTTGCGAGCTGTTGCCGCAACTTGCCGGCATCATGGACAAGCTCGTGCCGATTCGCTCGATTGTCGACGCTCAGAGCGGTCACGACGCTTATCAATGCTTCACGGGTCGCGTGCCTGGCCGCAATGTGCCGGCCGGTGGTTGGCCTCAATTCGGCTCGGTGGTGTCGAAGCTGCAAGGCGCTGCCACGCGCGGCGTGCCCCCGTACGTGAGCATGTGCTACACCTGCACGCATGGCCCGTACAACGAGCCCGGCCCGGGCTTCATGGGCGTGGCCCAGACGCCGCTGCGGCCGATGGGTCCCAGCCGCGACGACATGATCTTGCAAGGCATTACCGCCGATCGCTTGGGTGACCGCCGCGCGTTGCTCTCGAGCGTGGACAAAATTCGTCGCGACATGGACGGCACGGGCAAGATGATCGGCATGGACGCCTTCACTGCCCAGGCGATGGACGTGCTCACGTCGTCCCGGTTGGTCGACGCCCTTGATCTGTCGAAGGAAGACCCTGCCACGGTGGCACGCTACGGCACGGGCAACGACAAGATCATGATTGACGGCAACGGCGCGCCGCGCGTGCCGCAAAGCCTGTTGGTCGCGAGGCGGCTCGTCGAGGCCGGTTGCCGTGTCGTCACGGTCAACTACAGCAAGTGGGATTGGCACGGTGGCCGGAACGCTGAAGGCCGACCCGACAATAATATCTTTGATCGCGAGCGTGAAGACTTCCCGATCTTCGACAACGCCATGACCCAACTCATCACCGATTTGCACGAGCGGGGCATGGACAAAGACGTCACGGTGATTGCCTGGGGCGAGTTCGGTCGCACGCCGGTCATTAGCAAGCAGGTGGGGCGCGACCACTGGCCGCGCGTCTCGGCCGCGCTGCTCGCGGGCGGCGGCATGAAGACCGGCCAAGTCATTGGCGCAACCGATCGACTCGGTGGCGAGGCCGTCGCTCGACCGGTCAAGTTTGCCGAAGTCTTCGCCACGCTCTATCGCAACCTCGGAATCGACTACAAAAACACGACCGTCGCCGACTTACACGGCCGGCCGCAGTACATCGTCGATGGCAACGTCGACCCGATTGCCGAATTGATCTAAGGTTGGATTTGTATTCTGCTCGTTAGCCGCGACGCGGGTGACGATGGTGGCACGGTTGACGACGTGACGGATACGCGCTCCGCTGGCGCGTTGCGGCTAACGACTGCATGATGAGCCAAATCGCTGTGATTCATCGTCTTCTCGTGATAACGCTGCTGCTCGTCACACCAGCCAGCGCGCTCGTGTTTGCCGCCGAGGCCAAGCCGACGATCGTCGCTGAAAAACGGGGCGGACACACGGTCCTCCTGGTCTACAATCCGCTGCCTGGCCCGATCACCGCGACACTCAAGCTTGATCTGACCAACGCCAAGTCCAATGTCGAGTTGCCGGCGACAGTCGTTGTCCCCAGTCAATCGCGGCAGCAGGCACTCACGATCGTGCCGGAAAAAAATCTCGCCTGGAAGTACCATTACGATTGGAACTATCGTCCCGGCGACCGCGCGGCGAAGCACGACGACACGTACATCTATCGCCTGCCGTATCCCAAGGGCAAATCGTACAGCGTCATGCAAGGCTACGACGGCAAGTTCAGCCATCACGGCGAGCAGCAATTCGCCATCGACTTCAAGCTTCCGCTGGGCTCGACCGTTTGCGCCGCCCGCGGCGGCACGGTGCTGATGACCCGCGCCGACTCGGACGAAGGGGGCCGCGATCGGGACAAGTATCTGAACAAGGCGAATTACATCCGCATTCTGCACGACGATGGTTCGATCGGCTCCTACGTTCACTTGCAGCACCACGGAGCGCTCGTCACCGTCGGCGAGCAGGTGCACGCTGGCCAGAAGATCGGCCTCTCGGGCGAGACGGGCTACGCCACCTCGCCGCACTTGCATTTTCACGTGCAGTTAGCGGTCGACGGCGAAACGATTCGTACGGTGGCTATTCGCTTTCGCACGCATCGCAGCGCCGCCGAGACGCTTGAGCAAGGACAAGCCTACACCGCGCGGTGACCCCGGTTCCTCACCCCTCACCCGTGTTCTCATCGACGTCACGAGGCGGATAACGGCGATTGATCGGCATGCAAGAACCAGCGGTCGAGGACGACGTGGCGTGCGGTATAGGATGAGCGCACCAAGCCCTGGGCCAACGACAAGAACACCGCCTGCGGCAAGTAGTCTGTCCAGCGTCGCGGTGTCGTGCTGCCGAACCGAGCGATGATTTGGTCGACGTACGGTTGCAATTTCTCGCGGCGATAGTCGCCATGAGCCGCGGTCGCGACTTCGGCCGCCAACAAGCCCGACTCGATCGCCGGTCGAATTCCTTCACCGCTTTGTGGATAGGCCAGACCGGCCGCGTCCCCCACGAGCAATGCGCCGTCATGGACCAGGCAAGGCTCGACGCGATCGTACAATTGATAGGCGTGGCCGTGATGATGCGAGGGAACCTCACAGTTGACGCGGCGTTGCGCGCGTAGGAACTCAATGAACGCATCCAGGGCGTTGGGCGGCAAGGGGACATCGGCGACACCCAGGCCGATATTCAAGAAGTTCCCTTTGTGAAAGCACCAACCGTAACCGGTCATGTCGGGACAAAAGTAAAGTTCGGGCATCTCCGGCAACACCGCGACGTTGTCTTGGCAAATGTCGTCGAGTGGGAACTCGATTTCTTGTGCCGTGACGACCCGCGCCGAGCCACGTTTGCGGGCGCCCAGGTGTCGAGCGACGGGACAAAAATGACCGCCGGCGCCAATGAGCAACGGGGCTTGGACCGTACCGTTGACCGTCCATCGATCGCCGCGATAGTCCAGGTGTTCGACCGGTTTGCCCAAGCTGAGGCGCGCCTGCGAGCGCTCGACCAAATAATGATCGAACTCGAAGCGTCGAATGCCGTAACTCACGGTGCGACCGTAGTGGACTTCGGTTGTTTGATGTTCGCCGATGATGCCGATCCGAAAGCTGCTGATGGGTTGCAAGACCCGGCCAGCGGCATAGTCGTCGAGGTTGAGCGAGAGGTCCGCGATGACGAGCGGCGTGATCCATCCGCCACAGACCTTATCGCGAGGAAACGTTCGCCGGTCGATCACCAGGACATCGAGCCCCGTGCGGCGAAGCGCGGACGCGCACGACGATCCGGCAGGGCCTCCGCCGACGATCAATACGTCACAAGCATCCATGGCGTACCTCGGACGATGAGCGCGAACCTGACGCTGCGGGGGCCGAAGCGTAAAGGTGGTCGCGCGTGGGTGCGATTTCGTTGTTGTCGGGACGAGCAAACACGATCTGAAACAGTTGCAGCCAGCCGGTGTCGAACGTGGCCACCGATCCGGCCAGATAAAGCCGCCACATGCGGACGAAACGCGTGCCGAACATGCGTTCGATTTTGTCAGCCGATTGTTCATAACGCTCAAGCCAGCGGCGCAGCGTCGTCGAGTAATGCAGTCGCAAGTTCTCGACATCGAGGATCGAGAACCGATGCGGTTCAAAGATCGGCTTCATTTCGGCGAGCGTGGGCACGTGGGCACCGGGGAATATTCGACGACGGATCCAAGGGTCGAGCGGGTACGTCGAGTTTCGCCCGATGCTGTGAATCAGCCCACGCCCGTGCGGTTGCAGACAACGATCGATGACATCGCCTAATGGGCGATAATGGCGTGGGCCGACGTGTTCGAGCATGCCCACCGACACGAAGGCATCGAATCGCCCCGCGATCGTTCGCCAATCGTCTTCGATAAATTCCACGCGGTGTTGCAGGCCTTCGGCGTGGGCCCGGCGACGGGCGGCGACGACTTGCTCGTGAGACACGTTATACGCCTTGACGGTCACCCCGTAGCGCCGCGCCATGTGCAAAGCCAGCGCCCCCCAGCCGCTCCCGGCTTCGACCACCGTTTGACCCGCGCGCAGTTGCAGCTTCCGACAGACATGGTCCATCTTGGCGACCTGGGCTTCCTCCAGGGTCATGTCGGGGCGCGCGAAGTACGCGCAGGTATAGAGCTGCTGGTCGTCGAGCCAGAGTCGATAAAAGTCATTGCCCAGATCGTAGTGAACATGGGCATTGCGATGCGCGTCGCGGAGCGAATTCGCGGCGGAGGCCAATCGCGTCCGCAGGGTCTGCCACAGGCTGGGCCGTGACCGAGCATGCAGCGCCTGATAGAGCAAGGTGAGCAGCTCGATTAAATCCCCGGTTACCTCAAGGCTGCCGTCACAATAGGCTTCAGCGAAGTTCCAATTCGGATTCAACAATAGTCTCAATATCGTGGAAGGGCTGCGGACCCGCACGCTCGCTCTTGGCCGAACGCCAGCCGCAGAAATTTCTTCGCCGTTCCACAACACCACGCCGATCGGCGGGTTCCCGGCAGCGTGTAAAACAAGGCGAACGATCCGCCTCAGCACACGGCTCGTCAGGCTCGGTCGGGTCGAAGACCAACCGTTGTCGACGAGTGCTGTGCCGTCGGAGACCGATTGTGCGTCGGCAGATGAACAGGTTTCCGACATGACACGCCTCCAACCCTCAGCCACCCTGTCGAATCATGCCCTTGATGCCAGGTCCAATTATCCACCAACTTTTGAGATGCTCACACGGAGAGTACGGATATTCATGAACCGGTTACGGCCAGCTCACGGGCCAGAGTAAAATCGATCGGCACCCGATTGCGTTGAACTTACACAGGTGGCACTCCTCGGTTGACCCTAGCAACGAGACCCTAACCACAACGTCTCATTACGCAATCGCTGTACCACTGGATGCTATCAGCACGGATATCGCCCGATTATCCGCGAATAAGACCTCTCATCGGAGTGATACCGAGCATGCATCCCGTTGCGAGCCGACTCGCACGTGTGCGATCGGGCGCGCCTTGTGCGACCTGGAGCGTATTCGCGCGCCCGTTTGAAGTCTGTTCGTCTCGTCATGGGGTTGAAAAAGGCAAAGTCGCCCGTGCTCGGCCCCCGACGCGTGCGCAGCTCCCGGGAGGTGCCTACGCTTGCTTCTCTTCTTCTTCGGCTTGTTCCCATTGGTCGATCGCATCATTGGCTTCTTCGATAGTCGCGAACGGGCCTTCATCCACGAGCGTGCCCCCTTGGCTTACTGCAACCTCTTCCGGAGTTTGCCCAATCGGCAGTTCAACCACAGTCAAGCCATCGGACAGTTCGACAATGATATAACTCAGCATGGCGATTCTCCGTTTCGATCGTGGCACGATGATGTTTGCTTGCAGGACGATGTTTCGCCGTGGGGTCGGCACCCCTTGCGCGTTCGAGCATAAGGATTCAGAAGTGCAAGTCACATGCCCAATCCAGTGAACCGAGCATGAAATCGGGCCGAGCGGTTGCCGTTGCTTCGCAGAATGTTCCTCCGCAGAGCTTGATTACGGCATGTGATTCGCACGTATCGGACTCCGAGAGCCCCGCGGGCCGTTCGAGGCGTCATTGCACAGCGGTCGTATCTGACCAGCACGATCGATTGAGGCCTGCGCGGCAAATGAGCCCCGACGAGCAACGCGAGGCCGGGAAACACCGGGCTTCCGTTGGTCGCCCTGCTTAACTTCATTACGTGAACCTCAATAACTGCGCAGTCCGCGATAGGAAGGGCGTTCATGAGCCAAATGATCATCGAGACTGTCACGTCGACCCCCACGGCGCGACGCCGCTTCGAGCATGTTGAACGTAAGGGACTGGGGCACCCCGACACCATCTGCGACGCCGTCGCGGAAGCGGTTTCCGCGGATTTGTGTCGGGTCTATGTCGAGACCTGCGGCCAGGTGTTGCATCACAATGCCGACAAGGCACTGCTGGCCGCCGGCTGCTCGACGCCACGATTGGGAGGCGGAACGGTCGATGCGCCCATGCGATTGTTCTTGGGCGATCGAGCGACAACCGAGGTTGCCGGCAAAACCATCCCGATTGCCGAAATCGCGGTTGCGGCCGCTCGCAACTGGTTTCGCCAAAATCTGCGATTTGTTGACGTCGAGCGGCATCTCAACATTCAAAGCGTCCTGCGCCCCGGCACCGTCGAGTTAACCGACTTGGTCACGCGCCCCGGTGGCGGTGCCAACGACACATCGATCGGCGTCGGCTCCGCGCCGCTGACCGAAGCCGAGCGACTGACCCTGGAAGCCGAACGGCGGCTGAACTCGCCGGCATGGAAGGCCCGGTACCCGGAGATCGGCGAAGATGTCAAGGTGATGGCCGTCCGCCGCGACCGTCGTCTCTCCCTGATGGTTGCGGTCGCGTTTGTCGATCGTTTTATACCCGATGCCGCAACGTACTTCGCTCGCAAGGCAGAGATCGTTGCCGCATTGCAGCGCGAACTGTCGCTCCAATTGCACGATTGCGACGCAATCGATGTTGAACTGAACGCGCTCGACGACCCCACGCGCGGCGCAGACGGCATGTATCTCACCGTCACCGGAACTTCAGCCGAAGGGGCCGACAGCGGACAGGTGGGACGCGGCAATCGGGCCAACGGCCTGATCACGCCCCACCGCGCGATGAGTCTGGAAGCCGTGGCAGGAAAAAATCCGATCTCGCACGTCGGCAAAATTTACAACGTACTCGCCTGGCAAGCGGCGCAGCGAATGGTGGCGGATGTCGACAGCATCGCCGAGGCGACCGTGTGGATTTGCAGCCGAATCGGTCACCGACTCGATGACCCCTGGTCCATCACGGTTCAACTCGTGCCGCGCGACGGAGTGGATCTAACCGACATCGCCCCGGCTGTTCAGGCGGTGATCGACCATGAATTGTCTCAACTTCCCAACCTGATGGGGCGGTTGTCCCGCCGCGAGATCGTCGTGTATTAACTGCCTATCCGATGGGTGGGACGAAACGAGCGAGGCGTCGCTGTTTCTCGGACGCCCGCAATGGGCGATCTCGCCAACAACGTGCATGTTGGCGATCCCGCTTTCTGGACCGGAACACCCAGCACGAAATTGACATGCGCCGTACGTCTCATCGTGTGCCCCCCTCTGCTTTGCACACAAGAACCGATCGCCGGCTCTCGGCGTAGTAATAGTGGAAGGAGCCGAAAGGCTGAGGGCCAGGAGGGCCGGGTGGTTAGGACTTTGTCATCCAACCCACTCCGACGTGCTAACCCTTACAAAGGAGCGAGAGGACAATGTGTGAGCAGATATTGCCAAGGGAGCCTCGCGGCCGAAGGTGAGTTTCGAGTCTACGTTGCCTTGGGCGAAAGATCGGGCAGTGAGTCCGGGCATCCCGCCAGCGGGGAATGACGACTCACACGCCCACGAGGCTCAAGGGAAGCCTGAAGCAGGTCAAGCCGCCCGTGTGAGCGGTTTTTCTTTGCGCAGACACGCTCACGCGGCAACGCTCCGACATTCATCTCTTTGCACTCAGCATTTCTCACTTCCCCTTCGGGCTTGGGGGGACGAAAAGCTGTAAATCGTGGGCCTGTAAGGGCCTTTCAGAGCAAAGCGGAGGCAAAGGTGAGGCTGTCGCCGGAAGGAATTTGGCCCCAAAATCCGATCGGACCGCGCAGGGGGGACCTGCTGCGGATCGGTGCCCGGGGAGAATGGATTCGATTTGACTGAGCCCGGGGAGTCAGTAGAATAGCTATGAGTGACGTTGCCGAGGCTCTCCAGTAAGCAGTGCGGGCGAGAGCCGTGGCGCGTCAACGATCCTGCCGCGTACTAGCCGTTCGATTGCGGCCCATCTGACCTGTACCCGCCTTGTGTTTGTGGTGCCTTTCGCAATTGAGAAGTTGGCTATGTATCCGTTTTTTGCGATGTTTGGGCTTGGACCGACCGAGTTGATTGTCGTCGGTGTGATTGTCCTGTTGCTCTTTGGTAACCGACTGCCGACGATGATGCGATCTTTGGGTCGCGGCATTGTCGAGTTCAAGAAGGGTGCCCAAGGCATTGAGGACGAGAGCGACGCGACACCGCCCGGCCCCAAGAACAATTCGTAGATTTTTTTGCGGCGATCGCTGCCTCGGCGCGTGGCTGGCCCATGAAGTTGCCAGCCTGACGCGGCCGGGATGAACTGGCGAGCGTTTTCCATTTTCAATGGTGAGACGATGTTTGGACTAAGCCCCCCTGAATTGATCGTCATCGGCGTCGTGGCTGTGTTGCTCTTCGGCAGCAAGTTGCCCGACGTGGCCCGCAGCTTGGGCAAGAGCATGAATGAGTTTCGTCGCGGCATGAGCGGTTTGCATGAGGAAGTCAAGTCAGCCACGTCGAACGCCTCGTCGACCCGCTATCATGAGATTGACGATCGTGACGAAGCGACCGCGCCCAAGTTCGAGCCTCCGGCCAGCGAACCCAAAGCCGACACGACCGACGCGGCCTAGTGAACCCAATTCGAGCGTCGCGTGTCGGTTGACCGTGGGGTGAGTGGCTCGACTAAACCGACGGTTGATTGCGCATGGATGACGCATCGCGGCTGGACTCAACGCTCTCCGACGCTCATGAAGCCGGCGTGCGCGACGTGTTGCGGGTCGCGTGGCCACTCGTCATCTCCTCGCTGAGCTGGACGATCATGAACTTCATCGATCGGCTGATGCTCTTGCAGCACTCGGCCGACGCGGTGGCCGCCGCGCTCCCGGCGGGCATTACGTTCTGGGCGGTCATCTGCCTGCCGTTCGGCATCGCCTCGTATGTCAACACGTTCGTCGCCCAATATTACGGCGCACAGCGGCTCAAACGCATCGGTCCCGTCGTGTGGCAAGGTGTCTGGCTCGGCGTGCTCGTCTGGCCAATCGCCGTGCTGACCGCGCCGTGGGTTTGCCGGGCGTTCGACCTCTTCGGGCACGACGGCAATATCGTCCCGCTCGAAGCGACCTATTACTCGATCAATGCCTGGGCGGCGGGACCGCTCGTGGCGGCCAGCGCGCTCAGCAGTTACTTCACGGGGCGCGGCAAGGTGCGGGTCGTGATGACGGTCGACTCGCTCGCGGCCGCCGTCAACGTCGGACTCGACTACCTATGGATCTACGGCCACGGCGGATTTCCTGAGCTGGGCATCGCCGGCGCGGCCTGGGCGACCGTCGCGGCGATCTCGCTCAAGTGCCTGATCTATCTCGTGCTGTTCCTGTCGCCGCGCGCGGCGCAGACCTGCGACACGCGGGCGTCTTGCCGCTTCGATCGGGCGCTCTACCTGCGGCTGCTCCGCTACGGCGGACCCAATGGTCTGCAAATGTTCATTGAGATCCTCGGCTTTACCGTGTTCGTGTTGCTCTTGGGCCGGCTCGGACCGCTCGAGCTCACGGCGTCGAGCTTGGCGCTCAACGTGAACAATCTGGCCTTCATGCCCGCCTGGGGCGTGGCACTGGCCACGAGCACCATCGTCGGGCAGTATTTGGGTCGCAATCGAGACGACTTGGCCGTGCGCGGCACGTGGTCGGCGATGAAAATTGCCGGCACGTACATGCTCTGCATCTCGTCGGTGTACGTCTTCGTGCCCGACTCGGTGATGCTGCTCCACCGCTTGGCCGACCATGAAGACAAAACTCCGGAATTACGTCAGACGGTGATCGTGTTGCTGCGGTTTGCGGGGACGTTCGGGCTGCTCGACGCGATGAGCCTCGTGTTCAGCGGCGCGCTCAAAGGGGCCGGCGACACGCGGTTCATTCTGGCGACCAACCTTGTGATGGCCACGCTCCCCGTGATCGCCACGTGGGTCGGCATTGATTATTTCGGCCTGGGGCTCTACTGGGCCTGGGTGATGTTGACCGTCTGGGTCTTCGGGCTGGGGGTGATATTCTTCCTTCGCTTCCAACAAGGTCGCTGGCGACACATGCGCGTGATCGAAGACACGGTCGATGAGGCGTGAGACCGTGTCGCTAGA
>CAZZBK010000033.1:0-1161 GCA_964652155.1 uncultured Planctomycetaceae bacterium | reverse complement strand
AGGGGCTCACGAAACACGTTACTCGTCGGTGACGCAGCCTTCGCTGGCGCTCTTGACGCACTTGATGTACTTGTAGAGCGTGCCGCGGGTTGACTTGTACGGCGGCTCTTGGAAGGCCTGGCGACGACGCTCGAGTTCGTCAGCGCCGAGCGCCACGTCAATCGTGCAACGGGTCCCGTCGATCGTGATCTGCTCGCCGTTCCGCACCAGAGCGATGGGGCCGCCGACCTGGGCCTCGGGCGTGATGTGTCCGACGATGAAGCCATGCGAGCCGCCGCTGAATCGCCCGTCGGTCAACAGAGCGACATCCTTGCCGAGTCCGGCGCCCATGATGGCGCTGGTGGGGGTGAGCATCTCGGGCATGCCGGGGCCCCCCTTGGGTCCCTCGTAGCGAATGATGATCACGTCCCCCTTGACGATCTCCTTGCGCTCGAGCGCGGCGAGCATGTCCTCTTCCGAGTCGTAGACCTTGGCCGGGCCGGTGAAGACGTTCCCCTCCTTGCCCGTGATCTTGGCCACGGCCCCCTCGGGGGCCAAATTCCCCTTGAGGATGCGAATGTGGCCGACCTTCTGCAACGGTTGCTCGATCGTGTGCACGATTTGCTGCCCCGGCTTGAGCCCCGGCAAATCCTTGACGTTGGCGGCGAGCGACTTGCCCGTGCAGGTCATGCACGAGCCGTCGAGCAGGCCCTTCTCAAGCAGGTACTTGATGACGGCCGGCGTGCCGCCGACGGTGTGCAGATCCTCTTGCACCCAACGGCCGCTGGGCTTGAGGTCGGCTAGGTACGGGATGCGATCGCTGACACGCTGGAAATCGTCGATCGTGAGCGGCACGTCGACGCTGCGCGCCATCGCGATCAGGTGCAGCACGGCGTTCGTCGAGCCGCCGAGCGCCATCACCACGACCATCGCGTTCTCGAAGGCCTGCCGGGTCATGATGTCGCGGGGCTTCAAATCGAGTTCGAGCAATCGCCTTATCGCCGCGCCCGCCTGGAAACACTCTGCGAGCTTGGCGGGTTCCTCGGCCGGAATGGTCGCGCTGTACGGCAGCGACATGCCGAGCGCCTCGATCGCCGAGGCCATCGTGTTGGCGGTGTACATGCCGCCGCACGCGCCCGCGCCGGGGCAACTGCGCTTGACGATCTCGCGGCGTTCGTCGTC
>CAZZBK010000032.1:32564-43131 GCA_964652155.1 uncultured Planctomycetaceae bacterium | reverse complement strand
CCCCTCGCCTCCCCTCCGAAAGGTTGCGGAGGCTGAGGAGTCAGGAGGGGCTGACAGCTTCGCACCACGGGTGCTCGCTTAATCGCTTCGCGATTGTAGAAAGGAAGGAAGATGAAAAAGAAATGTGAACGCTGCGGAGCAAGCACGCCGCATGAAGACGCAAGCGCATTCAGTTTGTTCGACTACTGCGCCGGATGCGGCAAGGATCTTTGCGACGCCTGCATGGAGAAGGGCTGTTGTGGTCACGTGCCGGCCCGAAGCGGCGACCTTGCGGACAATGAGCCAGACGAAATTGCTTTGGAATTGGCCGCACGCGCTCGAATAGACCCAGCCTGACCTACCTTCGCCCGGAGCCTGAAAAGGTGATCCGGGCTATGGCCTGTTCACCCCTCTCGCCGCCTTGGCGAACCTGATCTTCTTGCTGGCTGATTTCTTCTGCGCAAGCGTTCTCCTGAAGCCAGACTTGCCGGGACGAACCTTGCCTTCCTTCTCAGTGTAGCCGGGGATGCGGATGCGATGGCCGGTCATTTGTGCTCGATCTCCCAATCCTTGATTTCGAGGATCGACACCTTGGGCAGCGTGATCGGGTTCGGCTGTGAGGGGATGTAGCCGTTGGTGTCACGGAGCTTCCGGCGGTCGTCGTACTCCCGCTCGCGCTGGAGCTGGGCCGATGTCATCTCGCTGCGCTTGCGCTTAGCCATTGCTATGCGCTCTCCATTTTTTTGGCTTTTGAGCTGCGCGGTTTGTCGAGTGCAGCCTTAATCTCGGCTACCTCTTTCGCGTTCTCGTCGCGCCATTGCTTCCACGAATGATGCCTCAGCTTGTGGCGCAGCCAGACCCGGCGATCCGGGGTTGGATCGAATGGCGTAACCTCGTCGTCCTCTTTGGCGTCGCGGCATCGCTCGCAGGCGTGGGGCCGCTCACCGCCTAGAAAGATATGCGACCCGCAGAAATACAGGCCGCACCCGTGGTCGCCGCCATAGGGCTCGCCGCCGCAGACGTGCGCCAGGCCGCGGTCGATCTTGCGGCCGCATCCCGGGTGATCGCAGGTCGCGGGCACGCCATAGCCAATGTCGCGATTCCAGTTGTGGTCATAACCAATGGACCATCCCATTATGCACTCTCCCTCCGCTTCTGCGATTGCTGTCGGTCGTACACGTCGTAAAGTGTGGCCAGGGTCTCCAAGGCCTCGATCAGCCCGGCCTCGGCATTACCCCTGCAACGGCGCTTGTCCTGGGCGAGGGCATAGAACTCCTGCCCGAACTCTTCCCAGGTCCGCGGGCGGTCCATGCCTTCCGGGGTTTCCTCGCACACGAAGTTGCGGAGGACCGGCTTGTAGCGTTCAGCGTGCCCCATGACGAAGGCATACTCGGCCGATGCCCGCAGCTGCCGGTCAGTGACAGGCACACGCGAGCCGGGGCTGCCACCGCCTACCCCTTCCCAGGACACCACGGCCGAGCGGGGCTCCTTGACTTGGTAGGCTTTACGCAGCCTGTGCGCGGCATTGTAGGCCTCTGCCGAGAGGGCACCCTTGATCGCATCCACGGGCCATTGCAGCCTGTGGCGGGTCGCGCGCAGCGGTTCCCCGTGCTCGTCGGTGCTTTCCTCTGCAACTGGTGCGTTTGACACTCGTTCAAGCGTCGGAGCAGGGAACGCAGGTTGCGGAGCACTGGCTGACAGTAACCTGCGGATGCGGTCAACGGCTGACAAACGGCGCTTGGCCTTCAGGTGTCTTTCTCTCAGCCGTGGCAAGTCCTTAGCCTGTGTCACAGCCGATGCCAGTCTGTGCTCGACCTGTGTCCGCACCATTGTCTCCCTCTGCTCGACGTTGAGCGCACGGAGGAACAGCGTAGACGGATTGTCGTGCTCCAAGTCGGACGGGACCAAGCCTGCCTCGATCATGGCCTCAATCAGCTTTGGCGGCAGTTGGTCGGTCATTCCCCCTCCAAGATCATTTTCCTGAGCCCTGGATGGGGTCAGGAACGGCGTTTATGTATCTGGCGGTAGCCCTGGCGGTTTTCATGCTGCCTGCCTCTGCTGGATGGCCTGAGCCGATGCCATCGCGGCCAGAAGCGAGTCATGGGTGCGCCCGCCCGCCTTGCCGTTGCGGGCGGCGAAGAAATGCCGGCCGCTGCGCCAGGCCTCGAACTGCCCGCACTCGGATTTCCAGAGGTACGATCCGTCGTCAGTGACCCAGCACTGCCAGAGGATGCCGCCGAGCGTGTAGTCGGGCGTGGTTGATCGGTGCATGGTCAAAACGGCACCTCCACACTCACGCTCTCGCGCTTGACGTGCTCGCGGTGCATAGCCTCAACCAGTTGGCCGTCGATGTATTGGTAAACCTCTTCGGCGCAGGCTGCCGCGTTCGTCCAGACCTCGGACCCCGTAAACCGGAAAACGGTGTATCCCTGAGCCGTCAGCTCGCGGTCTCGCGCCTTGTCCCGCCGCGCCTGTTCCTTGGTTTTTTCGTGGAACTGGTGTCCGTCGCATTCGACGACGACGAGCAGCAAACAGCCCTCGTCATCACATGTGGTCAGTTGGAAATCGACGCGGTGATCGCCAATCTCAACTTGCTGATCAACTTGAATGCAGCGCCCAACGCCGCATAGCGTGAGCGCCACGAACATGAGTTCTTCGATCGGTGACTCACACTCCTTCAAGCCTTCGTGCGAGCGGGTGCTGTCAACAAACTGAGCGGCCGCCTCACTCGCGATCTCTGTTAGCTTTTTCTCGTCGATCATCACCAACCCCTTTCCTTGCGAACGCGCTCAGCTTGGCGCGCATCCCAGCGGGCCGCGAGTTCTGTGGTGTCCTTCGGTCTCGCGTCCTCAATGCGCTTCTCGATCGCCTCGCGAACGTCCTGCGGCGTCGGCGGCTGCGTGAACGTGGCCGTGTTGCGGGGGTTGTTGAAGCGCATCCACTTCAGAACGTCCTCGACGACCGGCTGCGGAAACCCGGCAACGGCGTCCTTGTAGGTTCCGAGCAAGATGGTCCGGTCGCCCGGGTCGATGTTCCGCGACGGGAACGCCAGCAGCAGCTCGACGATGCCGTCCAGCACGGGCTTGGGCAGATTGCGCCCGTCGATCACCGCCAAAGATTTCCCGGTCTCGGCAACCGCTGGCAATTGGCTCGCCGGCGCCATGGTGACGACGGCGCTCGCGACTTCTCCGATGGTTTTCATGAGACCTCCGTTGCTGCCATTGCCGCGGCCCAGCCGCCGGCTGAGGGCTTGGCTGTTCCGTTGACGCGGCGGTCAAGATTGGTTTTGTGGACGTGATGATCGGCGCGGGCTTGCGCCTCAGCGTTGACGTCGGCGCGGCACATACGGCCAACCTCGGAACCGAAGGCCTGGCGGAAGTAGCTCGCGGCTGATCCGGTGCCGCGGCCGCGCGTGGGCCCGGTCGGCACGTCCAGGGACTTGGCCGTCAGGGTGTTGATCGCAGCGAGCAGCGCGGCGTGAAGTATCCGCGGCGGCGCTTCCGGGTGCTGCGTTGCGACCGCGCGTACTTCGCCAGCGAGCAGCTTGTCGGTGTCGTCTCGAGTGAGCTGGCCGAACAGGACCGCGCCGGGCTTCTGGCCCCAGATCGAGCAGATCCGGTGGAACTCGTCGGCGGTCGTTCCGTCGATCGAGAACCCCTCGCGCGTACTATCCTCTCCCTCTTGTTTACTGGTTCTAGTGTTAAGTTCTTGTCGTTGGCTTGTCGTTGGCTTGTCGTTGGCTTGCTGCTCCGCCTGTCGTTTTGCTTGTTGTTCGGCCTGCTTTATGAGTTGATATTTCGCGTAATTACAAATAGTTAGGATCTGAATTTGGTTGTTGTTGCGCCTGCCGTCTTGCTTGGCGCAGTGGCGGGATATCATCGCTTCTGTATGTAACCTGTTCAGAAACCAGCGGACCTTGCCGACATTCCACTTCCACCGGTTTGCGAGGAAGGAATGAGCGGCCATCAGGTCGCCCGGATCGAGCATGATAACCGTGCCCTTGTTCATGGCGCGGCGAGGCTCGTACGATGCCATCGCTAGTAACGACAACCAAGCCTCGAGGTCGGTATAGGCGCGGTCACCTATGCCCACGATCGGGTGGTTGAAGATCTCGCGCGATACGGCAAACCAGTTGCCGGCGCGGTCTTCATCTTCCGGTGGATTATTATGGCCGATCATGTGCGCGCCTTGTGAGCAAGCGGTTGATTTTGTCCTGCGCGCGTGCTACACAATGCCCGCACGCGCGAACGTTAGATCAGTGGTCTTTCGTTCCTCAGCAGCTCCGCCAAGAGCCGCCATACAGTCTGCCAAACCAATTCCCGAACCCCTGAGCGCCAACTCAGGGGTTCTGTGTTTTCCTACGCTGGTAGAGGGCTATGACGCCGGTGATCGCGAGCCAAAGCAGCGCAAGAACGACAGCCAAGGCGACGCAAACGACAGACTGAAAGGCCATGGAATTGAAGGTCACTTCATTGCCCATGACCCAAAATCCGCAGAGGACAATGGCAATCGTGATGCCCATGTCGATGCTGGTTCGCGCGAGATCGAGCAGAAAGTTCATGCCGCCTTCCTCTCTTTCGCTTCGGGAATCCTGTAAGCCGTGAGCCGGCGCAGCTTGCCGCTCGAGCGATCACGGATGAGGCGCTTCTTGCAGACCTTGCCGAGCGCTTCGCCGAGCTTGTTCTTTGCGATGGGCGTGAGGTTCTGGTCGGCGCAGTGCCATTGGTACCAGTCCCAAAGGGAGCCGTTCTTCTTGGCGTCAGGAAGCACCTGCCAGCCGTACTCGCCGGTGAAGCCCCAATCCTGCATCCAAGCGATAAAACGGCGCGCGGTCGGCAGGGGCTTGCCCGGGGCCGCCGGCGGCGGCTTGTCCGGCTCAGGAGGCTGCTCTGGCGCCTGCCGCACCATCGGAATAACCTGGGCGACAGCACACGGCTCTGCCCCCCCTTGCCGGGCCTTGTCAGGCCGGCGCAAGGCAATGCCGATTAGTGCTGCCGCCCATTCCCCCGCCATCAAATCCCCCGATTTGTCTTCCAAAAGGGGCGCCCGCCGTGTGGATAGCGGGCGCCCAAGTTTGGGAGGAAACGTCCAAGGATGGACCCCGACGCGAACTGCTGAGAACGCGTCAGGGGAGGTCGGGCGGGATGCACGCAGCGTCGCTCGCCGCGGTCTCATGCCTTGCGACACGAATCGCCCGACCACCGCTGGCGCGGTGTACGCGGTACGCTACTGACGCTGCCGGCTCGTGGCCTTTCCGTCCTATGACCCCCTGTGCTCGTCTTCTCGAGGCCACCTGGTTTGCTCGGACGGCCGGCGCCACCCGCTAGACCGACGCAGAGGTATTTCAGGACGCAACTGTGACTAGGCGTGCGCGGACTGGCGCAGACGTTTGGTATCGGAGGCCGGATAAATGTCCGGCCGAAGCACGTTGAGAGGGACGCCAGTCGCCTCATTGACCGCTGGGCATCGCTCAGGCGGCACCTGATCCCACTTGCAGAGGCTTTGCGGCTTGATGCCGATCACGCGCGCGAATGCGCTCAGTGATCCGTGCAGCTTCTTGCCTTCCCTGAGGGCGGCAATCAGTCCGGGGTCTTGTCGGTGCTTCGCCATAACGGTATATAAGCCACAGGCTGACACTTGCTGTCAACCCCTAGGTTATGGCAGACAGTAACCTGCTGTGCGATTGTTGCTCTGCACTATCTGGGGCAACCGCATGACAGAAGATCAGGGCGCACGCGCGCGCATTGAGTTGGGCAAGCGCATCAAGGCTGCTCGAGAAGCGAAGAGAATCTCTCAAGCCAAGCTTGGAGCGCACGCCGTCCCGCCGATCACGGCGCAATCCGTGGTGAAGTGGGAGCAAGGCCGATCCGCGCCGAACGCCAGGACGCTAGATGCCATCGCGCTATTGACCGGCAAATCCGTGAAATGGTTACTCTATGGCGTTGAAAGTGCCGAAGCTGGCGGTCAAGACGGCGATCTGTCACAGGTGGGGCGCGTCATTCCAATGGTGGAATTTAGTAAGGTTACCGAATACTTAGCAGGCGGCAAACAAGCAAGCTCGGGAATGGTTAGGACTAATTTCCCATGCTCAGGCAACTCGTTCCAGGTCTTTGCTCAGGATGATGCGAACAGTCCCGTGGTAGAGGCAGGCGATGGCCTCGTAATTGACCGCGACCGCCACCCTCGACCCGGCAAGCTCTGTTTCGCTGTGCACGACGGCGAACCGCTGATCAGACGCTATCGACCGCGCAAGGATCATGTCGAGCTGGTCGCGATAAACGAGGATTGGCCGACGATCGAGGTGTCTGAAGACGATATTGTCGGTGCCGTGACGGAGATCACAAGGCAGCACGGATAGCGACATGCCAGGCCATAAAATCGTTGCGGTGGCCGCCCTTCAACTGCTGTTCTGCGGCGGAATTATCACTCTCCTTTTTGCCCCGACCATCGCAGTCGGAATGCTGGCCGCAGCCCTCGTCCTATTCCTGGCCGTCAGACCGTCCTAGGCGACGTCCCATAAGCCACAGGTTCACGCCGCGATAAAAATATAAGCCTGAAGCTTACAATTTCGCTTGCAATCGACGTAAGCCTGTGGCTTATATCAGGCCATCCACTGCTTCGGCGGCGGGGGAAGAGGCGGGCGGCACTGGAGAGGGAAATTCGCCGCCCGCCTCCATAGACACATCAGGGGATCTGGGAAAATGGACACGCACACGACCTTCGAGGTCGCGAAGGGGATTACGGAAGTCCTCAACCGACTGGACGCCATGGGCGGCGACGAGCTGACCATCAAGGACAAGGCCACGATCGGCCGACAGCTCTACCTCCGCCACCGGGACGACCCGATCGGCTTCGATCTGCTCGGGAAGTGCCCCGACGAATACCTCATCTTGATCCTGCTCGACGTGCTCGCCCGCCGCCATGGGCCGAGCTGCGCGCTGCCGAACTGAGGGCGCCATGACCATCACCAGCGCGAACGTCGATTGCATCACCGAAGGCCTCAAGGCCGCGCGCCTCGGCCTGCCGGAAGGCTTCAACCCCTACGAGCCCGACACGCTCGAGCATCACTTCTGGCAGCTCGGCTGGGAGAGCGCCTACCGGCGCAAGCCCGTGCGGAGGGCGGCATGACAACCGCCGCGATCGCCGTGGCCGGATTGGTGATCGCGTTCTTGGCCTACCTCATCGGCAAATGGGTTTGGTTCTTCCTGACCCTCAATCGGAAAGACGAACACGAGCAGGAGTACCTGTGATGTCAGAGCTTCCAACAACGGTTCAGAGATGGGTCAGCCTCGTTCGCGATGCAGGCGGCAGCATGCCGGTAGAGATGCTGATGCGGATGAGTGCACCGATCGGCGCGCTGGCGATCCACGAACTGGTGAAGCGTGGGCTTGCGACACGCAAAGGCGCCAACCTCGTTCTCGTGAAGGAGTGAGCGCCATGTCTGACGAAGAGTTCAATGCTCTGAAAGAGCGGTGCCGCCAGATGCGCCTGCGCGGTCTCGCCGGACACCCCTCCTACCATTGGTCAATCCACTACGGCCTCTATCAGAAATACCTGCACGAAAAATCCCGCAGGGACGCAGCAGAGATCGACGCTGCAATGGCGAAGATGGAACAGCTTTTGGAGGCCGCAGGATGAACGCCGTAGCGAAGCAAGTAGAGAGTGCGCCGCCGGCAGTCGTGAGTGAAACCGCTGCCATCATGTCGATGATCGAGCGCATGGCAACAGATGCCAGCATCTCGATCGAGAGGGTAGAGCAGACGTTTGCGTTCTATCAGAAGGTTCAGGCCGACCGCGCTCGCCGAGCCTATGACGCCGCGTTCGCCGAAATGCAGCCTGATCTTCCTGAGATCGACAAGCGCGGCAAGATCATAATCAAGAAGAAGGACGGCGACGAGATCATCCAGTCGACCCCATACGCGCTATGGGAAGACACGAACAAGATGATCAAGCCGATCCTTGCGAAGCACGGGTTCGGGCTCTCGTTCCGCATCACTCAAACTGAGGCGCGGTTGATCACGACGGCGATCCTGTCACATCGCGACGGGCACCGCGAGGAAACCAGCTTCTCGGCGCCGATCGATAGCACCGGATCGAAGAACAACGTGCAGGGCTGGGGTTCGTCTTTCAGCTACGGCAAGCGCTATTCTGGAACGGCCATCCTGAACATCACGACGCGCGGCGAGGATGACGATGGCAAGGCCGCTGGCGCAGGTGCGACGATCAGCGAAGAACAAGAGCAGGCCTTGCGCGACAAGATCGAGGCGGTTGAAGCCAACATTCCGCGCTTTTGCAAGTACTTCAAGATTGAGAAGTTGACCGACCTTCCGGCGAAGCGGTTTGCCGAAGCAATCAAGATGCTGGAGGCAAAGAAATGATCATCCAGGGAACTGACGAGTGGAAGGCTATCCGCTGCGGCAAGGCGACGGCATCGCGCATCGCTGACATCGTAGCCAAGACAAAATCAGGCTACAGCACCAGCCGCGAAAACTATTGCGCTCAGCTTGTTGTTGAGCGGCTTACCGGAGTAGCCGGAGAAAGCTTCAGCAGCGAGGCGATGAAGTGGGGCACGGCGACTGAGCCGGAAGCACGCGACGCATACTGCTTTTGCGCTGACGTTGACGTTTCCGAAGTCGGCTTCGTGATCCACCCGGCTATCAGCATGTCCGGCGCGTCTCCCGATGGACTGATCGGCGATGTTGGGCTCGTCGAAATCAAATGTCCGATTGGCGCCACCCATATCAAGACACTGCTCGGCAAGGCCGTCCCTGGCCCTTACCAGACGCAGATCCAGTGGCAGCTCGCCTGCACTAACCGCAAGTGGTGCGACTTCGTTTCATACGATCCCCGGATGCCAGAGCATCTGCGGTTGTTCATCCAGCGCGTTCACCGCGACGATGAGCACATCGAACAGTTGGAAATCGAGGTCATCAAGTTCCTTTCCGAAGTCGACGAAAAGATTGCTGCCCTAAGCCAGCTGTCCGAGGCCGCGGAATGAAACAAGGTTTGGCGCCTCCCTCATCTTCCCAGATCCCAGGGTTGCGCCAACAGGCGCCCCGGTCGGCTGTGCACGCGGCTGGCCGGGGTGTCGAGAATACAGGAGACGCAGCATGACCATCACCGACATGCCGGCAAAGGAACGGCCTCTATCAGAGGAGTTCCGCATCGTTGCAAAGGAGTGGGCCGACCTCGACGCAGCGGCCAATATCCTTGAGCAAACGAAGTCAGCGGTGCTCTCACAAATGATGGCGGCGCTTGGTGACATCCCGGTTACGCACGCCGAGCGGCAGGTGAAGTCGACCGTCGAATGGTCCGACCACATCAAGGCCATCGTCGATGCTCGGCACCACGCCGACAAAAAGAAGCTGCAGCTCGAATACATCCGCATGAAGTTTCAGGAGTGGCAGAGCGCCAACGCGAACATGCGGCACGAGGCGAGGCTATCGCGATGAGAGCCGAATTCACGCGCAAGACGAAAGTGGAAGCCTTCGAGCGCGCTGGCGGCAGGTGCGAAGCGTGTACGGTCAAAATCATTGCAGGCAATGGCCCTCACTACGATCACCGAATTCCTGATGCGGTCGGCGGGGCCAACGATCTCGCTAACTGTCAGGTGCTCTGCAAGACGTGCCACGGCCTCAAGACAGCGAAGACGGATGTTCCCGCCATCGCGAAGACAAAGGCGACGCGGGACAAGCACATCAACGCCATGCCGAAGGGCAAAGGCTTCCGTGGCTGGCGCCGCATGAACGGCGAAATTCGATGGAGAGACGAATGACATTCGACGAATTTCACCGCCTTCCAACTCGTCAACAGATGTTCCTCAGCAAACTGTTTCGTGACCTCCGAACTGCCGAGGGCATCGCAGCAAAGTCCACCCACATCAGCGATATCAATAGATGGCAGAGGGTGGCTATGGACCTCAAGAACGACATCGATCGGGCAAGCAAACTCGGATGGCGCCCATGATGACCAAGCAGGATCTCCGCAAGATGGCGATCGTCCTCGCCGCCGCCGACGACCTTCTGAAGCTGCTCGAGAAGCAGACGGCAAGCGACTTCACGAGGGGCCGCACGAGATCCTGCCGGCGCAACATCGCAGCCTTAATCGACACCATCACAAATTCAGTGCGAGCGACAAAGCCACGGCGCCGCGCAACCGGAATTGTTCTGCGTCACCATCCACTGCATCAGGGATAATCAAATGAAGGTTCTCACGGTTTTATTGGTTCTCGGTGGCGTAACCGCGTGCGGCCCGGCCGACATGACGTCCAAGACGATGGAGCTTGCTCTGCACAACGCCGACTACGGTTCAGGACGATGCAAGAAGTCCAAGCGTTGGACCGAGTGCGACAGCCATCTCACGCCGGCCGAATCTGCTGGCGGGGGCGAGTAAAGGCGCCTCGGGGCGGCGAGCGTATCCGCCGCTCCGTTAGATCATAGGGGGACGAGAGACATGACATACAAGATCGTCGAGAGGCTGCTTGTGCCTATATCGGACGGCAACAACACAACAACTGGCACCAGACCGATGGAGGGATGGAAGCCGCCATACGAGCCTTATGTGCCCCGCATACAGCGCGAAGCCGCCT
>CAZZBK010000032.1:6471-32464 GCA_964652155.1 uncultured Planctomycetaceae bacterium | reverse complement strand
CTCGGCTGCTGCCGCCGGCAAGAGCCGAGAGGGAGAACTCAGGATCATCGGTCACCGCATTGGTGATGATGGCTGGCCAGATGAGATATGGGAGGGCGTGAACCGCTGCGAGATCACGCTGCACCTCGACACTGGGCCGCTTAAGGACGTGCGTGGCCACGTCATCGTGAATACAATCGACGGAGATAAGCGCGGCGAAGTTGGCGACTGGATCGTCACCAGCGGTGACGGCTCCTTCGATGTATGGAAGGCAGATATATTCAATCCGTTGTGCTCTCGTCTCCAGCCGGCGGCAGCAAGCGAGCAATCTTCCAATTGCGAAGCTGTCACCCCCATTTCTCCCGACCCTACTACTGGAGGGAAGGGATGAAGCTCAGGGTGCTCGATCTGTTTTCGGGAATCGGCGGCTTCAGCTTGGGTCTGGAGCGCACTGGCGGATTTGAAACCGTAGCCTTCTGTGAAATCGAGGAGTACCCGCGCCGGGTCCTGGCGAAGCACTGGCCGGAGGTTCCATGTTTCAGGGACGTGAGAGCGATTGCGCGGCAGAAGTGGAATGGTTCGAGAGCGCAGACTGCATTACGGCGGGCTTTCCGTGCCAGGATCTTTCACTCGCTGGCGAAGGTGCCGGCCTATCCGGGGCTCGTTCCGGTCTCTGGTGGCAGGTTCGCCGAATCCTTCGCATGGTACGACCACGGGTCGCGCTGCTGGAGAACGTGGCAGCGCTGCTTAATCGAGGAATGGGCACCGTACTCGGGAGCCTGGCCGCGATCGGGTATGACGCGGAATGGCATTGCATTCCGGCTGGACACATCGGCGCGCCCCACGAGCGAGACCGCATCTGGATTATTGCCCACGCTGACAAAGCGCGATGCGAGGACGCTGAAGGGCGCCCGGGACCGCCCAGGTCGATCAGGCGGCAAGTCCTTACTGCAGACGATGTTGGACGATGGGCACGAGAGCGGTCGCCTGAACCCTCGTTGGTGCGAGTGGTTCATGGGCTATCCGCAGACGTGGACGCAGTTGGCGCGCTCGGAAACAGCGTCGTCCCTCAAATCCCCGAAATGATAGGCCGCGCAATTCTGGAGTCCGCCGAATGACTCTCTCTGATCCTCCGCTGACTGTAACTGGATTGGCCCGATGAACGAAACCCGCGAGATCCTGACGGTCGACGAGGTTGCGGCAATCCTGCGCAAGTCTCCCCGCACCGTCCGCCGGCGCAAGATCGACTACTTCAAGGATGGGGCCACTCGCCTCTATGATCGCCGTGACGTGGACGCCTATCTCGAGGCCAACAGATGCCAGTCTTCAAACGAGCCGGATCGCCGTACTTCTATACCGCGTTCCAAATCGGCGGCGCCCGCTTTCTCCGATCTACTGGCAAGACCTCAGAGCGGGAAGCGCAAGCAGAGGCCAAGCGCATCCGCGCGGAAGTCCAAGGCGAGATCGCCAAGCGGAGGCCATCTGCAACCCTGACGCTGGATCAGGCTTTCGGCAAATACTGGCACGAGCACGCGCAGAAGACCCTGAGCCCGACATGGAGGGCGGAAGTGTTTCGCTATTCGCAGCAGATCATCACGACGGTTCCCGCGGCAACGCTGGTCGAGCATGTCGACGATGCGCTGGTCGACGAGTTCGTGCAGGCCCGCGTCAAGGACGGGGCGGGCTCCTATGCCGTCAACCGGGCGCTGGCGGTCTGGCGTCGCGTGCACAACCTGGCATCGAAGCGGTGGAAGCAACGGACCCACGTCATCGACTGGTCGGAGTTCGTCAACCGCGAGCACAAGCGCGTTCGGGCGCTGACGAGGGACGAGGCGCGGGTGCTGATCGAGAAGGCGCCGCAGGAGTTGTCATGGGCGATCCGGTGGAGCCTGCTGACGGGCTGCCGCAAGGCCGAGACCTACAGCCTGCGATGGGACGACGTTGATCTCGTCGCCGGTCGCGCAGTCGTGACGGCGAAGGGCGGGCGCCAGCATGTTGTATGGCTGTCTGACGACGCGCGAACGCTGCTCGAGGAAATCCCGCGGCGGGGCCAGCTCGTGCTCAAGGCGAGTGGACAGAGGAAGCAATTCGACAAGGCGCTCGCCGCAGCGGGCATCGAGGACTTCCGCTGGCATGACCTGCGCCACACGTTCGCGACGTGGATGCGTCAGGAGGGTGTCGCGTTGGAGGTTGTGCAGCGCGCGCTCGGTCACGCGGACTTGGCGACGACGGAGCGGTACGCCCATGTGGCTGATGCAGAGGTTCGGGACGCGATGCAGAAAGTCGCGCAATCGACAACATCAAAAGACGCATCACCACCAAATGTCGTTCGACTAAGTTCAATCAAATCAGTACGGTAGCGTTGCGGCTCTGATGATTAAAAGTCAGATGCTCTACCACTGAGCTACCCGCCCGGATTAGTTATATTTCAGTGACTTAGCGTTTGCTTCCGGGTTGGAACATGGACAAACGAAGCCAGAACGAATCGTGTTTGCGTTGCACGCGACCACATCAAAAACCACATCACTCTGAAGCGGCCGCGCGGACCATATACACGAGAGGGGCACGACTTGGAAACCGAAGACATCGGCAATCTTCTCATCCGTTCATTCCGAGAGGCTTGGGAGAAGCGCGAACGGGACAGGCGTTCCGCTGGCAAGGGCATGGGCGAGACGGCTGCCCGCGAGCTCGCCAGGGAGTTCGCCGTCGAGGATCGCCTGGGCATCATGGCCCGCGTGCTGACCCGCTGCGATTGGGTTGGCGACTGTCTCGAATGGAAGGGCGCGAAGTGCAAGAGGGGCTATGGCCGGATCAGTATCGACGGCCGCCTCGCTTCAACGCACCGTACCGTCGCCTACGCCGCGGGCCTCGTGCAAACGATCTTCGGTCCGGAGCGCGAACAGTGCGCCTTGCACAAGTGTGACAATCCTCGCTGCTGCAACCCAAAGCACCTATGGCCCGGCACGCTATCGGACAACATGCAGGACTGCGCAGCGAAGGGAAGGCTGGGGTTTCAGAAATGAGCAAAGAGCAGATCAAGGCGAAGATCATGGCCGCCGCATATCTGGCCGCCGCCGAGCTTGGCACCAACGAAGCGGTTCGCCTGCTTGAACAAGCAGCCAATCAACTCCGAAACGACCAGTGGAGTGGGCCGGGCAATCGCTGACCCCTACCATGTCAAGGTACAGCGCAGAGCGTCGGGAAGTTGAGTTTATTGGTGTTTGTCGTGAGTTTGCCGCCGGAACGTAGCGTGAATCGATGCGTAGATTGTTTTCATAAGTCACAGACGTGACATTAGATCGGAGACCCCAAATGGCCAAGGGCATGACACTGGCAGAGGCTAAGGCGGAGTGTGAGCGCTGGTTTGCTTACCTGAAACGTCAAGAGACCAAAGCCGTCGAGATGGGCAGGATTGCCCAGGCTCGGCGTAGCGGAGAGATCGACGAGCACGAAGGCCGTCGCCGCGTCCGCGCGCTCGACAATTGCAGCGTCACCGTCTTCGACGGCGCGAACCTAGAGAAGGCCGTGCGCGTGTTGCTGAAACATGCTGAACCACCTAGCGCCCGCACCACAGGGTAGGAGAACACTAATGGACGAGAAGGCAGCATCTCAACGCAGTGACGACATTGCTGCCGGAGATGCATTTCGCAAGTCCGTGATCGACAGAGCCGACAGCTCGAACGCTGGCGCTCCGCTTTGGTACGGATGGGTGATCATGGAAGCGTTTCTGGCCGGCGTAGACCATGGCCGCAAAACATCAAAGGAGAAGACATCATGACCAAGAAGCTCACGGCCGCCATCGCACTCGAAATGGTCAAGCGTATCGAGGCCCTTCAGGATCAGATCAGCGCGGTCTACCGCGAAGCCGGAGACTACGATGGCACCAACAACGCGAACGTAATCCGCGACATCGTGAAGGCGCGTGATGAACAGCGAGACGCCGAGTTCATCGCAACCGGAATGCTGGAAAGTCTCGATATTGAGGATGAGGCCGCCTAACCCATCCCGTGAACACTTCACCTTGAGTGGTGCAATTCTGGAGGGAAAAATGAATGAGGATATGACGGCAGCGGCGCACGGCGCCTCGCCTGCGCTGCGCGCGCAAGAGAAGTTCGAGTACACGAGAGGGCCGTGGCAGTGGTACGGCAACACCAAGTTTTCGTACTATCTCGCGACGACGCATTCCGGTCGTCAGCACGTCATGGGTTTCCAGCGAAAGGGGATGCAATACGCAGAGCCTACGTTCCGCACGAAGCACGGGATGAAGGTGGCCACACATCTCGCGATATTTGAGGTCTGCCCGGAAGCCGTCAATCAGACTGACGAGCGAGTCTACAGGCAGGACATCATCGGGTTTCGCAGCGGAGATGCGTCACTGATAGCCGCAGCGCCAGAGATGTATGAGGCTCTACTTGCCGTCAACAAGCTGATCGCCGAGGCCGCTCTCACTGGTTTCAATTGCCACGACGGCGATTGGGCAGATCGGCTCTATCAGAGCCAGCAAGACACAAGCGCTGCGCTACGAAAAGCACGCAACCAGCCGCGCGGCTTGAGCGCAGCCGAGGAGCCCAATAGCTCCGATGGCGTCAACACCTAACGCATTACGATAGGAGGGGGAGATGATCAACTGGCTTCGGAGGCAACCGACCTTTGCTGAGGTCTTGTGGATGATTTTTATGATCGAGTGCCTTCGTCTCATCGTGAATGGTGAGACAATTCCTGCATTCTGGCATGGCCTCACAAACTAGCGGCCTTCACCACCACCCCTTAATTTTACCGAACCCGATCCAGCCTATTCTGATCATGGCGATGAAGACGAGCACCCATGCCGTCCTGCATCCCCATGTCATAAGGCTTTGAGCGCTCCAACGAGAATTTGAGCTATCGTTTCCGCGCTCATATTTGCGACCAATGCCGAGACCCAGAGTGCGAGCAGAATGCAAAATCTCAGCGCCCAATGCTTGATAGTCGACAGTTCCCGCTCTATCGCTGCCACTCGGCTTTTCAGCTCGCCAAGCGCGAGTGCCAGTTCCCAAGACATCGGTCATAGCCCTTACCCCTTGGATTTGTTCTCGCCGTACTGACACCCCCACGCTGGACGAGCGTTGTTGTTGCCTTCGATTCCCGAGGCCGTGCCGTCCGTCAGCTTGTCGTCCTTACTCACGGTCTGGTGGCGCCATGAGCGGCAGAGTTCGTCAGCCGTGACCACGTAGGACTTCGCGCAGCCGCTAACAATCGCGGCAAGAGTCACGGCGCAGACGATCGGCAGCGCCCGGTGCTTTCGCTTTCTCGTGTGCTTTGGCTGCGAGCTTCTCATTTTTCTTGCCCTCTACCTTAGATGCCTCAATGACGGCCTCACCGCCTTTCCTGTACGCCTTCACGCCTACGATGCCGGTCCACGCCACGAACGCCGCGACGATGATGTGCCACGGCTGCAGGAAACGCAGGAACGCCAGCGGTGCTATGATTGCGGCGATCATCCCTGCTTTCCTTCTGCTGCTGCCGAGAACCGGCGCGAAATGATGATGATGATGCCGCCGATCGTCATGCAGCCGAGCAGCTCGAGCGTGCTCACCTTGGCAGCTGATGCGACGAGGCCCAGCGGCGTCTTGGCCCCCGCCACCGTCTGCGCCATGTCGAAGCCGGACGACAGGATCTCATAGGCTTCCTCGACCTTGGCCAGCACGAACGATCCGCCGGCCGTGATGGCTCCCCAGATCGTCCAGCTTTCCTTGGCCGCCTCTTTGATGCGCGTCTCAGGCTTGCTCAGAGGCTTGTCGTTCTCAGGCGATGGTGCGACCTTCTCAGGCGGTTCCACCGCTGCAACCGCCTCCAGGGCCGCCGTAGGCAATGCCAGCGTGTGGGCTTGGCGCCAGCCTTCCGCGTCCAGTGGGTAGGCTTGTCCTGCCTCCTGATACGCCATCGCTTGAGCCAGAGGGATCGCAATCTCTGGATTGCAGACCATGCCGCGCGTCAGAACGGTATCGGCAGTCACGCCGGCTTTCTTCTCGAGCACAGACAGATACGTGCTGACGTAGTAGCCGCCGCACCATTTGGTGATCGCTTCACGAACCGTGCGCTTGCCATCGGCATAGGCAGAACTTGCGAGCAGATCGAACTGTGCTGCCGCGCCCTGGATGTCTGTAGGGAAGGTCGCGATCTTGTGCACGCCGTCCTGGCTCGTCAGCTTCTCGAACGACGTAGAGCCGAACTTCTTTGACGAAGCCCCCGGATACATGGCACCGGGGTTCTTGTTGCGAATGCTCGCCGGAATGCGCTTGCTCATGCCGCATACTCCTGGATCGACAAGTGGCGCCGAGACAGATCGCCGACATCGATCACCGCGCCAGAACTTCTGCTGATCACCGCGACGTGGTAGGTATGGGACGAGGCGTCGGGAGCCGTGACGATGAACGAGGCGTGCACACTATCCGGCGTGCTGTAGATGTCCGTGCCATTGGCGCGGTGACCTGGGCTGATATGCACCCAATCAATCGCATTGGCGTCTGAGTCCCTGAACAGGGCGAGGCCGAGCGTGACGTTATTGATTGTGACGTCTGACGAGGGGACAAAGTTAGCCTGATACGTGACGCGCAAGCGTCGGCCTGTAGCCGTCGCGGTATGGGATACGGTCGCCGTGTCGATGCGCCGCCTGTCCGATGTCGTCGGAGTCGCCGAACCGTTCCAATACGTCGAACCGGATGGCGCGGTCTGCGATCCCGTGCCCGCAGTGACCACGCTCGATAGAGCTACACCGCCAATGCCTGCCACCGTCAGGGCGACGTTGCCTGAACCGTCAGGGCTGACAGTGTTGATCGTGCGGACGAAGCTCGAAGCGTGGAAATTGTCTAGGAGATCGGCGTTAAGACCAGAGGCAGGCCCGTCGTTTCCCGCGTGCCAGATCACATCCGTGCCAACCTTGGGCGCCACGCCAAAGCTCAAAACGCGCGTGGCTCGCACGATCTGACCGATGAATAGTTGCGTCACCCCGTCGTCTTCAAAAGCGTAGAGGTTGATGTGAGATCCGGCATTGGCACCTGACTCGGCTTCAGTCGAGAGGCGCACCTCGAACCGCTTGCTGCCGCCACGAGACAATCTCCAGCCCGCATTTGTCGTGACAGGCGAGTCCGCCGTTACGTAAGCGGTGGTTGTGCCCTTTGATTTAAGCTCGGCATTGCCGGTCTTGTCGACAATCACGTCGCCTGTGAAAGTCTGCCCAGCAATGGCAGCCTTGAGATCAAGCGCCGTTTGCGCCGCGGTCGACACGGGCTTGTTCGCATCGGACGTATTGTCGACGTTTCCTAGCCCAACGTCGCCCTTGACCAACGACAGTTCTGACGTCGGCACCTTCCCGGAGCTGTTCAGGGACGCAACGCCGTTGTTGGTGCTCTTCTGCGTGAGAGGGATGTAGGCGGCGGCCGCAGCGGCCTCGAGCACCGCAACTGCAGCGTCGGCGTAGTCCTCGAGCGCACCATGGGCCGCGTCTTCCTCGGTCTTGGTGTAGTAATCCGCAAGCGTGGCAGCCGCAGGCGGGATCTGGACGTCCCACTTGCCGTCGCCGCGGTAGACGTAGGTGGACCCATCGGGCGGGTCCGGCTGATACGTCTGGTCGATCGTGGGGCTTGAGGGCCACGGCATGAAACGTCTCCAGATGATGACTGTGGGTTAGTGAGAGACTTGCCCCTGGCAGCTATTGTCCTGGGGCTTGGGTTGTGGGTAGGGTTTGGGATCAATTAGGAGAGGTCTCGATTGACATGCTGCGTGAGGCCTTGAGGCTTGTGGCCGTCGCCTGGACGTTTGTGTGGCGAAAGGAAGAACCGACCGAGGCCGACTTGGTTTGGCGCAAGGTTGAAGCGCGCCGCATCGGCTACATCTACGAGGGACGATATTTTCACTGCGATAGCGACTACGTGTGGCGCCGCTGGAACGGTAAAGAGTGGGAGCACAAATATTATGATCCCACAGAAGACGAGCGGTACGATATTTATTGACCTAATACCGTGATCCACGCCCTAGTGAACTTGTTCTCAGTTCTACGAACCTGTGACAGTCCAGCCCTTGCCTGTCGCGATGGTAGGATCGTCGCCAGTCGTGCCGTAGTTGCCCGTCACCACAATCGTCGCCGTCACGCTGGGCAGGTTCGTATAGACCTCATCGAGCTGCGCTGCTGCGTGACGTCCAGGCAGAGTAAAGCCGACGGGGCTATATAAATTCGCCGTTCTAGACAACGAGATACAGCTTGCAAACGCGTTTGTCGTAGTTGCGAGACTTCCAGCCCATGAAGCAGACGGGAAGATTACCTCGCGCAGAACGAAGTCGCTGTTGCACATATCGGCGATCGTCGTTACGGCGCCAAGCGACGTTATTTCCAGTCTGGTGAGCGATCCCATGGTCCTGAATGCGCTGGACAGCGACGTGCACGCGGCCAGGCTGATCGTCAGGGACGGCAACGCCTGACACCCGCTGAACATGCTCGCGGCGCTCGTGATCGAGTCGAATGTGGTCGTGTCAAATAGGCACTCAACCAGCCCCGAGCAGCTATCGAATGCGCTTGTAGCCGTCACCAATGATGAATCGAATCCCCAGCCCCGCATATCTACGCGCACGAGGCCACGGCATCCGCTGAATATGCTTGCGATCGTCGTGACGGCGCCGCACGAGTTGGCTGGCATCTCAACGACCTTGAGGTTGACGCAGCTCGAAAACATGCTCGCCATCGAGGTTATGGCGCCGACTGCCGTGATGCGAACACGCTCCAGCCAATACGCATTAGTGTTCGGCTTGATCTGAACCGTTGTTGCGGATGGCGCATTGATGCGGACGTCGAGCCACGGATTTAGTGTGTTGGTTCCGCTCGGGCCGAGATTAACCGCCGTAAAGTTGGCCCCTCCCGTATCTGGCGTGATCGTTACCACTGCGCACTTGTACCCGCGCGTCGTTGCCGACGGGAGATCGCCATCGGAATAGTCGTATGCGTGCGATGCTGTAGCGCCACTTGACACGCCAGCACTCGTCGACCCATCACCCCAATCGACGGTGTACGTCCCCGCAGATGTCGTCATATTGACGACGACGTTATTGCCGCTATCAGGGAACACGGCGGCGATGATGCCGATCGTGTTCGCAGCATCAGCAGGCAGCGCCGGCCAGTCGGCGGGACGAGTCCACTTGCTGAACTCACGCAACACGCTGAGCGTTGCTTTCCGGTCTGCGGCACCCTGCGAAAGAAGGAAAAGCTCTGTGCCGTCCAGAGCGCTCGCGGTCGTCAGGGCGCTAATCTTGGCGTCAGCCATTGATGTATTCCGCCACGGTGAGAGTTGCGATTTTCTTGGTCGTGCCGCCCTGAACAATGACAGTCCACTCGTCGCCGGTCAGAGCAGAGGCCGACGACTGCGCGGGGATGGACGCGTCAAGCTCTACCGGATCGGTCGTTTCGAGAAGCAGCGTGTCGCCGGTTTCAAGGAGGATGGCGTCGATCGCGCTCGCAACCGGAGTAACTTGCTTCACATCGCTTGCGGCGCCGTCGCCAACCGCGTTCACAGCCCGCAGTTCAACGTCGTATTCCTGGTCATTGGTGAGGCCAGCAATCGTGAAACTCGTGGTGCCGCCCGTCGATACCCACGACCCTCCGTCAAGCCGGTAGTCGATGTCAGTGATCGCGCTGCCGCCGTTGGACGGGAGAGAGCTAATGGTTACGTCTGCTTCCTCGTCACCAGCAGCAATCGACCAGTCACCAACAGAGAAGGCCGCAGGCACTGTCGGGCCGGTTGGTGTTTCCGCCTTGACGTCGCTCGCCGCGCCATTGCCTTCGACGTTAACCGCGCGCAGTTCGACGTCGTACTCCTGATCATTGTTGAGCCCTGTTATTGTAAACGAGACGAGACCGCCGCTTGATACCCATGACCCGCCATCGAGGCGGTATTCAACGTCGAGCAGAGCGCTTCCGCCATTGCCGGGCAGCGAGTTGATCGTGACGTCGATCTCGGTATCATCGCCAGCGGTCGACCAGTCACCAACCTCGAAAGCGTCAGGAACGGTGGCGTCGACGTTGTAGGCTGTGAAGAAGTCCAGGCCCATCTGCACAGTGCTGTCGACATCGTAGTGCACCGTATCTGACAGCACGTAGCCATCAGTATCTACGAGCGCGGCGTTGACATCTGCTGCGACGACGGCGGCTTGCGCAGCGCGTACCGTGTCCCGATACGTCGCCGTTGGATAGTAGATGCGGCCTATTACAGATCGCGTTGAACTTGAGCCATAAGCGCGAACTGCGGCGATAATGTCCGTCAGGTTCGTCTCATAGGCGTTGGCCTGCGACTCACTCGTGGCGTCGCTCTCGCCCTGCATCCAGAAGAAGCCGCGCACATTGACGACGAAATCAGCGCCTTCGAGGGCAGTTATCGCGTCGTCAATGATGCCGTCGAGAATGACGAAATCTGAGCCAGACGGCGGATTCCAATCGACCGCAAGGCTGGTGCCGCTCCGATTATACTTGATGATATAAAGCGGCGTCCCGATGTTGGCTTGCCACTGTCTACCGAACTCAGCTTCCGGTCCCCACTGATGGGAGCCCGGCGTCATGATCTCGTTGTTGTTCTGCGCGTTGTCCAGCGCGTCGAAAGCTGAGCCTGTCCAGATGTACTGATCGGTGGCGGTTTCGAGATTGGCAGGAAGATTGCCGGCCGTGGTGCCGTTTGCCACCATGTTCGACTGGCCGGCAAAGATCACCACATTGGCGACAGGCTGTGCGTCCGTCGTAAAACTCGCGCTACTCGCGACGTTCGATTGGTTCGACCCAGCGTCCTCGTGCATGAAGTGTGTGTAATAGGTCGTCTCAGGCGTAAGCCCGCTTGCTGTGGCGTTCTGTACTCCGGTCCCGCTGACGGCTTGGCTCCCACTGTCAGCTGCCGCAGCGCCAGTGTGGTCGTTGCCTGCCTTGACCTGAGCCGCACTTGGGGCCGTGGCGCTGGTTGTCACGACCCAATAGAGCGTGCCGTTTGCCTCATTGGTCGATACGGAGAGGTCAGCCGCAGCGCCGCCATCTTCGACAGCCGTCGGGCTCGATAGCGTCGGCGCCGTCTCATCAACGTCAGTTACGGTGATGGCTATGACGCTATCGACTGTCGTTGCGTCCGGGTGCGTCTCGCGCACGGTGATGTTGTGGGAAGTCGCGCTTTCATAGTCGGTTGCGACCAGACCAGCGATGATGTTGGTGCCTGACAGGGCGAAGCGCCCGCCAGCGTCGTCGATCAGGGAGAGAGTCGAGCCCGACGTGACATCTTGGAGCGCGCCGACGACGGTTGCAGCTGCGGAGCTTTCCTCGATCTCGTTAGTGTCCAGCGTCAGCGCATTTAGCGTTACTTCAAGGACGTTCGTCACATCGATCGTGAACGTGCGCGGAGGCGGCGGATCGCCCGCGCTCGGCGTGGCCTCAATCGTGACCTGGTGCGATGTAGCGTTTTCGTAGTTCAGCGTCGCCAACGTCGCCAGCGACAGGACACCCGTTGCCTCGACGATGCTGAACTTAGAGTCTGGATCTGCCGTGATCGCCCACGTATACGTCACGCCGTCCGGGGCATTGGCGACTGAAGCCGTACCGATCTCGGTGTCTCCGGCCGCATCCTCGGCGATCGAACTCGCAGAAAGCCTGATGCGCGGCAGCGCGAGGCCCGCCAAGGACGATCCGCCAAGCCGTCCAAACCCTGCGCCGAGCCGCCCGAACTGCATGATCAGGCCGCCTCGATCGCTGCGATCTTGTGCCCAGCAGCCACGCCGATGAACACCAGAGTATCGGCAGGCACTTTCAGCGCGTTCACCGTTGCTGTGGGGTTGGCCGCGACGACGTAGTGGAAGGCCGCGTCAGCGATGACCGCGATCAGCGTGGTTGTCGCTCCGAACGCCGCCGACTGCGCCGACGTCGAGAACGTCACCGGCGTCTGATCGGTGCCCGGTTCCATGGCTACCTGCGCGGCGCGGGATACAGGGCTTTGGCCTGCATCCGAAGCGCCCGTATTCGCGTATTCACGAACCCAAAGCGTGCTCATGTCGTGATCTCCTTATGACGGGGTGACGGAGGCGCTGCCATCGGCGACGTACCAGGGATCAGCGGCAGCGGACCCAGAGGCGTACATCAGGCGGTTGTTGGTGGTGTCGACGACCAGGCGGCCTAGGGTCTTGCCGGTCGCGTTGATCGCATGAGCGACGTTGGCGATCTGGACGGCTGTGGCCTCGGCAGCCGATGGGGGCGTGCCCGGGCTTGAGACGTCGAGCCAGAAGAACAGGTCCGTCTCGACCTCGGCGCAAATGTAGAGAACGCCGTCCTCGTACATCATCGACCCGGGGTTCACGCCCTCATCGTCGGGCGCAGTCCCCGCCGGCCACATCCGCGGCGTCCATGACGCAAGCGGGAGGTCGTTCAGGGCGTCGGCGAAGTCTTCGTCCTGCTCGTTCCATTTTTCCGGCGAGAACGCCACCGACGCTGCGGCATCGGCCTCCCAATCTCTAGCCGGTGTGTAAACGCCGTTTCCATCACGAGGCATGGAGTGCCCTCATGTTGCAGGTTTCAGGTTGTGCGGTCGGATCAGAAGTTCAGCAGGGCCTTTGCCATGGCCTGCCGGTCTTCGTCTGTCATTGTCGCGCCGAGGCCGGCAGCGGCGGGCACTGAGAGGAAGCGACCTTTTCCGAGCACGGCGTCGAGCGCTGCCTTCTGGTTCTCAGGCGGCATTCCGCGGAGGGCTTGAACAAGGCCTTCCGTGTCTTTGACTTTCTTTGTCAGGGTGGCGTCAGTCACTTTGGGCAACCCGGCCTGCTCTATGGCAGCGCTGATGTCGTCCCGCATCTGCTTTGCGTCGGGGATTTTGCCCGTGCGAAGGTAGTCAGTGATCACGGTTCGTGATACATCTGTGTGCTCAGGACCATATGCGGGAGCCTTTGATGCCGAACTTTGGGATGCAGGACTTCGACCCGAACTCGTCGGGGTCGCTTGCTGAGCGGGAGGTTGAGGCCCGACTGGATGCGGAGCAATTTGTGCGGTCGTTGATGGCGCTGCCGGCAGACCGCCGGCGGGCGGCGCTGGAATGCCTGCGGGAGATGGTACAGGAGGCGGAGTCGGCCGCAGAGCCGCAGCCATCCCCTCACGTTGAGCCCGCTCTTTAGAGCCGAACAGCCCGTCCTCTGCGATCTCTCGTCCAATGCGCCGCGGCGCGTTCACAAGGCCCGCACCCATCGGGCCCGCCGTTCCCTCCAAGGCCATCAGGCCCGCGCGGATGCCCAGCGTGGTCGGGTCGCGCAGCTTCTCCAAGGCGGCCTTCTGCGTCGGGTTCACCTCTGGCATTCCAGCGGCCGCTTCCATCGACTCCTGCTTGCGCGGATGGCCCGCGGGAAGCTCCCGGCCATAGGCTTCCATTGCCCGGCGTTCCGGGTTCTCGGTCTGCGTCGCAAACCCCTCGTACAGATCCTTGGCGTTGAGGCCCAAGCCAGCCCCCAGCACGCCCTCTGCGTAGGACAGCGCCTTGCCGCCGGCAGGACCGTGCGCAAGGCGCCCCAGGCCGCCCATGCCCAATGCAGCGATCACCGGGGCCATGCCGCCTGATTTCTCGTAGAACTGGCCCGTGGCCGTGTCAGAGAACCGCTTGTCCCGGCCGAGTTCCTTGTCCCGCAGGACTTCGGCCATCTGCACCCGGCGGTCGTATTCGCCCTGTTCGGCCTGCTGTTTGGCGCGACCGCTCTCTTCCTGCAACCGACGCTGGCCCTCGGCGCGATCTGCGGCCCGCTTCTCGAAGCCCGCAACGCGCTCTTTCAGCGCCTGCCGTGCTTCCCGACGCATCCATTCTGGATTGGCCAATTCCTTCACTGCGGCCTTGTATGCGGCCTGCTCTTCGGGCTCAAGTCCAGGGAGGTCCGGTGTCTCGGCGGCCGCTGGTGCCTGCCGGCGCTTCCCGGCGGCCTCTGCGGGTGACGTTCCCGTGACCCCTAAATCCTTCATCAGCGCGTCGCCAAACCCGAGGGCGCCGCCGGCGACCATAGCGGACGGACGCATGAGAAACGCGCCAGTCTGGACAGCGGCGTTGCCGATGTTCGCCGCCGATGGATCGATCATGGCATCTCGCCCGGCGTCGGTCGCCTTGCTGAACTGGTCGACGTAAGCCTTCGCAGGCTCTGGGCCGTAGTCGAGCAATGCCCGCACCATGGGCTCCACACGATCACCGGTGGTGCCGCCGATGGCCTGACGCGTCATCAGGCCGGCGTTCTCGCCTGGCGTTGGCTCGTAGGAGCGCGCTTCCGGGTTCGGGATGCCGGCGCGGGTGTTGTCCGTCGTCGGGCCAAGGCCATAGCCCATGACCATCCGAGCGTAGGCGGCGCGTTCCTCTGGTGTCATCGTGGCAGCTCCTGGCGGGGCGGGCCGATCATGCCGCGCACTGGCTGATCGCGTGGCGGTCCAATCATGCCACGCGGCGGCACGAACTCCTCGAGGCGCCGCGCCGGCGTGGCCGGTGGAGGCGTCGCGCGTCGCTGCGCTTGAGACCGCTCAAGAGCCGGCGCCATTTCCGCCATGACCGCGGCATAGGTGGCGCGCAGCTCTGGGTTGGATTCCGTCAGGCGTTCGAGGCCCGTCAGGTGCCGGATGAGCGGGGCAATCGTCTGGTCCGAGCCGTTGCGCACTGCGGCACGAAGCTGAACGTACCGCGTCATCCAGTTCACGTAAGCCGGGCGGGACATGAGGACCGATGTTGCCAGACCGCCGCCGCCGATCAAGAGCGGCGTTGCGATGTCACCCGTGGCCGCAGCCGTTCCCGCGGCAGCGATCGCAGACATATTGATGGCGTTCGTGGCTGTGCGGGAGTTGTTGGCCAGCGCCTCGACGTTGGCCACTCTGTTCGCCACGCGGAAGAGCCGGTCAAGCGCCTGTTGATGCTCTGGCGTGAACGCCAACGCCCGCGCCTCTGGGGACATCTTCTGATAGTTGGTCACGAACGACTGCGCGGAGAAGCCGTGCTCTTGCACCATGCCACGGGCTGACGCGGCCGGTGCGCCCATCTCCCGGACCACCATGGCCCCGAACTCGGCGCGCTCTTCTGGCCGCAGTCCAGCCATGGCCGCGCGAAACTGCCTGATGTCGCCGCGGTTGCCGGACAACGCGGCGCGCACGAGACGATTTGCGGCCTGCTCTGGGCTCTGCGCTTGTAGGATCGTCGAGAAACGGTCCATGCGCTCCATTGACTGGCGATAGTAGCGGTCGGCCGTGCGGAAGGCGCGGAGCGCGCCGGCGGCCTGCTGCGCGACCTCGACGGGGACGCGATCGCCGCGATTGCCGCCCGCCTGGGTGCGGATGGCCGCTCGATTGGCGAGCGTCTGAAGGCCGACCTCCATATCGCGACTGACGGCGCCATATAGGCTCTTGAGTTGCCCTTGGTCGAGCGACTGCTGCAGCGGGTTGCGGTTGGCGAGCGCCCGTCCGATCTCCGTGCGAATGGCCCGCATGTCGGCAAACGTGATGTTGGAGTGCGGGTTCATCAGCCGCGCCGCAAGCTCGCCGTTGATGACGCGCTGGCCGGAAATGTCATTGGCGATGTGGCCCTGCAGTTCGCGCAAGGCATTCCGCGTGTTAACCGCCGCAAGAAGATTGCCGTTTGCCGTATCGTTTACCCTCATCAAGCCCGGCATGGCGCGCCACGCGCGCTCGTACAGGGCCTCGGCTCTGGTCGCGACGGACGTCTCTGTCGCCGGCGTGCGTACCAGACGGGCAAGCTGAGCATCATCCAGCATCTCGGCCGTCGTGCGCGTCGTCAGCGTCTCGTTCAGAGGCCGCGCGGCCTGAACCTGGTTGCCTCTGGTGTTCGTCGTCACTCTTCCGCCGATGGTCGGCCAGATCGGAGCGGCCTGCTCGGCCACTTCTGCCGCACCTCGTGACATGACGGTGAGCGGTGCCATGGGCGCCTGCGGGTCGATCCCGAGTCCGCGAACGGTCGGCGGATCAATCTCTGACAGCCGCGAATACCTGAAGCGGTCCAGGCCGCGCTGTGCGGCCGCACCGGCAGTCTCTGCAGTTGCGGTTGGGCTGATGTCATCGGCAATGCGGGTCGCCGCTGCGCCCATGCCCTGATAGGTCTCATCAAGCGCGTTGCGGAGCGGCGCGCCGATGCCGTAGGTCTCGGTGAGCTGCTTGCCAATCGAGGCGACCGGGCCTTGATTGAACGACGGGCCGAATGGACGAATGCCAAGCTCGGTATGCGCCGCGGCATCGTCAACAACTGATGTTGCGCGCTGCGCCGCGATCGACTCTCCAGCCTGAGTGCCAATTCTTCCCGCCACGGGCCTCATGGCGCGACCGGCCCATCCGAGGCCGTTGACGCTCGGCGCGCTCCACATAGCGCCAGAGTCGCCAACCGCCTTGATGACGCGATCGGTGCTCTGCGGATCAAAGGGCTGGTACTCCGCAGCAGCCGGCAGAGCATCCTTGATACCCTGAACGATCGGGCGTGTGATCTTGCCGAGGCCAAGGCTGCGCTTGCCGGCCTCGTCTTCCCATGCCGAGATAAGCAACCCTTCCTCGAGCAGCCGCGACCCGCCCGGCTTGTCGCTGACGACGGGATCTGACGCCCATTTTGGCTGATCGTTCTTCTCGATGACCGGATCGTCCTGCCACCCCATTACTGCTTCCTCCGCACTTTACCGTCCGGCGCTGTGTATTCGCTGCCAGGCGGGAGAGCGTCGTATTCAGCGTCGCTCTTGATCGCAGGTGCTGACCTTGCGGCGGTCGGCAACCGATCGCCCTTCTTGCCGGCGCCGGGCTCTGGGCGGCCTTCGTCCTTCGGGATGCCGTAGTCGAAGATCACGTTGGCGGGATCAATGCCTTTGCGCTTAGCCAATCCCTCGTATTGGCTCTGCACGGCCGCGTACTGACGCTGCTGGCGCTCAAACAGGCCACCGGCTTGGCCAACAAAATCCTTGCGCTGGTCATCGCCAAGACGTTCGCCGCTGAGCGCTCGGTTCCACATATTGCGGACGCGCTCAGGAATGCCGGCCGCATTTTGCGCAGTTGCGAACTCGCCCTCACGAACGACTGAGCCAGGATCGAGCATCTTCATGTAGTTGAAGATCAACGCTAGATCGCCGGCCGGGGATGGGTTGGCCGCAGACTGCTGAATGCGCGTGTAGGCGTCGCGGACCTCAAAGTACGGCTTGGCGTGTGCGCTGAACTCCTTGCGAATGCCCTCTTCGACGTCGGAGAGTTGCTTGGCATCCTTGAAGCCGCCAGGCTTCGTGCTGCCTCCGCCGGCGATTCTCTCGTATGCCTTGGTCCGCGGGTTGATCGCGTACAGGCTCTCGTCATCCTTGAGCTTCTGCAGGGTGTCCTTCGGCGTATCGAGTTCGCGCTGCTTGGTGGCGATGTCGAGTTCCGTGGCGCGGCGCTGCAGGGCCTTCGTCGGGTCGTCCAGCTCGTAGCGGCGCTTGCGGATGTCATCGAGCATCGCCAACCCGCGCTCTCGCGTGTACTGGTTTCCGACCATCCTGCGGGCCTGCGCTTCCTCGGCGTCGAGGCGGGCAAGGCGCGGGTCGCCGGCGGGCTGCGCGGGTGCAGCGGCCGGTTGGGCCATTAGGCGCTCAGGCCCTCCAGCCATGCCCACAGGCGTCGGCGGCGGCGCCATCGGCTCGGACTGGACGGGCTGGCCGGTGAAATCGGCCCCCGCGCCGATCATGCCACGCGGCACCGGTGGAGCACCGCCACCGATCGCGGGTTGGCCCTGGTCGGTCTCAGGTAGCGCCATCGGGTTTGATCCAAACGACCGTCCAGCCGTGATCATGCCGCCGGCGCCGGCAGGGGGAGCAACAGGCGCCGGCGGCGCGGCGCCGGGTGCGCCCGATGCGGCTGGCGCCCCGCCACCGTACTGAGACCAGGCGGCGTTCTCCCCTGCCGCTGCCTTGGCCATCTCTCCCATCGCCCAGCGACGGTTCTGCTGATCGACATACATATCGCCGAGCTGGCCCAAGGCCTCGCCCACGTTCTTCGGCTGCGGCTGCTGGCGGCCCTTGAGCAAGCCCATGCGCGCCAGTGTCTGCATGTGCTCGGGGCTGATCGCGCCGATGCCAGACACAGGATTGACAGCGGCGGGCTGTGCCTGCGGCTGCTCGTCAGGCCGCTTGATCATGCCCCACATTGGTTGGCCTCCTGCCGGTCCTGAGACCGGAGTTGCAGTTCCAGGCGGCGCGCCGCCGGCCCTATACCAGTCGAATGCCTGCCCCCACACGTCGGGCTTCACAGGTCCAGCGGCGCCGCGCCCCTCGTGCTGGCTCATGCCACCGAAGAACCGCGTCATGCGGTCCCGATCGCCGAGAAAGGTGTCGTCCACGATCGCGTTCGGATCAAACCCAGCGGGAACGCCGAGTGACCCGTTCCCGCCTCGCCACTTGGCAACCGCATCACCGAGTCGCATACCTTTGTAGCTGCTGGCGAAGTTGTCCATGTTCGCCGCTGCGCCGTGCGCCTCGGTCGGAAACTGCGCGATCTTGTGGCCGCCACCAATGACGCCCGCCCCGATCATGCCGTACTTGCGCGCGCGCGCGCTCGGGTACTGAGCGCCGGGGTTGTTGTAGCGAACCGCCGCCGTTCGACCGTCGTAGGGCACGACCATTGCCTACATCCCGCCCATCAGCAGGGAGCCGCCGAGCTTCATCATGCCGGCCATCAACTGTTGCTGGTATTCGGTCCGCTGCTTCCACTTCTCCATGTCCATGGCTGCGGAGCGGTAGACGTATTCGCCAACGGGCGTGTCGGAGATGTTGCCGGCACGGAACGGCTGGAACTGCGGCACTTGGATTTGCCCGCCATTCATCAGCGTCGAAATCTCGTTGATCACCTGATTGCGTTCGGCAAGGAACTCCTGCAGTGCCCGCTCCCGCAGCGTCTCAATGAACATGCCAAGTTCGCGCTGAATCTGGAATTTCTTCGTCACCGCGTTGTTGGCGAACTCCACCGTGACCATGGCCTGCCGGAACTTCTGGTCCTGCGCCTGGTTGGCGAAGTTGGCGATGGTCTCCTCGAGCCGGACCATGCGCGTCTGCTCATTGGCCGCGGCGAGATAGGCCTGTATCCGCGCGTCCGTCGACTGCTTGTCGAACGAGAACATCTCGCGGGTATAGGCTTCCGAGCCGGGCATGATGCCCATATTGGCGAGCCGCGTGATCCGAGCGTCCCGGTCCAGCTCGAGCTGGTACTGGATACGGCTGTCGATTGCGTCGCGGACTGTCGCGTAGTGCGCCGACAGGTCGGTTGCGCCGATCTCATCGATTACCGTGCCCGCCGAGGCGAAGGCGCTCTCGATCGTCGGCATAGTTGGTGCCGTGCCGTGCGCCGGCAGGTCATCGAGACTGAACGGCTCCGCCCACCGCTCGCCGAGAAGCTGCGCCTGGCTCAGCGCCGCCTCGTTCATGGCGATGGCGATCTGCTGCTGCTGGTCGAACTGGACTTGGCCTTCGGTCGTGAGCGCCACGGTCTTCTTGAACCGTGGAATTTCGCGGGGTGTCGTGCCCGTCAGATTGCCGTCTGCGTCGTACTGGAACGTGTCGATTTCCTCGGTGCCGATCTGCTCATAGCGCACCGTGCCGTCTGGACGGTCCTCGTCGATGTTCATCAGGTAGGTGTTGGCAATCGCCGTCTCGATGTTGGCGAGCTGCTGCGCGTTCGCGACCGCGTAGGGGTTCGGTGTCGGAGGCGGGGACGGAGCCTTCATGCCGCTTTCTCCTGCCCAGCCATCCAGATCGGGCATTCCTCGGGAAGCAGGCCGAACTGGCCCACGTCACCGCCGCCCTTGCCCTTGCGCCGCTTGGTGCCCTCGAGCTTGAAGCCGAGCTGCTGGACCTGCTTCACCGCGCGCTCGTTGCTCATGTCGACCTCGACCGACAGGCGCCGGCACTTCAGGTCGCCGAACGGATACTCGAACAGGCGCCGCAGGATGTGCGGCCGCGCCGCCTTCCAGTCATCAGCCGCAACCGCCATGTAGATGTCGGACACGTCGTCGAGACCGGTCCTGTGGTCGTGGTGGTCCCAGAAATAGGCCCCTGCGATCAGCTTGTTGCCGTCCAGCGCCCCGAGCGCGATAAAGGGAACCTCCACGAGCGCGCCACCAAGCCGACGCTGGACCCATTCGGCCATTTCGGCATCGGCTCCGTAGAGCACATCGTCGATGATGAGCCAGTTGGCCTTGGCCTCGACGGTGGCGCCATCAATGACGATGTTCGCAACCTTGCGCTTGCCCGGGGTCATATCTTGCTGCCTCCGCTGTCGAATGCGGCCGTGTAGCCCATCAGCACCCCTGAAACCTCGTTGAACTGAGCGCCGAACATCATCGCCGCGACTTCACCGCGACCTGAGATGCCGCGCCATTGGCCGAGACGAGCCGACAGGGGACGAGTCCAGTTCATCGGCTGCTGCGGCCAGGTGATGTCATCCCAGAACCAGTATTCATGATCGATCGAGGCGGCTTCCCACGACGTCGGGAGGTCGCGGTAGTCGGTCAGCATTTCGATCCGCGCCCGGTAGGGCTGGCAGACGCGATAGATCGGCTTGATGCGCCTGAACGTCTTCTTGGCGTTGGTGCCGAAGCGGTCGAAGGCGTCGACTGCCACCGTCTTCACGGCCTGCGTTCCGTCGAGACCACCGCCGTAGAGGCGAACCTGCGTGCCAGACGAGAAGTATAGGCCTTCGGGAGTGTCTAGCCAGTGCGTCGCGCCTAGGCCTGTCCAGCGGCTCCATCCCTTCGTCTCGGCGTCCCTGACGTACTGATAGTCGCCGGCGTGAATGATCGTAGCTTCGGCGTTCTCGCTCTCGATGACGGCCGTGGGCGACAGTGCCTCAAGCGTCGGGTTGATATTGCGCGACAGTGCCACCAAGGGCTTGCCACTGGCAGCCGATGACAGCACCGCGGGGACAGAGAGCAGCCCCTTGACGGTCAGCAGTGCCAATCCAGCACCGTAGGTCGCAAAGCAGCGGCGCCCTACGGGAGCCGGCACAGTGTAGACGCCCAACAGGCTCCACGTTGCCGCGTTGTCCGGGTCGGACCCGGAGTAGACGATCAGTTCGCCTTCGCTGGTGACGATCGCGAGCCGGTCTTCCGGGCCCTCGCCGCCGTCCATCTTCATTGAGGCGATTGCGGTGATCGTACCACCGCGCCGAGCGTAGGCGGCAAGCGGGAGCAGCCGCGCCGGGCCTTCGACCGCATCCACCGCGAGATACCAGAGGTTCAGCGAATTGTTCTCGATCGCCCACAAGCGCCGGACATGCCACTTGAACGCCGAGAGCGTCGTGCTGGCGACGCCGGTAATCGCGGCGGTCGTGAAGCTCGAGCCGTTGTACTTGAGCGGCGCCGTCCCGGACTTGCCCATGACCAACCATCGGCCGCCAGGGTTCGCCACAACGTCGCCCATCCAGTCGCCATCGGTGCGGGCGATCACGGAGCCCGGATACCAGAGCAGGCTGGTGACGGCCCCGCCCAGCGTCTGCGCGACCGTGTAGCCGTTGCGAACGTGCAGCCCATCGGCCCGGCAAATCCAGTTGTCCGCGATCTGCGCGAAGCCGCTGAGATCGGTGATCATGTCGGCCGAGTTCAGGCCCTTGATCGGCGCCTGGCGCTCCTTGGTCCGAACCAGACTTTGCGCCGCGTGGGCCGGCGGGGCCTGGATCAATCGCCACCAATGATGAGTGCCGCGGACTTCAGCCGCTCGACCATGCCATTCGCGTCGTTCTTGTAGCCGCCGCCCATGTAGAGGACGCGGCCGCCGCCGTCCCGCTTGATGCGGTCGGCCTTGATCTTCTCGAAATCCTGATGCTCGGTCGCGAAGGCTTCCTTGTCGTTCTTCAGGTGGAACATGACCGCGCCGGCGGTGATCAGTTCGTCATCCCAAAGCGTCGTATCGGTGTCGACGGTGAAGCGCGCCTTGCGGGTGCCGGCCGCTGCACGCCCTATGGCATCGCGAATATAGGTGTAGGCGATCGTCCGTCCTGCCGGCGGCTCTGGAGCGAGGTAGAACACGTCACCGAGGATCGCGAACGCCGGCTCGATCCGCGCGATCAGCGATGACTGCACTTCCGCCCACTCCTGGGCATTGTACGGGCCGCACAGGGGACGGTTCAGATCCTCATCCCATGCGGTGTTGATCACCATGCGCTCGAAATCGGTCGGTATCCCTGATGTCTGGGCTTCCGCTGCGAGCGTTACGAAGGAATGCCGGGCCTGCAGCGTCTGCCAGTCGTAGTCGGCCGCCAGATGCTTGCAGGTCTGCGTGATGGCGCGCAGGATCTTCCTGTCCGACGTATCGCCCTCGTCGTAGACGCCGAACAGCGTTGACGGGCGCTGCAGCCCGAGCTGGTCGGCGATATCCGAGGCGAGGTTGATCAGCGTCGACTTGGCCATCAGGCGGCTTCCTTGGCCTTGCGGCCTTTCGCAGGCTTCTCGCCGTCGTCAGCCTTCTTGGCCATCATTTCGGCCATCATCTTCTGCATCTCGGCCATCTGCTCGCGAAGTTCGGCATTGTCGGCTTCGAGCTTGGCCTGCTTGGCAGCTTCGGCGGCCTTGTCGCCGGTCGCGAGGAACTTCTTGGCAAGCTCCACGAGGTTCTGCGCGTTGGCGAGGCCGGTTTTGTTGATGACGATCTCCGAGGCGTTGGCAACGTCCTCGATGGACCGGAGGCCCGCCTGCTTGAGCACGTCGGCCTGGGCCTTGGTGATGCCCTGCCATGCGCCGAGCGGCGTGCCGCGATCGGGAAGCGCGTTGTTGGCCTTCCAGTGCAGATAATCCGGCTCGATGCGCTGCCAGGTCTTGAGCGCGATCAGCGAGGCGAGGTTGTCGCCGCAGTCTTCAAGCGTGCGGACGGCCGAAACGTGGCGGATCTCGCGGTGCATCGTGGTTTTCGCGTCACCCTGCGGAGAGTACGTGACGACATCGTATTCCGGCCGCTTGCCGTCCGGGCCGATCGGGCCGTAGCGCGTCTCGAAGCCGTGGATGGTGATGGCGATCTTGTTGTTGATCTCGACGTCTGCGTTCATGGTGCCCCCGTGCTAGTGGGTGGCGAGAACATCCCCGCCACCCTGTTTCCTGTGAAACGTCTTACGCGCGCTCGAGCGTCACGAAGCCGTTGATGGTGCGGTTGCCCGTACCGGCGCCGCCGACCGTCAGGGTGATGGTCGCACCCTGAGCGAAGGTGTTCAGTGCCGATGGCGTGGCGCTGTCCTTGTCGCCAGCCGCCGAGCCAGAGGACGTGATCGTGACCACGCCGCCCGTCACGCCAGTGCCGCCGATCGCCGCCGTCACGGTGCCGTCGCCGGTCGCCAGAGCGCCGCCGAGCAGGATCGTGTCGATGCGCTTCAGGGAGCCGGCGAACGGCGCCACGAAGGTCACCACTGCCGCGTCGGCAGCGTTGGCTGAGATGCCGTAGAACGACAGCACCGTCTGATCGACGTCGGCCTTGCGGACGAAGCCGTATTCACTGGCAGCGAATGCGGCGTCCGCCACGTAACCGGTGCCCGCCGCGATCGTGCCCGATGCGTCGAGAGAGCAGGCGCCCGCCGACACGGAACCGGAAGCCACGCCATAGGCGGCCTCCATGTCGGCGTTCATCTTCTCGGTGACGCCAAGATCGAACTCTTTGAAGGTCGTGCGGCGCAGCGTATCCACGCCCACGACACCCTTACCGTAGTAAGCCATGATGGTTTCTCCTGTGTGGGTTACGCGGCGACCAAGCGGCCCTGGTGGCGACGGCTGGTGCAGACCATCTGGCCCATCCAGTAGTAAGGGATGGCGATGCCGTCCTGATCCAGCGGCTTGCGCTCGGGCTCGGCGCCCCAGCGGGCATCGGGGTGCTCAACGAGGTAGAGGTACTTGGTGTTGAGCGCGAAGCCGAGTTCGCCGGTGAACCCGCCGGAGGCGTTGAGATCGTGGATCACCGGCACGTTGTCGATGAAGGCCACCGTCTCGAAGCCCGCCGCCGCCTTCTTGACGTCCATGTAGCGCTGGTTGGCCTGGAGGCCGGCCAGATACTTCTCGTACATGTCGTTGGTCAGCACCCACAGGTCCGGCTTCTCGGAGCCGATCGTGCACTTGATGAGAAGACGGTTCATCGAGCGGCGGATGTTGACGGGCCCGTAGGTGTTCGACGTCCACGAGGTATCGTCGGTGGCGTGAAGCTCGGTCTCGAACTTGTTCTTCCACCACGTATAGGTGCCGGAGACGATGCCGCCGACCGTGCCGGTGCCATCAGCCGTGATGATCGAACCGAGGCCGCCGATCGAGCCGTCCACGGAACCGTCGCCATAGGTCTCGGTCGCCATGTGATTGGTGATCGAGTCGACGAGGTTCTGCTTCTTGGCCTTGACCAGTTTGATCATCTGGCCTTCGCCGCGGTTGATGCGCAGCTCCTTGCCCGACGCGATGACGTAGGCCGCCTTCTGACGCCAGTCGTACTTGACGTTGGTCAGGAAGTCGTTCTGGCTGACGTTGTGGCGCTGGAACTCGGTGTAGTTCATGATCGTGCCGTTCGCGGCGTAGGCCACCGGATAGGTGATCTCCGTACCGCCATCGGCCTCGGTCTTGATGTTGCCGCGCGCCTTCATGGTCATGTAAAGCGCGTTGTGCTCGACGAACTGCTCAGTGACCGTCTTGCCCTGGAAGCGATGCTGGGCGGTGATCATCTGAGAGAACGCTGCGTTGGGTGCAGCCATGGTGGTGTTCTCCTAATGGGTTCAGGAAGCCATGCTGGCGCGGTAGGCGTGTCGCAGAGCGTCTTCTTCGCTCTCGAACCGCTCCACGGGCATGTGCGATGACGTGACGTTGAGGGCGCCGGCGCGCTTGGCCTTCTCGGCAGCCTTCGCGGCATCTTCGGCCTTGCGCGCTGCTTTGAGTTTTTCGGCGACGGCGATCGCATAAGCCTGATGGATGGTCTCGGCTTCGCCCTTCTCGATCAGGCTGGCCATGACGCCACGCAGCTCATTGAAATCCGGGTACTTGGGCTCGCCGTCCTCTCCCGTGGCAGTGCTCATCTGTTCGACGGACTGCTGGAAGCTGGAATGGGCGGCCTTTAACGACTCGTCCTGGTGCGTCTTACGCTGCACGGAAGAAAGCTCGGCCCGCAGGCGATCGTTCTGCGCCTTCAGGTCGTGGAATGCTGCATAGTGCTCGCTGTTCGGGCTGGTCGGATCGGCGAGCGCGTCGGCCTCGACCGGCTGAAGCGGGATGCCGTAATCCCTCGCCATCGCCATGAGGGCGCGCTGCTTCTCGGCATACGATCCAAAGCGCAGCGTCTGCTCTGTCGCGACGAGGCCCTTGATAATGTCGGCCGGCGACGTCTTCAGGCTCGCGGACAGTTCATCGAAGTAGGTCGCATGCTCCTTGATCGCGCCGACGATCGGCTCTGCGGTCTTCTTGTACTCGGCGAGTTCCTGTGTGGCGCGCTGGAAGGCGCCGTCCGATGCCTTCTGGCGCTCGAGCACGAGGCTTTGCGCTTCCGGCGGTAGTTTGGTGAATGCCTCCTGGTGCTCTTTCGACCAGCCGCGGAAATGGCCGGGACTTTCCTTCTTGGCGGGCTTCTCGTCGGGTTCGGCCTTGTCGGCGGGCTTCGCCTCGACCTTCGCCGCCTTCTCTGTCGGCTCCTTGGCGTCCTTCTCGGCGGGCTTGCCATCGTCAGGCAGTGCCGGGTTCTTCGAGACGAACTTGCCCGATGCGTCGCGCTTGACGTCCTTGTCAGGCTCTGCCTCGTCCTTGTCGGACACTGCCGGCTTCTGCTCGCCTTCGCTCTCGTCCTTGTTGACGTCGCGATAGACGGCGCGCAGCAGGTCGTCTTCATCCAGTTTGGCGGCGTCCTTAAGATCCGGCTTGGCCAACGGTTCGCCAGCCGGTGGCGTTCCCGGGGATTGCTCCGCAGGTTGGGCAGTCACAGTTTCATCGGTCATTCAGGCGCCTTGATCGCTGCGGCCGACTTGGCCTGCTTCTCGAGCTTGTTCTTCGCCCACTCCTTCGCGGCCTCG
>CAZZBK010000032.1:0-6371 GCA_964652155.1 uncultured Planctomycetaceae bacterium | reverse complement strand
GGCCGACTTGGCCTGCTTCTCGAGCTTGTTCTTCGCCCACTCCTTCGCGGCCTCGGCCTTGCGCGCTGCTTTGAGTTTTTCGGCGACAGCCTCTGCCTCGTCCTTGTCGGACGCTGCCGGCTTCTGCTCGCCCTCGCCGTCTTCCTTCATCGTGTCGCGGTAGACCTTCGCGAGCAGCTCGTCCTCGTCGAGCTTGGCGGCGTCCTTAAGATCCGGCTTGGCCAACGGTTCGCCAGCCGGTGGCGTTCCCGGGGATTGCTCCGCAGGTTGGGCAGTCACAGTTTCATCGGTCATTCAGGCGCCTTGATCGCTGCGGCCGACTTGGCCTGCTTCTCGAGCTTGTTCTTCGCCCACTCCTTCGCGGCCTCGCTCGTGCGTTGGCCGCCACGCTTGGCGAACTGTTCGTTGATGAGACCACGGGGGCGATCGTTGATCGGCTCCCACGGCACCATGCCCTTGTCGGCCTGGCGGGCGATCTCTTCCCGGCGCGCGGCGCGGCCTCCGATCACACGGCCATTCTCGACGATCGACTCATATGGGGCGATGTCGGGAACCACGTACATGGGCTTGCACACGCCATCCCGCTTGGGGATTGGCATCGGTGCGCCGGTCTTGGGATCGCGGAAGCAGCCGTCGCGGAAGACGTAGCGGGTCATCAGGCTGCCTCGGCTTCGGCCTTGCCAAGTGCGTACATCGTGGCGTGAACGTCGAACTTCTCGTCATTGACGAATAGCGCACCGTCACCATTGCCGTTCGCAACCCATGTGGCGTTGTAATAGGGAGCCGCTGCGCCGGAATCGCCTGCCGTCGTCTTCAGGCCCGTATTGTTTCCGCAATAGGTGAGATCCCACAGCGGCCGCGGCCACGTCGGCCAATAGCGATCGACAAAGATCTCGCGCGTGACCGGCGTCCCGTCGATTTCCTTCACGCGCGCCTTGATGCGTGTCCACTGCTTCTCGCTGGGCGTCGAGTCCATAGACTCCGTGTAGCCCTCGAACCATGCCTTAAATTCTGCAAGCGTCATCGCTGCACCCCATTTGCTGGCTTCTGCTTGGCCTTCTGCTTCGCGGCCTGCGCGTTGATGCTGGCCATCTCGCGCTTCGCCGAGAGGTCAATCTGCCATTGCTCGCGCTTGGCCTCGCGTTCCTCGTGACGGTCGACGCGCATCTCTTCGCGCTCTTCCTGCTTGATCGCCCGGTCCTCGAGCTTCATTTGCCGATCGATCTCGGCCTGATGGATCGCGTTCTGCATCTCGACCTGGCGCATTTCCAGTTCGATCTGCTTGATGGCGTAGGTCAGCTGGGCCATCTGTTCGTCGGCTTGAGCCTTGCGCTGCGACAGTTCCAAGTCGGCCATCATCTTGCGCTCTTCGCGCTGGTCCTTGCGGTCCTCGAGGGCCATCTTCGCCTGAAGCTCTTCCTGCTTCGCTTGGCGGTCAATCTCGGCCTGCTGTGCGGCCTGCTGGGCTGCTTGTTCCGCTGCCGCCTTGCCATCGTCCGGCTGCACCGGTGGCTGCTTGGCGGCCTCTCCAAGATCGTCCAGCGCGTCCTCGCCCTGCTTGCCCAAGTTGAACTGACGGGCGAACGAGATGAAGATTTCGAGCAGTGCCGGCACCGTCTGCGGCATGACCGCCGCCGCATTGACCGCCGCCGTGATGATCTGCGACGCACCCTGCAGGAACATATTCAGCTCTTCCTGCCTGCGGCCAACGTCGGCGCGGACAGTGGAGTCTGTCTCGATGTCGATCGAGTACGACCGCATCTCAGAGCGCATGATCTTGAGGGCTTCGGGCGTAACCTCGATGCCCGTCATGAGCTTCAGCGTTTCCGGCCGGAAATGCCGGTGCATGATCTCGGCCTTCATCCGCAGCAGATCGCGGGCCACGCGGGCCACTTCGTTCTGCGCGAGCTTCAGGCGTTGGCTGCCGCTCTGGGCCTTGATCTCGCTCTGGCCGAGCTTTTCGCGGGGGTCGACGGCACCACGAATGATGTCCGAGACGCCCATGATCTCGTAGATAGTCTGCTTGACCTGCTCGCGCTGCTCGTAGAGGCCGGCCAGAACCTTCTGGATCTGATCGACCGGCCAATGCCAGATCGAGTCATCGAGGCTGTGCTGGCTGGCGAACTCGTTGCTCGCGCTCGCCGGCATGAACGTGCCGTCCTCGGCGTCGCGCAGACCCTCGAAGTCGGCGGCCAGCTTCGGATCGTAAACGCCCTTGACCTTGAGCTGCGTGATCAGCGCCGAGATGCGCCTGCTGATGTTGGCGATTTCGTCGATCTGCGGCTTGTAGACGTCATAGGGGCAGACCGGGATCAGGCTGGCCAAGCGCTCGATATTGTAGAGCGGGCGCGGGACCGGAAAGAATCCCGTCAGTTCCAGCGGGTCGTCGATTGACGCAATGGCCTTGGTCTTGTCCTGCGGCGAGATGAACAGCACCTTCTTGTTGGTGCGATCCCATATCTCGTAGACCTTGACCGTCTTGAGAACGCCCTTGCCCTTCATGCGGCGTTCGGTCTGGTCGCCGTCGTCCGTGCCGTCGTCGCGCTGTCCTGAGAACCCGAGGTCCGACAGGCTGGCGCCGCGCTTGTCGGCGATCTTCGCGATCTCGTCCTTCGTCAGATCGTGCTCGAAGGCAATGAACGGTATCTTGTCCCAGCTCAGCCCGGGCCCGCGAATGAAGCGGTCCCACGGCACGATCTCGCAGGTGGCTTCCTCGTAGGCGATGGCCGAACCGTTGAAGTGCGGCACGTAGCGAACCCGGGGCACGCCGCGGCCCGTGACCTCGGAGTTGCGGGTGATGCCGCGCATGACCGCATCGAAGTCGTACTGGTCCACCGAGAAGTACAGCCCGCGCTCGGTGATGTCCGCCACCTGCTTGTATGTGACAGCCTGTGCCTGCAGGGCCTGAAGCTTCTTCTGGAACTCGCCCATGATGAACTGGATTTGCTGGGCGACTTCGGGCGGCGTCTGCTCGGTGACGGGCGGGATCTTCGGTGGCTGTGGGAAATCGGGCTCCCACCGGCGGCGAACGTCCGGGACAGGCGTCGAATTGTAGAGCGCGGGAACGCGGACCTCGACGTTGCTGTGGTAGATGTTGAAGGCGGAATTGGCGTCCTTCGCGGCCTCGTAGGTGTCAGCAGCGATGCGGGCGCTGTCACGCCATTCGCGCTCTTCCTTCTTGGCGGCGGAAATCTTCTCCAGCCACAGTTCAACTGCGGTCTTGCCCTCGGCAAGGGCCTCACGATCGGAGGCGAATTGGCCTTCCTTGGCAAGCGCGTCGTCAGCCATTGGCTCGGCGTCCACCTTCCCGCTGCTTCTTGATCGCAGCGATGAATTGCTTGGGGCTCAGCTTCTTCAGTGCTTCAGCGTCGGCAGGGGCGGCAACGCCTGGCCCGATCGACACATCGAGATTCGCGACTTTGACCGGCGCGGGCTTCACCTTCGGGGGCTCTATTCCGCAGTTGATGGCCCACTCTCCGAAGGCGTCGGCGCCGTGAGAATTGATGTCGTGAAGCGGCCCGGTGTAGGTGCCGAGCTGATCGTTCATCTTGCGCGAGTAGCGGCGAAGGCGTGCGATGCCCTTGGCGACGCGAGGCGTGTTGTTGAACCGGACAAGCGGGAGAAGCGCGCGAGATGCTGCAACGCGGTCCTCGGGGTTGGCTGGCACGCCCTTGTGCAGGGGCTTGACGCCACACTGCTCAAATATCTGGTTGCGGTGACGCGCTCCGAAGCCCTGGATGCGGTGCGCGACGTCGTGGGGCAGGAAGTGACTCGCGTACCGAAACGGTTTGTCGCGCCCAAGGAGCTTAAGAGCGTGCTCCGCGGACCAATTCTTGAACCGGTCATCGTGAGGCGGCGGGATGAATAACTCGGGAAGGATGACAGAAATGATGTCGTCATAGCCTTCGCCGCTGGCTTCGTAGTAATCGAGAACCGTGGGCGTAAAACCATCATCGGCGATGAGCCAGACGGCGGTGTAGTCTTCGACCCCCAAGTCCCAAGCGGTACGAATGCGCTGGCGTCCGTCCCACGGGAAGCTACCAATGCGACTTTCCCGCTCTGCATGAGCAAGCAGCTTGGCGTAATAGGCGCCCTCGGAGACGAGTTCATATCCACCGCCCCAGACGTGCTCGGCCATCTCGGGGTCGGTGCGGTAGTCGGCATCTTTTTCAGCTTTCAGAACCTCTGGGAACCACGGGTTTTGGTGCCAGTTGATCTCGACCACGACGGCATCGGATGGCTTGTTCGGGCCACGCAGGAATGCGTCAACGGCGTCGGTGTCGTGTCGCGGGTTCCAACTGAACCAGATCTCGGAGCCATCCTTGCGGATCGTCGGGCGAAGCATCCTCAACGAACGATCGGAGAGTGTCTGCGCCTCCTCCACCCAAGCAACGTCATAGCCCTCGAGAGACTTGATGTTCTCGGCGTTGTAAGACTGCATACCCTTGAAGATGATAAGGCTGTCGTTCGGGCCGCGTATTTCAGTGTCAATAGGGTCGAACAAATGCTCAACGCCGAGCTTGCTGATCTTGTCCATCAGCAATTGCTTGACCGACTCCTTTATCGTGTTCTGGACTTCGCGAATGCAGACGATGCGTGACTTTTGCTCAATGCACCGGCAAATGACTTCCTCGGCAAAGAAGTGGCTTTTGCCACCACCGCGACCGCCGTGCGCGCCCTTGTATCTGGCTGGCTGCAGCAGCGGCGCGAGCGCCCGGGGAACGTCAGCTTTTAACGTCGACAATCACGCGCTCAATGCGGTGGATGATCGGGGCATCAGGATCGCCGCCGACGTCTACTGGCTGGCGAGACTTGCCGTGCCCTCTGTCCAGCAGTTCCTTAATGGCCGCAACCCGGGCAGCGTCGCTCTCGGATTTCTCGGCGAGCCGCGCTAGCTCCTTGATGGCGTTGGCGGTGTGCTCCTGCGCGAGCGCCCTGACGTCTGCGGCCACCTTGTTCGGTGTACCCTTCTGGCGGCCACCCCTGCGCTCGCCGGGCTTTGAGCCGCGCGAAAGATTGCTACTTTTTGCTACTTTAGCCACGGTATCCAGCTACCACATTCCTAGCTGTCACAGGCGGCCGCTCCAAACCATGAAGGCGCAGACCACACTCACCAGAGCGCCGGCAACGGATATGGTGGCAAGGATGAGATGCACGTCCATCATTTCCCCTCCGGCGGCCAGCTATCGGTGGTCACCCACTGCCACATCTTCTCGGCATTGGTGAGCGCGTCATCGGCGGTGAGCTGCAAGGCTGTTGCATGTGAAACAGCCAGCTTGAGGATTTCCAGCGCGAGGTCTTCGCTGCGTGCGTTTTTGTTTTCCGCGTTCTTCTCGGCTACTCGGGCTAGGGCCTCGGGAGCGGGGCGCTGCATGGATGTTCCAATGAAAAACCCGCCTGCGGAAATCCGGGGCGGGTTGGGTTACCGACAAATCGGCGACTGTAGAAAAACTAGCAGAAATTCGTGGCAAGGCTAGTTCTAACCGTATTCTGGCCTCAATCAGTCTCGTGGTGTGGCGGATTTCGCACATTTGGCGACGTGATCAGCCAGAACTACCTCAACGTAGTTTGTGAGACTACGCCTATCGGCATCCGCCAGCTTCTGTAGCGCAGCCTTGAGATCTGGCGGCAATCTCATGCTGAAAGGGGCTGTTTTGCTCATGCGCAAAAGCTAGCGGCGTTGCGCTACAATTGCAACCAAAATAATTTCACATTGCCTATTGACTGTAGCGCAATGTAGCGCTATATCTATGTTCATGAGCACCGGACATCCCCGGTACTCGAAACGGGAGAGAGAAGATGAACCACCTCGATGTGTGGGATCTGGAGAAGGCTTGGGAGGCGGGCGACGCCAGTTGGGATCGCTACGTCACCGAGATCGAAAAGATCATCGGTCGAAAGCTCGACGGAGACGAAGGCGATGGCCTGTCTCTCGACGGCGCTTACAAGGCCATGCGGGAAGGGCTGAAGCCGCAGACCTACGTGGGGGTCACCCGGAAGAGCCGCGACTGACTGATGCCCACTCTTCCTTGCCAACGGCCCCGCCCCGAAAGGGATACGGGGCCTAAGGCAGTAGAGACACCGGACATCCCCGGTACTCGCACCAACGGAGAGACGAAAATGGAAACGTGGTTCGCATTCAAAGCCTACAACGCACAGACGGTGTTTGGTTTTGGCACTTCCGACGAGGCCGAACGCTACGCCGACGAGGTGCTGAACAAGGGCAAGGAGATCAACCTCTATGCCGCGTATGCGCTGAGCGACGCGCAGGCTGATGAAAAGGGTCTTGCTGATAACAGCGAGGCTTTCAACATCTCCGACGCCCTCGCGGAAATTGAAGACTGACTCCCCCTCGCCTCCCCTCCGAAAGG
>CAZZBK010000031.1:0-43788 GCA_964652155.1 uncultured Planctomycetaceae bacterium | reverse complement strand
CGGACCGGCTCTTTCAGGCCCCTGATTACGACTTGTCGCTCGTCGTCGATCGGTCATACTAATGGGCTCTACGCCCAAAAACTTGAGGCGTAATACGGTCACGAAAATCGGTCTTTTTCAGGTGTCGGCTATGAAGCGCGCGGGTACGCAGAGTGATCGAGCTACCGAGAGCAATTGTACGACCTCGTCCTGGAGCGCATTGGCCGACGCCGTGCTCGACGGCCACCGGCTGACCACCGACGAGGCGCTGGCCATTGTCCGCGCGCCCGACGACGAGTTGCTCGACCTATTGGCCGCCGCGTACCGCATCCGCCGCCGCCACTGGAGCAACCGCGTCCAGTTGTACTTTCTGATGAATGCCAAGAGCGGACTGTGTCCGGAAGATTGCGGCTACTGCTCGCAGTCGAAAGTCTCGGAAGCCGAGATCCCGCAGTACAACATCCTCAGCCGGCAAAAGCTGCTCGACGGGGCGCGCGTGGCCTACGAGCAACAGGCCAAGTCGTATTGCATCGTCATCTCGTCGCGCAGCCCCAGCGATCGCGAAATGAACGCCATCACGACCGTCGTGCCCGAGATCAAACAAAAATACAACATGGAAATTTGCACCTCGCTCGGCCTGTTATCGCCCGAGCAAGCGCGGCGGCTCAAAGCGGCGGGCGTCGACAAGGTGAATCATAACCTCAACACCAGTGCCCGGTACTATCAGGAAATCTGCTCGACCCACACCTATCAGGACCGGCTCGACACGCTGCGGGCGGTGCGCGAGGCGGGCATGGAACTGTGCTGCGGCGGCATCATTGGCATGGGCGAAGGGGACCTCGACATCGTGCAAATGGCCGAGGCCGTCCGCGAGTACGAAGTCGAATCGATCCCGCTCAACTTTTTGATCTCGATCGACGGCACGCCGCTGGCCCATCGCAGTGACCTGAACCCGCGTTATTGCCTCAAAGTGCTCTGCATGTTCCGGTTCATGAACCCGAGCCGCGAGCTGCGCATCTCGGGCGGACGCGAGGTGCATTTGCGATCGTTGCAGCCGTTGGGCCTGTATGCGGCCAACAGTATTTTTGTGGGGGACTATCTGACCACCAAGGGTCAAGCCGCGCAGGCCGACTACGAGATGCTCGCCGACCTGGGCTTTTCGGTCGAGCTCGAAGCGACCGCGCCGCCGAGCGAGTCACCCGTCGAGCCGGTCGCCGGTTAGGGGCGATCATCTTCATAGCCGGTCCGTCTCGGATCGGATGGGTTGAATCGCGCCGCGAGGTGCGACACTTCCCAGCCCCGACCGTCAGGTCGGGGACAACGTCGCCCCGCGATAGACCGTCTCCCTCGAACGTGGTTGCGTGCCGATATGCACTCGACCCAACCTCAAGCGGCGAAAGTCGAAAAACCTTGGCCGCTCATCCGAGGCGAGTTACCATGATGGCAAGACCAATCGAATAACCGTGCAGTGTTTGGCCTCCACAAAAAGGAGAATGTCATGGGACAAGCATTTTCAGTCGTCGTGATGGTTCTGTGCCTTGCAGGTGCGTTGGCCGCGCTGTATCAGAGGCAATCGGGGACGGATGCGGCCACTCCACCCAAAACACCACGCTGGTGGGTCGCTGGCCTTTGTTCTGTCGCATTGCTGGTCACGGTGGTTGTAGTCACGGCATATTTACAGGCCTAGCGATTCATCGCGGCCGAACTGGCGCTGCTCAAGACCCGGCAGGCCGGGTGGTTTTTGAGATGTGTAGCCACTCGGCCAACAGGCAGGTGAGTATTAGCCCTCGGCTTAAAGCAACTCACCCCACAAGTTGCCAACGACCATGAGCCCAACTAAGATCGGGCCTCGCAGTCCAAACGACACCATTCCAATGACCAACATCGGGGCGAAAGGATTTTCATGAACCGGCGCATCGTCTTGCTCGGGATCGGTCTCGTTTGCTTGGCAACAAACCTGGCAGGGGGGGCTGATCCTCCAGGGAAGAAAGTGCGCCTGTTCTTGCTGTCGGGGCAGTCGAACATGAAGGGCTTGAATCCTGACACGTCGTTCACGCCCGCGGTTAAGGCCGCCTTTCCAGATGACGAATGCGTCGTCGTGAAAAGCGCGTTCAGCGGGCAACTCATCCGCACGTGGTTCAAGGAGTGGAAAATTCCTGAGGGAGCGAAGCCAGCGGGGCAGGGAAAAAACGGTCGTCACTACGAGCAACTGCTGCAGGCCACCACCGCGGCGCTTCAGGACAAAGCGCCCCCCGTGAGTGTCACGTTCTGCTGGATGCAAGGCGAGGCAGACGCAAACCACCAGGGGTACGGCGCAGTCTACGGCGCAGCGCTCACCGGTTTGCTTGAGCAGTTGCAGACAGACCTGAAGCGCACGGACATTGATGTCGTGATCGGGCGCATCAGCGATTTTGGTAACAACGATCCACAGAATCGGCCAGACTGGAATATCATCCGCCAGGCGCAAGTCGATTGGGCCGAGCAAACGGCGCGGGCCGCGTGGATCGACACCGACGATCTGAACGGCCCGAACCATGCCCTTCATTACCTGAAAGACGGTTATCAGAAGCTCGGCCAGCGATTTGCGAGCAAGGCGATCGAGTTGATCCAAGCGAGTGCCACCCAGCCCGGGCGGTAGCGTGGTCGATCGCATCGAACGACCGTACAGCTCGCGTGGCGCGAGGGTGTCTAACGGAGTTGTAACGCGCTCGATCTTGGAGCTTCGGGTCCGATCGCCTAGAGATACGGTAGGCGGAGTGCCGCCGATCATCCGCCTGTGTATAATGCGTTCAGCGAGCCCGTCGCTCCCCCAGCGTCGCGAGGCTCAACGTGAGCACGGTACTCCATTAACGCCCTCGGCTCGACCGTCCGCGTGAGGAACAGCATGGACCTGCTTGTGATCGAAGACGAAGCCGTGATCGGCAAGAGTTTGCAAAAAGGGTTTGTCGAGGCCGGCCACAATTGCACCTGGGCCCGCGACGGCGAGGCGGGGCTCGAACACGCCCGTACCGCGCGCTTCGACGCCATCACGCTTGATTTGATGTTGCCGGGCATGTCGGGCTTTGATGTCTTGCAGCGCTTGCGCGAAGAACGCAACGCGACTCCGGTGGTGTTGCTGACCGCGCGCGGCAGCGTCGAGGAGCGGGTCAGCGGCCTGGGCATGGGGGCCGACGACTATCTGGTCAAGCCGTTCGCGTTTGTCGAGCTGATGGCGCGCATCGAGGCCGTGTGCCGCCGCGCCGCCATCCGCCCCGCGCCCCTCTCTCAGGCCGGCGATTTGCAGCTCGACATGAGCACCCGCCGCGTGTTGCGTGGCGGCCGCGAGATCGAGCTCACCCCCACCGAGTTCAGCTTGCTCGAGTTCCTCATGCGCCACAGCGGCCGCGTCGTGACCCGCAAAATGCTCTGCGAACATCTCTGGGAGCAGGACTGGGACGGCATGACGAACGTGATCGATGTGCATATCAATCGCCTGCGCGGTAAGCTAGACAAAGGCTTCCCTCAGTCTTGCATTGAAACGGTGCGTGGTCGTGGCTATGCCCTCCGTGAAACTTAAGGCCACCTTCGGCTCGTTGCGGTTCCGGCTCATGTTCTGGAACACGCTGGTGCTGTTTTTGCTCATTCTGGCCACGCTCGTCGCGGTTCGCACCGGCTTGTGGCTGGCGCTGCTGCACGAGACCGACCTGCAATTGCGCGACGACCTTGCCGAGATGACCGCCCGCACCGACGAATCGTATCCCGACCTCACGCGGCTGCAGCATGATCTGGAACGCTCGGCCAGCACGCATGAGCATCGCGGGCTGTACTTCAAGCTGATCAACCAACAGGGGCAACTCGTCTGGTCGAGCAACCGCGCCCCGCGGCTCGTTTTGCCCCACACCATTCGCGAATCCTTCGGACCGGTCAGCTCCGGCGACTATCGACTCATTCAGGGCGTGCTCAACAAACCTAACAACGTCAAACTCAACCTGCGGGTCGGCACGCTGCTTGCGCCGCTGCACGCAGAACTCGACACGCTCACCCGGCTGCTCATCAGCGTCGGCGGCGTCGCGCTGCTGATCGCGCCGCTGGGGGGCTACTGGCTCGCCGGCCGCGCCACGCATCCGCTCGCCGTCATCATCAACACCACCAATCGCCTGCACCCCGCCAATCTCGACGAGCGTCTGCCGTTGCGGGGCACGCGCGACGAACTCGACCAACTCAGCGGGACCATCAACGGCTTTCTCGATCGCATCCACGCCTACCTCGAACAGAACCGGCAGTTCACCGCCAACGCGGCCCATGAGCTCCGCTCGCCTCTGACCGCCATTCAGAGCTTGCTCGAAGTGGCGCTCAACGTCGATCGCTCCAGCGACGAGTACAAGGAGATCCTCGCCACGGTGCTCGAAGAGTGCGGCCTGCTGCGCAAGCTGGTCAATCAATTGCTGATCCTGGCCGAGAACGACTCGCAACGATCCAGGCCCAGCGAGCTGGTGTCGCTCGACCGGATCGTCGAGAAGTCGTGTGAAATGTTCTCGGCCGTGGCCGAGAGCGATCAGATCAAGCTCGTTGCCCATTGTCACGATCGCCTCGAGGTGCGCGGCGACGCTGGCCGACTGCGGCAGGTTGTCAACAACCTGGTCGACAACGCGCTCAAGTTCACGCCCCCTGGCGGTCAGGTCGCCGTCGAACTCGAGTATCGCCCCCTCGCCAACGAGGCCGTGCTGCGCATTAGCGACACCGGCTCGGGCATCGCACCCGAGGACGTGCCCCATCTGTTCGAACGGTTCTATCGCGGCGACAAATCGCGGCAACGCTCAGCGCGCGGCGGCACCGGTCTCGGCCTGAGCATCTGCCAATCGATCATCGAAGCCCACGGCGGCCGCATCGTCCCGCACAGCACCCTTGGCCAAGGGACCACGATGGTCGTCACGCTCCCCGCCGCCACCGTCCGCTCAACAAACGTCGAGCCCGTCGCGAGTTAAGTGTCGATCCTAAAACCGACGGGGACTGTCTCCCGCGCATTTCGGTTATAGGATAGGCTCTGAATCGCTGCGCAGTCTTTCCTAGGAGCTGGCAATGGACACCCACGACAAGCAACACTACGACGAACAGGGTTTCGTGATCCTGCGTCAATGGTTCTCGCCAACCGAGTTGGCCGAGTTGCAATCCGAGTTGGAGCGTTACATCCGCGAGGTCGTGCCGACGCTCGACGACTCGGCCGCCTTTTACCAGGACCGCAGCCGCCGCGAGACCCTTAAACAGCTCAACCGCATGGATCAGGAGCCGTATTTTCGCGCCTATCGCGACCATCCCAAGTGGCGATCGCTGGCCGAGGCGGTGATCGGCGAGCGCGTGCAAAGCGGTCAGCCCGAGTGGTTCAACAAGCCTCCCAATACGAACCACATCACCCCACCTCACCAGGACAACTATTACTTCTGCCTGCACCCGGCGCACGTCGCCACCATTTGGCTGGCCCTGGATCGGGTCGACGCCGAGAACGGCTGCCTGCGTTATGTCGAGGGCTCGCACCGCGCCGGGTTCCGCCCGCATACACGCTCGCAGGTGTTGGGTTTTTCGCAGGGGATCGACGCCTACACCCCCGACGATTTTTCGCGCGAGGTGGCGGCCATCCTGGAGCCCGGCGACGCGGTGGTGCATCATGGCATGACGATCCACCGTGCCGACGCCAATCACTCGACCACCCGCCATCGTCGATCGTTCGCGATGGTTTTCAAGGGGGTCTCGTGTCAGCGCGACGAAGCCGCCTACGCGCGTTATCTCGCCAGCGCTCAGCAGCAGCACCAATCTCTCGGCCTCAACGTCTAACGGGCACCCCATCGCCGGATCGACTCGGAGCGCGGGGTGAGCAACACCCCCACGCGCGTCGTCCAGCTGAGCGAGGGCGTTGATCGAACCGGGGCTGCATCAGGCCAGGATGTCTTTAATCACCTCGCCGGCGACGTCGGTGAGACGGAAGTCGCGGCCGTTGAAGCGATACGTGAGCCGCTGGTGGTTCAGGCCAAGCATGTGGAGCAGCGTGGCGTGCAGATCGTTCACGTGGACCTTGTTCGTCACGGCTTTGTAGCCGAACTCGTCGGTCGCTCCGTAATGGAACCCGGCCTTGACGCCCGCGCCGGCCATCCAGATGGTAAAGCCGTTTGGGTTATGGTCGCGTCCCTTGGCCCCTTGCGAGTCGGAGGTCCGGCCGAATTCGCCGCCCCAAATGACGAGCGTCGATTCGAGCAGCCCGCGCGAGGCGAGGTCGCTCAGCAGCGCGGCGGCCGGTTGATCGACATGCAACCCGCAAGAGCGATGGTTCGTCTCGACATTCGAGTGGCAGTCCCAGGGGACGTCGTTCACGCTGCCGTCGCCGCCGACCCCTTTGCCGGCGAAGATTTGCACATAGCGCACACCACGCTCGACGAGCCGACGCGCGATCAGGCACTGCCGGCCGAATGTGCCGCACTCGGCCTGTTCCAGGCCGTAAAGCTTGTGGGTCGCCTCGGTCTCGCGCGCGATATCGAGCGCCTCGGGGGCGGCCATCTGCATGCGGTACGCGAGTTCATACGAGTTGATGCGGGCGGCCAGATCGTTTTGGGTGGGCCGCTCGGCGGCGTGGGCTTGGTTGAGTTGGCGGATCAACTCGAGTTGCGCACGCTGCTGGGCGTCGCTGTGTTTGCCGTCGCGGGCCAGGTTGTCGATCACTTCTTTGCGACGGGCGTCGAGCGTGAGCGCCTGATAGGTCTTGGGCAAAAAGCCAGCCGACCAAATCTGGTCGTCGCCACGCGGCCGGGTGTCGTGCATGACGACAAACGCGGGCAGGTCTTGGTTCTCGGTCCCCAGACCGTAGGTGACCCATGAGCCCAGGCTGGGCAAGCCGGGCCGGTTGGTGCCGCACATCAGCTCAATCGACGCCGGGGCGTGATTGTTCTGCCGCAAGTACATCGAGTGCAAGAAGCACATCTTGTCGACATGCTTCGACAAGTGCGGAAAGAGATCGGAGACCCAAGTGCCCGACTCGCCGTGTTGCTTCCAGGCGAACGGCGACTTGAGGCACTTGCCGCTGGTCGTAAAGAAGCCGGTCTTCGGGTCGGCGCCGGCGAGCGGTTGGCCGTCGCGCTTTTGCAGCTCGGGCTTGTAGTCCCAGGTGTCGACCTGCGAGGGGGCGCCGGTCATGAACAACCAGATGATCGACTTGACCTTCGAGGGAAACTCGGGGGGCTTGGGCGCCAGCGGATTCGTGGCCGACGAGGCGTTGTCACTCAGCATCGAGGCCAAGGCCAGCGAGCCGAAGCCCAGACCTGACTGGCGCAAGAACCCTCGACGCGAGGGTAACCGCAACTCGGGATGATCGAACATGACTCCTCCAATCAATGATTACGGCATACCCCCTCTCCCCTTGCGGGAGAGGGCTGGGGTGAGGGGTTAGCTCGTATCGACACACGCAATAACCCCTCACCCGACTCGCTTCGCTCGTCACCCTCTCCCACAAGGGGAGAGGGGCGGATACACACGCACTCACTTGCGTATTCAACTTATTAGTCGACGTACATAAACTCGTTCAGGCACAGCAGCACTTGGCAGAACTCGGAGAGGGCCCGCTCGGCGCTCGCAGCCGTTTCGCCCCCCATGATCGTTTGTTGCGCGGCGATGAACGCGAGCATCCGCTCACGCTCGTGAGCCGAGGGCTGCCGAGCCAACGCGATTTGGTAGGCGCGATCGACCGACTCGGCCAGCGGTGTGTCGGCCTTGGGGCGAATACGCTGCGCCAGCTTCTCGGCCTGTTGCCGAACAAAAGGCGAGTTCATCAACACCAGCGATTGGGTCGGCACGGTCGTGCTAATTCGTTCGCCGATACTCTGCGTCGGCTCAGGCGCGTCGAACATCGTCATCAACGGGATCAGCTCGCTCCGCTTGACACGGAGATAAATGCTGCGGCGCGGCGTGTTGTCGAGAATGCTCGGCCCATACATCTGTTTGTCGAGCGTGCCCCCCACGGCCAGCAGCGCGTCGCGAATCACCTCGGCCTCGAGCCGACGCGGCTTGTGATGCCACAGCCAGCGGTTGGTCGGATCGAGCTTGAGATTGGCTCCGTCAACGTGCTCCGACTGCTGATAGGCCGCGCTGAGCATGATTTTGCGATGCAGCGACTTGAGGTGCCACCCCTCGCGGATCAATTCGCCGGCGAGCCATTCGAGCAGCTCGCCATGCGACGGGGCCTCGCCTTGCGCGCCAAAGTCGTTGGGCGTGCCGACAATCCCTTCGCCGAAATGATGTTGCCAGAGCCGATTGACGAGCACCCGGGCCAATAGTGGGCCAGCGCCATGCTCGACGTCGGTCATCCACAGGGCGAGCGACACGCGCGGATCGATCGGCTTGGCCGGACTCGCTTCGACGGGCTTGGGCGCGCCGCGCTGCAGGACTTGCAGAACACTTGGGTCAGCTTTGCCCGCCTTGTTGTCGACCTCGCCACGACGCAAGAGGAACACATCTTGCCCTCCGGCGATGGTCGTGTAGACCTCGGTGAAATTGCCGCGTGGGAGACGCTCGGCGTGCTCACGCTCGGCGCGATAGACTTTGCTGGCTTCGCTATCGAACGCGCTGAACCAGTGGACGGCCGACTCCTGCAAGTTGGCGGGGATCGCATTCTTGTTCGCGGCCAGCAGGGCCCGCAACTCACCCAGGTGTTGCAGCGTCGCGTCGCCGGCCCAGGTCGCCGGGTTGGGCTCGACACTCAGGCTGATGCGAAAGCGGCCCAAGCCCTGGTCGACAAACTTGAGCGTGAACGTGAGCTGCGTGCCGGAGGCGAAGCCGCTCAGGCCCCCCTCGATCTCGAAAATTGCCCCGTTGTCTTTCTTGGCGTTCGTCTTCACAACCCAGGCGGTGTTCGCTTTGCCATCGACGGCATTGGCAAGCGGCTGGTCTTTGTCCTCGGAACCGACATACACGCCCTTGAGCTTGAGCGTGATGGGCTTGTCTTTCGCGCTGGGGTCGAGCGGCGCGGCGGTGACCGTGAGTTCGGCGAGTTGAAAGCTGCCGTCGTTATTTAAGCCCGGCCCGCGTTGCGGCAGCGCCTTGTCGGTCAGTGCGTCGAGCCGCAACGACGCGATGTTTTTTTGATGCGTGTGGACCGTCAGGCGATATTCCTCAGCGTTGCTCGCCGCGCCACGCTGCCGTCGGCGAGGTACGCTCGCGCCAGCCGTGATAGCCCCGTCGTGAGCGATGAGCCCCGACGGCAACACCTTGAGATACGAGCGTTCGGCGTCCAACTCGACCGCGTCGAGCGTTTGCCAGCGCGGCGCGTCGGGTTGCTTGGGGAGCTCGTTTTTCTGCCACAGTGCAAATCGCTTGGGAAACTCGTTGGCCGCGAACTGCTTGACGGCCGTGACGTACGACTCGTGCTCTAAGAGGTGTTTCTCTTGTGCGCGGCGGGTCGCTTCGGGGTCACGGTCGTAGGAGCGGGCACCATGCACCGTTTTCGCCAGCGAGGCGGCGATGCCGTAATAGTCCTGCTGCGGAATCGGGTCGTACTTGTGCTCATGACAGCGTACGCAACCCAGGGTGAGCCCGAGCATCGAGCCGCCGACGGTCATAATCATGTCGTCGAGTTGGTCGTAGCGGATCCGCTCGACCGTTTTGGCCGTGATCTGGCCGGGGTACGGTCCCGCAACCAGAAACCCGACCGCGGCAGCCCCTTCGTAGTCGTTGGGTTGCAACTGATCGCCAGCCAACTGCATCCGCACGAATTGGTCGTAGGGCATGTCTTGGTTGAGCGCGCGGATCACCCAATCGCGGTAATGGTACGCGCCGGGCCTAAAGCCATCGAACTCATAGCCGCCGCTCTCCGCATAGCGGGCCACGTCCAACCAGTGCCGCGCCCAGCGTTCGCCGTAATGCTCGCTGGATAGCAGCGCGTCGACGACCTTCGCGAAGGCGTCGGCCGACGGGTCGTTGACAAACGCGGTCACCTGCTCGGGCGTGGGGGGCAAACCAATCAGGTCATAATACGCGCGGCGGATCAACTTCTCCTTGCTGGTCGGGCCGTTGGGCTTGATCTGCTGCTCCAACTGCTTGGCGAGCACGAAGCGATCGATGGGCGAGGCCGCGGCCGGTATCGCGCTGTGCGTGGGTGGCGCGACGCTCGTGAGCGGCTGGAACGACCAGAACGTGCGCCCCGCTTCGAGGTTGATCTCGCGCTTGGCCACGGCGGGCTTTTTACCCTGCCGCGGGTCAGGTGCCCCCAGCTCGATCCACTTCGTAAAGTCGGCAATGATCGCGTCGGAGAGCTTGCCCGTCGGAGGCATCTCGAGCCCGTCGAACTTCAAAGCCTTGAGCAGCAAGCTCGCGCCGGCCTGGCCTTTGATCAGCGCGGGGCCGGTGTCGCCGCCGTTGAGGGTCCCCTCGGCCGAGTCGAGCAGCAGGCCCCCCTTGAGCTTCTTGTTCGTCGCCGCCTCTTCGCTGTGACATGCGTAGCAGTGCTGCACGAGCACCGGGCGGATTTTCTGCTCGAAGAACTGGAGCCCCTCGGGGTTCGGTGTCTGCGCCGACACCGTCGGCGCGGTAGACAACAACACTAGACCAATCAGCAATGCAGAACGCATGACGCGGGGCCTCGCAAACACATCACCAGGCGGGAGCAAACGAGCAGGCGGGGATACCCTTCTAGTTTAAGGTCCCGACGACCTGCGGAGCAATGTTTCTTTGCCCGTAATCTGAGGCACTTCGCTAGGCGACCGGGCCCGCAAAGCGTTGCTTCACCGACTCTTTGCTCAGCACGATGATGGTGAACACGCCGAGCACGGTGCCAAACGGCATGAACAAACACTCGACGCAGGCCACGACCAGGCAGAACAGATGATGTCGGCGCGTCGCTAAGAACCGCCCGGTGAGTATGACCAAACTGGCAATCGACAGCCCGATGAGTATGAACATCGAACCCAGAAAGACGAACAGCCAACCAATGGCGGGCGGGGGACCGTTTCCGTGCGGGTCGAGTTGTTCGCCGCCAAAGACCAAGAATAGGCCGATCCCGACATGAATGAGCGGGAACAGCGAGAATATCCCCAGCAGGCCACCGACCACAAAATGGAATATCGACAACAGCCGCAGATGTTCTTCGTCTTGGTTCATGGGTCCCTCGCCACTCATAAAACTCGTGCGTGCATTGCTCGACGCCGTCACGCCCTCGCGGGCACCATGAGGCGGAATGTCGTTTTGAACAACGTGAGCGCCACGCACACGACATAGAAGACGGTCAGCAGCGTCAATGGCGCGCCGGCGTAGACGCTCGCTTTCCAGTTGGCGACCGCGTACAGTTGCAATGACGCCGCTTGCGGGTCGGCCAGAAACGCCGACACACGCTCATGCACCTGCTCGATGTCGACCGGAGCGACCATGACCGAGGCCTGCTGGTCGGGCCCGCTGATGTGCAGGTCGGCCTCGTCTTCCGTGCGATGCTCGCGGCGTCGCTCGTCGATGGTCTGGCCAAACGAGTTGGGGACCATCACCCCCGGTGTGAAGCTCGTCTTCACGCCCGTGACCGGCGAGACGACGCGCGTCAGGTAGGGGACGACGAAGAAGACACATTGCTCGGTCTGGGCCGACACGACCGCGCCGCTGCGCGTGAACGTGACCCAGGTGATCGGGGCGACGGCCGTGACAAAGGCAGGGAACAATACAAACGCCGAGAGCGCCACCAACTGCGGGAGCAACTTGTCGCCGAACCACGAGGACGATCGGCTGCTGTGTTTGGATGGGGATGGTTCGTGCATCGCGTGTTGTTTATGGGAACGGGGTAAGGGGCACGTTAGCCGCGACGCGGAGCGCGTGACGATGGCTTATCGATTGACCACGCGACAGTCACGCACTCTGCGGCTAATGATGAGCGTTTCGAGCCTCGCGAGAACATCGTGACTCAATACGGTCGACCACGGCCGCATTGAGTGTATAATTCGAACGCCTTAGGGTTTCGCCTTTATGTCCTTTTGCATTTGTTTCATTTCGTCGATCACATGCTTGGGTGGGGCCGGCCACAACTGCTTGGCGACCGTGCTTTCCAAGGGGTCTTCGATGCCGTCCTCGAGGCCCGACATGAAATCCAAGCCCGTATGATGTTCGATCCAATCGATCGACTCTAAGAAATCGTCGAGTTGATCTTGTTTGGCGTACGACTGATTTTGCATCACGAGGGCGAGCGATTCATACTCGCCGGAACCGGCTTCTTTAGGCGCCACGATGATTTTAAAGAGGTGCGTGGGAACGCCGACACCCCGCTTGCCAATCACAAAATACTCCACGACACCGTCGGCCGTGGCGACATCTTCTTCATTGGGGTCGTGCACAAAAGCACCCGTAATCACCCAGCATTCACCTCGATGGTATGCCCATTGGCGTACCTTTTCTTCTAGCGCCTTCCAGATGGTACGGTTAAAATTTTTACCGGCTTGCGGCACCATGTTGGACAGATAGTAGGTTTCTGCCTTTAGTTTTTCGCTCCCCGTGTGATCTGCATCGGGGGACATATGGCCTTGATCCAAGTGAGAGCCTTTATAGTCGGCTGGCAACGAGTGTGGGAACTTGGTCAGATCGGGATCTTGCGCAAAAGGATTGGAAGACAAACGGCCTTGAACCGGACCGCTGAGGCCAGCTTTCGTCAGGTGTTCGCACACCCAGAGTGGATACAAGAATTCAGAGCTATGTTCGAGCAAATAACCACCGCGTACCAAGTAGCGGGTCGGACCGAGCGGCGCACCAACGAGATGCAGGGGAATAGTTTTACCCAGACAGAATTTGGCCGCTTTCTCTTTCTCTCTTGGGGTCAAGGTATCCGCTTGGTACTCCGTCACCATGGCGGGGCGGCGATGCGGTTGTTGGTCGACCTTACCGGGCAACACACCGAACGCGGAGGCCAATAAACTGATGGCAAACGTTGCCCCCCAAGCGGATGAACTTGCTTGTCGTGCCATTGGGTCCCTTCCCAAAAAGATTCGACCATCCGAAAAAATTGTGTCAGCAACCCTCACATCTCAAGATCGAATCGCGAAAAGCTAGGCCAACTCACGACCGATACCTTTTCTGAATCGCTACCATGAGTTCGTCATTTCGTCACCGACAGTTTTGATCTTGTGGTTGACGAATCACGATCATTTTCGCTCATGCCGTCGGTTCGTCCCAACTGATATAGGCCCCAGATCAACTGGACTTGTGCATCTTCACTCATGCGCCGAGCCGCGTTGCGCAGAGCCGCTTCCGGTACCTTGGTCACTTCACCAAGTTTCTTCATTGTATTTTTCGCATCTTGGTCTCCGGAAATTATTAATCGTGTTTGCTGGGCCGGATCACCTGGCGACTTCTTGTGGGTATCTTCTTTCGCCTCTGGTCTTTTAGCGTCATCATTCTTTTGTTCATCTTGTTTCGAATTGACAGGCTCCGGCTTGCATTCATCTGCCTCCTCGTCAGCACTTAGCCACCACAGGTACGCAAAATCAATAGCGCCGGGAATGCCCATGTGTTGAATCGTGCGGTATTCGGTCGGAAAGATCGACATCAGCAATGCTTCGTCAATCCAGGCATATATTTGGCGATCATCATACGGCGTATTGCGGCTCAACAGCACGGGATTGGCCATCGCCAACATATAGGCGTCCGTGATCCCCTCTTCTTCCAATCGCGTTTCGACCTCGGGAGTGATACCACGAACATGTCGCAACGGAAGTAAGCGAGGCCCTTCAGTGACACCACTTTGTTTATCCCAAAAGCGGCGAACTAGGCTATCGATTGTTTCAACAATTTGTCGTGGGGCCAATCCGGCGAAGAAATAGAACACATCTCGAGTGAAGTCTGTAATCTGTACCGAATCGGCTAGCACGACAGAGAGCACGCCTCCCAAGATCGGGCCGAGGATCAGATTCACGCCACCCCAGATGGCAGCTCCCGGCGAAATATCGCGGCGGAATGTGCGCATACTGAGCGTCATCAGCACTTGTACATAGGCTCCGACACCACCCAACATGGCTGCGCGATACACATCGTCTGACAACCGTTTTTGAATAACCTCGGGTACGCAGAGGAAATAGGCGAGAATCCAACCGGCAATGAGCGTCAACAGATACGGCAGGCCATAGTTGATCCACAAGCTTCTCGGACCGTAGTACTTTGCCAATTCAGCAGCTAACACAGGCCGGAAATTATTGTCCGAATCATTTTCATATTTATAGCGCCCGCGCTGCAGTGAATCCATGTACTCTGATGGCAAGAAAACCATCACACGATTCCCATGATTGAGAATCAGTGCCGCCGGAAAGACGGTGACGACAAAGAGCCAAATATTCTCGGAGTTCACAACTCCAAGCAAAGTTAGTGCACCCAAGCCAAATGGGGCCGCCAATCCCAATCCCACAATCACCCAGGCGTTGAATCCATCGCCGGCGCGCGACATGGAAGACTCGCTCATAGTCGCCCCTTTCGTGAAAAATGCATTAACTGCAGATCTACACTATAACTATGGGAGTCAAACTACTCAGTGGCCCGGGCCAAAACAAGTTAATTCTGATGCGTTGTTATTTCGACTTGCACTTTCCCAACGCAATCGAAAAATAATTTACCTGATTACATTTATAAGGATACTATGATATCACCTTCAAGAAGGCGTCGAGCTTGCTGCGTTCGTCGTCGGTGAGCGGTTTGTAGTCGATGGTCACGCCCGGCAATTTGCCACGCAACTCGTCGACCTCGGCGCTGCCGATGTCAATCCGTTGAAGTTGCAGCTTCTTGAGTGACTTGAGCGATTGCAGGCCCGTGAGCGCGGCGAGCGACAGTCGAGCCTCGTCCAAAATGAGCGTTTCGAGCGTGCTGAGCCGCGCGAGGACGTCGAGCGTGCTGTCGTCGAGGCTCGCGGCGTTCGAGTTGCCATCGTAACGGCGCAGTCGTTGGCCGAGCCACAAGGACCGCAGGTGGGGCAGTTCGAGCAGGTGCTTGTTTCCGGCCTGGGTCTGGTAGGTGTGCCAGGTACGGAAGTCGCGCAACTGCTTGATTTGGGCCACGGCGAGCATGCCGGCGTCGTTGAACGGCGTGCCGGCGATCGTGAGCTTCTCAAGCTTGGCAAGCGACTTGAGCGTCGCGAAGCCCGAGCCGTCGAAGCCTTTCATGCCGAACGAGGGATGGAAGAACGACAGCGACCGGAGGTTCGGCAGGGCCGCGAAGCCCGCCAAGCCCGCGTCGGTCACCTGGATACCGTCGGTCCCCAGCTCTTCGAGTGCGCTGAGGCTGGCGAGGTGCCGCAGGGTGTCGTCGGTGAGTCCCTTGCACTGTCCGTAGAGCGTGAGCCCTCGGAGGGTGCGGAGTTGGCCGATGAGTTGAAACTCGGCGGCTCCTAGCTTGGAGCAATCTTTGAAGGTGACTCGGGTCACGACGCCATCGGCCTGGGTGAGTTGCGCGCCGAGGTCGGTGAGCTGCGCGGCGATGGCCGCGTCGCCGCCACGCGCCGTCGAGGCGCGTAGCGCCCCGTGAGATGCCACGGCGGTCGAGGCGAGCAGGCCGAGAAAACGTCGACGGGAGCAAGCGTGTTGCGCGGTCATGTTGCTAGGCACCTCAAACGAGAGCGGTGTGGGTTAAAAACGGAGCAGGGGGCGCATCTCGGCGGCAATAAAGAACGAGCCGGCGACACACACCAAATGCTCGGGCGTGACGCGGCGGCGGATCAGCTCCCAGGCGTCGCTGGGGGTGTCGGCGATCAGGCAGCGGCGCGCGGCAGCGTCGGTGCCCAAGAGTTGCTCCGCGATGGCGAACACCTCCGCCGGGGGCACGCCGCGCGGATTGTTCAAATAACGGGTCAGCACGATGGTCTCGAAGCGCTCGAGTAGCCGTGAGAGCATGCCGGGGATGTCCTTCTCGCGTGTCGTGGCAAAGACGAGCAGGCGTGGCGAGGGCGCGAAGCAATTGTCGAGGGTCTCGAGCAACGCCTCGACCGAGGCGACATTATGGGCCGCGTCGAGCACGACCGTCGGCGCGGCATGCACGCATTCGACCCTGGCGGGCCAACGGACCTGTTGCAAGCCGCGGCGGATCGCGTCGGCGTTGAGTTGCCACCCCTGCCGGCTCAACTCGTTGAGCGTGGCCAAGGCCACGGCGGCATTGGCGGCCTGATGTCGCCCCAGCAGCGCCAGCTCGACATGATCGAGCTGAGCAATTGTCCCGGCCGGCTCGCGAAAGCTCATCTCGCCGCGTGAGGTGCGGTGGGTCACGTCGCGTGGCGGAGTGTAGCTGAAATCGAAGTCGACGCCGACTTGTCTGAGCGGCGAGCCGTACTCGCGCGCCACGCGCTCGATGACCTGTCGCGGCTCGTCGAGTCGCACGCCGCAGACGACCGGGACGAGCGGCTTGACGATGCCCGCCTTTTCACCCGCGATGGCGGCGAGCGTGTTGCCCAATTGTCGGGTGTGATCGAAACTGATGCTGGTGATGACGCTCACGAGGGGCGTGACGACGTTGGTCGAGTCGAGCCGCCCGCCGAGCCCGACCTCGAGCACCGCCGCGTCGACCGCTTGCTCGTCGAACCAGAGCAGGGCCAGCGCCGTGGTCAGTTCAAAATACGTGGGCCCCATTTCGCAGATCCCCTGGGTCTGCGCCAGGGCGTCCATCTCGGCGACGATCGGCACCAACCGCGCGACGAGTGCCGCGAACGTCTCGGCGTCGCAGCACTGGCCATCGATGCGGAACCGCTCTTCGATTCGCTCCAAGTGGGGTGAGCTGAAGAGTCCGGCGCGTCGGCCCGTGGCGCTGAGCGCCGCGGCGATCATGGCGCTGGTGCTTCCTTTGCCCTTGGTGCCGGCGACGTGGATCAGCGAGAGTCGCTGCTGAGGGTCGCCCAAGCGACGCAACAGCTCGCGCATGCGGTCGAGCCGGAACACGCCTTCGCCGTAGGGAACGGTTAGCGACCGCTCGTAGTCGATGCGACGGATCAGAAATTCGAGCGCCGAGTCGTGTGTCCACGGCGCGCTGGCCACGTTCATGCGGTGTATCCCCACGCTCGCTGAGAGTTACTGCCGTTATAGCCGATTCAGACCGTGTTTCCAGCCGAGTCGACAAGCCTGAGAAATTGTTTTGCTTTGTCGCTGGCGGCTGCGGTAAGCTCACGAGAGCGGGTTTGAGCAAGAGTTCTTTTCGGATCGACGAGGACCGGCGCATCATGGCGGCAAAACTCTGGGGTCTCGCGAGCCTGGGCGTGGTGGCGCTGGGCCTGGCCTGTTCGGCGACACTCGTCGCGCAACCGGCCGGCAAGTCGGCCACGCCCCTCAAACCCCCCACGCTCTCGTCGGCCCCGTCGAGCTCGTCGGCCGCCCCAAAATCGACGCCTTCGAGCGGAAAAACAGCCCGCAACGACACGAGCCGCCGGGTGTTGGTCAACGACGACGACCTGGGGACCGTCGTGGCGCGCATCCACGCTGAGACGCGCGACACCTATCTGGTGTTGCTGCCCGACGGGCGACTCGACGAGAAATCAAAAAAGCTTTCGACGCCCACCGATCGCCCGTTCGTGCAACTCGATAAAAAGGCGCTGGTCGAGAGGCTCAAGGCGAGTTTCGCGGGCTTTCGTGTCAAGACGACCAATCGCTTTGCCTACGTGTACAACACGAGCGAGACATTTTACACCGGCACGAGCCGCATTCTGGAGACGATGTACCAGCCGTTGTACGACTACTTCAAGCGGATGAAGGTGCCGGTGCATGACCCCGACACGCTGTTGGTGGTGCTGATGTTCCGGACCGACGGCGAGTTTCAGGACTATCGCAAGATGCCCCAGGGGGTGGTCGCGTATTACAGTCAGCTCGACAATCGCGTGGCGATGTACGAGCACTCGGCGCTCAGTCGGGTCGCTCCGGAGATCGCGGTCCGCGAGGCGATCGCGACGGTGGCGCATGAGGGGGTGCATCAAATTTTGGCGAATATCGGTGTTCAGCAGCGGTTGTCACGCTGGCCGATCTGGATCAGCGAGGGGCTCGCCGAGTATTTTGCCCCGACCGACATCACGAGCGACGTGCGTTGGAAAGGGGTTGGACGCATCAATGAGTTGCGGCTCTTGGCGCTCAATAAGGTGATGATCTCGGCCGTGAGTGCGCGCAGTGGCTTGAGCGCCAACACCTCGGCCAGCAAGCGTGACGACGCGGTCGATGATTTGATGGCGGCGATCGTGGGGACCGATTCGCTCAATGCGACCGGCTACGCCTGCGCCTGGGGGCTGACCCATTTTTTGGCCGAGAAACGCCGCGTGGAGTTTCAAAACTTTCTGGCCGACATCAGCCAGATGCAGCCGCTCGACGAGTTGAGCGAGGAAGAAAAAGTGCGCAAATTCACGCGGCACTTCGGCACAGATCTCGATGCGCTGAGCAAAGCGTTCACCGCCCATGTGAAGGCGTTGAACACGGTGCAGAAATAGCTACGCCGCTGCCGTTGGCTTATTCGCCCCGTTAGCATATTCGCCAACGGTAGGGGAGCAGCGCTTGGCTTATTCGCCGACGTAGGGGAGCAGCGCCATGAAGCGGGCACGCTTGACGGCCTGACCGACGGCGTGCTGGCTCACCGCGGTGCAGCCGCTCTTGCGACGACCGAGCAGTTTGCCCTGTCGGCTGGTCAGCTTGCTGAGCAGCTCGAGATCGCGGTAATCGATATACATCGGACGGGGACGTTCCCCCTCGACGAATACCGGATCTTTTTTCTTGGTTCGCGCACTGACCTTACTTCGCTTCTTGGCCATCGGACAACCGCAACGTAAATGATTGGGAAACCGCATGCCCGGGGCGAACCGCCGCGCCGAGACGACAAGCCGTGTAACCTACCCGATCGAGCCGGGGTCGTCAAAGGGGTGCGCGCTCACAGGATTGGAACCAAGTTTTATTGTAAATTAACACCTCGCAGCGCAGGGGGTTGCTACCATATTGGACTCCCCGGCCCAGGGCCGGGATGCTCGGCCGTGCGTGCTGAAGGATCTGCACGAGGCGACCGAACCCGAACCCACGGGGCTGCGTAATAATACTGCATCCGTAGCGAACGAACATATTCGTCGGAAGTTGAACCCTCCATGAGTCTTAACGCCATCACGTCACCCCCCTCGGCAGCGCCCCTGACGGCCACGGAGACGGTCGTCGAAACCCGCAACTTGAGCAAGGTTTACCGCGACTTCTGGGGTCGAAAAAAGGTCCAGGCACTCCGCGCCCTCGACCTGACCGTGCAGCGCGGCGAGATTTTTGGCCTGCTGGGGCCCAACGGCTCGGGCAAGACGACCACGATCAAACTATTGCTCGGTCTGCTGTACCCGACCGGCGGCGAAATGCGGGTGCTGGGCTGCAAAGCCACCGATGTGCAAAAGAACCAGCGGATTGGTTATCTGCCCGAGGAGACCTATCTCTATCGCTTCCTGAATGCCGACGAGACGCTGGACTTTTTCGGTCGACTTTTTGAGTTGCCCAAGGCGGTGCGTCGACAACGGACCGACGAGTTGATCGCCCTGGTAGGCCTGGAGCGGGCCCGCCATCGGCCGCTGCGCGAGTACTCGAAGGGGATGGCCCGTCGTATCGGTTTGGCCCAGGCGCTGATTAACGATCCGGAGTTGGTCATTTTGGACGAGCCCACCAGCGGCTTGGACCCGATCGGCTGCCGCGAGATGAAAGACTTGATTATCGAACTCAAGCGGCGCGGCAAGACGGTCATCATGTGCTCGCACCTGTTGGCCGACGTGCAAGACGTCTGCGATCGGATTGCCATCTTGCATCAGGGTGAGCGGCGTTTGCTGGGACGGGTCGACGAGTTGCTGCGCATTCACAGCCTGACCGAGTTGCGCGCCTCGCCCTTGTCGGCCGAGGCGATCGCCGAGGTACGCGCCGTCATCGAGCGGCACCAGGGCCAATTGCTCTCGAGTGGCACGCCCGCGTCGACGCTCGAAGAGTTGTTTCTGCGAATCGTGCAGCAGGCCGACGACGCGCCGCAGTCCAGCCCAGAATCAGCACCGTAGCGCATCAGGTTAAGGAACTCCGCGAATGGTATTCGAGGGTGGGTTGGTCAAATTTCAGACGTGGTTCGCCGAGGCGCTGCCGGACTGGAGCCTCGTCGTGGGGACGTCGCTGCTTGGGCTGTTGCTGCTGGCGTATCTTCGCCTGTCGCTGTCGCACGGGGCGATGCGTGCCGGCGAGTTGCTGGTGACGTGGTTGTTGGAAGCAGGCGGTGATCTGGTCCGGACCTCGCCGCGGCGTGTCTGGGCGTTGGCCTGGCTCACGACCCGCGAGTCGCTGCGGCGACAGTTGGTGGCCGGCGTGGGGGCGTTTTTGGTCATATTGGCGTTTGCCGTCTGGTTCTTTGACGCCGCCACGTTCGACCCCACGGCACAGTACCTGAACTTTGCCATGTCGAGCGTCACGTTCTTGTCGCTCGGCTCGGCCGTGTTGATGAGCGTGTTCGTGTTGCCCGGCGAGTTAAAGAACAAAACCATTTATACGCTCGTCACCAAGCCGGTTCGTTCCAGCGAGATCGTGCTTGGCCGGGTGTTGGGCATTGCCGCCATCGGCACCGCGCAGCTGCTGTTGCTCGGTTTGATCAGTTACCTGTTTGTGATCCGCTCGCTGAATCACTCGCACACGATTCAGGATGCTGACTTGCAACGGCTCGCGTCGATCACGCACGACGGCGCGGCGCGGCAGGGCAAGTCGTCGCGCGAGCAAGGGCACACGCACCTGGTCACCGAGTACTCCGACGGCACGCTGGGGACCGATGAGATCCACGGACATTGGCATCCGGTCGCGGTCGTGACGCGCGATGGTAAAAAGCACTACGAACTCGGGCCACCCCAGGAGCAATTGCACGCGCGCGTCCCGCTCTACGGCCAGCAGTTGCGGTTTTTCGACCGGGCGGGCAATCAGACCACCAAGGGGACCAACGTCGGGTACCTTTGGACGTATCGCAGCTACGTCGAGGGGGGCACACTGGCCGCGGCCGTGTGGCGCTTCGAGGGCGTCACGGCCGACCGCTTTCCCAACGGCGTCCCGATCGATCTCGATCTAAAGATTTACCGCACACGCAAGGCCGAAAACGATCAAGGGGTCGTCGGCTCGATCGTGTGTCGCAATCCGCGCTCGGGCCGCACGAGCGAACCGATCAATTTCATTGCCCACGAGTTTGTCGTCGACCGGCATCTCATTCCGCGGCAGTTGCTCGACAAGGAAGGGCAAACCGCCGATTTGTTCGAGGACCTGGCCAATGACGGCGAGTTGGAAGTGCAACTTTCGTGCTTGGAGCAAGGGACCTATTTCGGACTCGCTCAGCCCGACGTCTATCTGCTGGCGCGCGAAGGCTCGGTCGTCTACAACTACCTCAAAGCGCTCCTGAGCATCTGGTGCCAGATGCTGCTCGTGGTGTCGTTTGGGGTCACCTGGAGCACGTTTCTCAGCGGAGCCGTGGCCATGTTGGGCACGATCAGCGTGCTCATCGGCGGTTACTTTCGGGCCGACCTGCTGCAACTTGCCAGCGGCAAGACCTACGGCGGCGGCACGTTCGAGTCGCTGCTCCGCATCGGCCAGAACAAGGCCGCGATGGTGCCGCTCGACGCGGGAACCGCGAGCCAAGTGGCCACGTCACTCGACACGGTGTCGGATTGGGTGCTGGGCAAGGTCTGCCAGTTGCTCCCCGACTTGTACGCCACGAGCTGTAACAGCTACGTGACGAATGGCTACGACATCCCTTGGGACCCGGCGCTGCAAATTCAACTGGTCATGTCGTTGGCGTTCGTCGTGCCCTTGTTCTTAGTTGGCTATGTGTTGTTCCGAGCCCGCGAGGTGGCGGCATGAGCGAATTTCGTGGACTGTCGCGGCGGCGCCTTGTGCTCGTGGCGCTGCTCGTCGCGCTGCTGCTTCCGTTGTCGATGTTGAGTCAGCCGGCCCCGTCCGATCGACACGCGGGCCAAGGTGGGCAGCTCGCGCAGCTTCGCGCCCGGCATCGGCTCGGCGCGGCCGACATCGGAGAGATCGACCCCCGCAGCGAGACCCTGCGGCTGGTGTCGCTCGGGCTGGGTGGCTTTGCCAACGTCATTCTCTGGAACCAGGCCGACAAGCTCAAAGATCACCAAGACTGGACGGGCTATCGACTCGCGCTCGATCAATTGAGTCACTTACAGCCGTATTACCCGAAGGTCTGGGAGTTCCAGGCCTGGAACCTGGCCTATAACGTGGCGGGCGAGTTCGACGACCGGCGGCAGAAATACGAGCAAGTCATCGAAGGGATCCGGTACCTGCAGCGCGGCAGCACCTATCTCGAAGACAATCCGCAACTGCTCTACTACACCGGCTGGATCGTGGGGCACAAGATCGGCAAAGGGGACGATCGGCTCTTGTTCCGCCGGTTGTTCATGAACGACGATCCGTTTCATCGCGATCAGTTCGTGCAGCAGCGCGACAATTGGCTGTTTGCCCGTGACTACTATCGCTTGGTGGTCGATGCCGCCGATCACAAGAACCGGCCACTCAATTTCGGCAACCCGATCGTGATCTGCTCGGAGTCCATTCGGGCGCAGATGTTTGGGGCCGTCGCGCTCGAGAGCGATCACCGGCAAGCCATCGAGCAGGAACTGTCGCGGCCGAAAGAACAGCCAGACCGCCGCGCTGAGCGGTTGCGGGAACTCGATCAGAGCTATCTCGCCCGGATTCGCGGACACTGGCACGAATCGGCCGAGCAATGGCGGCAACTCGACAGCCGCGAGTTTGCGTTGGGCCAAGGCGAAGTGCTGCGGTTTCAGGACGCCGCCTCGATCGTCGAGCGGCTCGTGGCCGTGGAGCGAGCGTTGTTCGACATCGCGCCCGGTCTGCGCGAGAAAATGACCGCCGAGCGGCAGGCGAAACTCACGCCCGAACAACGCGAGGCGGTGGCGACCCCCGAAGCGCAGCGAACCAAAAAGCAGCAGGGGCTGTTCGAGCAAGTCAAGCAACTCATGAACATCACCTACCATGAGGCCGCGGCTCAAGTGCCGCTTGAGCAGCGTGCCGCGGCCGAGAAGCTGGCTGCCGAAGGGAGGCTCTTGGCCGACAAAAAAGACGCCCTCGAGCAAAGTCTCAAAATCCTCAACCGCGACTATTGGGTCGAGCGCTGCCAGATCGAGCAGTTGGACGATGCCCGCGAGGCGCGGCGGCTGCTCAATCATGCGGTCGCCTTGTTCAAAATCGATGCCGATTTGGTCGAGTCACGCAAGCTTTTTGAGGACGCGTTCGTCCGCTGGCGGCGGGTGATCGACGCCCATGCGGTGCTGCTCGACGATCAGACGAGCGAGTCGCTGCGCGAGCCGATCGTGATGTATCAGCAGGTCTTGCAGCAGTTGGACGAGCCCTTGCCCCAAAAATTCATCCTGCAAGACATGCTCGACGCGATCAATGAGTGAGGCACTGCACTCACGTCCTCGTTAGCCGCGACGCGCAGCGGAGCGCGTGAGCGCGGCCAACCTGCTGAGTTCGCAACGTTTACGCGCTCCGCTGCGCGTCGCGGCTAACGAAAAATCCTGTGTGAGCGCGGCCAACGAAGTCGGCTGACCTCCCCTCTCTTTTTGCAGTCGGCTGCCGCTCGCGGTACGATGCCTGGGCGTCCCTCGTGCATCCTACCGCCTTCATCACCCATCACGTCCCACCATGTCTTCCGAACGTCTGATGTCGCTCGATGCGTATCGTGGGTTCATCATGCTCTCGATGGCCTCGGCCAGCCTGGGGGTGCCCACCGTCGCGGCGACGCTCCGCAAGAACGGCGAGGAAACGCCCCTGTGGCACAACTTGGCCGGGCTGCTCGAGCATGTCCCGTGGGTCACGCTGACCAACGTTCCCGAGTCGATGCCGCTCTGGGGGCTCTCGGTGTGGGATATGATCCAGCCGGCGTTCATGTTCATGGTGGGCGTGGCCCTGCCGTACTCGTATGCCAACCGTCAGGCGAGGGGCGAGAGCAACGCGGCCGCCTGGCGACACGCGATCCTCCGCGCGGTCGTGCTCGTGCTGATGGGGGTGTTTCTATCGACCGAGTTCACGTTCAAGCGAACGGGCCTGGACGCCGATTTTGTCCCCACGACGAATTGGACCTTTGCCAATGTCCTGTGCCAGATCGGGTTGGGTTACTTGTTTTTGTTCGGGCTGGCCCAGTGCAGCCGCCGCGCGCAGGTCGCCTCGATCGCGTTTATTTTGCTCTGGAACTGGTGGGCCTTCTATCAGTACCAACTCCCCGACGAGTCGACCTGGGCCCAGTACGGCATTACCGAAAAGGAACGCTCGGACGGCGTGATTCTCGACGGCTTTCAACGACCGTGGAGCAAAAACGTCAACTTCGCCGCGGCGGTCGATCGCAAGCTGCTCAATTGGCTGCCGCGCGAAAAGCCGTTCGAGTTCAACACCGGCGGCTATGCCACGCTCAACTTTATTCCCGCGCTGGCCACCATGATCCTCGGGCTGCTGGCGGGCGAGGTGATGCGCACGGGGCCCGACAGTCGCACGCGGTTGCGTTGGTTGCTGGGCTGGGGCGCGGTGCTGCTCGGGCTCGGCATCGCCGCCAACTTCACGATCTGCCCGATCGTCAAACGCATCTGGACACCTGCCTGGATGCTGTACAGCGGCGGAGGGGTGCTCTGGATGCTGGCCGGGTTCTACTGGCTGGTCGACGTCGTGGGCTGCCGCCGATGGGCCTTTCCGCTGGTCGTCGTGGGAATGAACTCGATTGCCATGTACATGATGAGCCAGATGATCAAAGGCTCGACGCGCGACGCGCTCATTCAGCACTTTCAACTGTACTACGGACACGCGGTCGGTTGGATCAACGCGCAGCTCGGCGGCGAGTTGCCCAGCCGGCTGTTCAGTGGCCTGTACGGACCCATCGTCGAGCGGCTCAGCGTGCTGTTGGTGCTGTGGTTGGTTTGCCTGTGGATGTATCGGCAGAAAATCTTCGTGCGGATTTAAGGCCGATCCTAAAACGGTCGAGGACGGTCCCCTTCGCATTCGAGCAGCATGAACTCTCAGCGAAGGACGGCCGCGGGTCGCGGCATTCGACAAGCAGCGGCTAGCGGATTTTCCGCAACTGCTTGAGCAGTACCTGCAAGTCTTTCGGCAGCGGGGCGCTGATCGTGAGCGGCTTGCCCGACGTCGGATGCGTGAGCGTGAGGCTCGCGGCATGCAGCGCGAGGCGGTCGAGCAGCGGACGCTCCTGATCGCCGGTCGGCTTGTAGTTTCGCTTCAGGTCCGAGAGGAGCACGCTCGTCCCCGACCCGTACAGCGCGTCGGCCACGATCGGACACCCGAGCAGCGCCAGGTGCACGCGCAGTTGATGAGTCCTGCCGGTGCGTGGGTGTAGTTCGACCCAGCCGAATGCCGGGCGCAAGCGTTCGAGCACCCCATAGTCGGTTTGCGATGGCTTGCCATGCGCCGCGACGCGCATGCGTCCCGGCTTGCGCTCATCATCGACGAGCGGGGCATCGATCGTGCCGTGCTCATCCGCGGGGGACGGCTGAACCAGCGCCAGGTAGGTCTTGCGCACCTGCTGGAACTCGAACTGCTCGCTGACGTGACGCAAGGCCGAGGAGTGCTTGGCCAGCAGCATCACGCCGCTGGTCTCGCGATCGAGCCGATGCACGTTGGCCCACTGCGGGTCGAGCCGGTCGTGAACCAGTTGCATCAGGTTCACGAGCGCGGCGTCCCAGCGATCGGGGACGGCCAACAGCCCGCTGGGCTTGTCGAAGGCGATCAGGTCGTCGTCTTCGAAAACGACCTGGGGCAGGGGGGGAAGTGAAGCGGCAGCTCGTCGCGGCGGGGAGAGGGCCATGTCGTCCATCATCGGTCGAACGGCCGCCGAGTCAAGAGTGCCGCGCCTCGATTGAAAGTCGCCGGGTAGCCTCGACACCTTGTTGTCGAGGTTGCCGTGGGCAACCAGAGGCGCGATAAGTTCTCGCCACGATCGCCTCGTGTGGCTGCGCCACCCTGACAACAAGTTGTCAGGGCCACCCGATCTTGGAGCATCCATTCGCCTCGATTGACGCCGCGCGAGCGACTCCCGAGAATACGATTGGTGTCGTCGAGCGCAACAGTCCCGTGGAGGCGCAGTTCATTATGGCATGCCAAACGTCTCAGCAGCTTGTCGCGAAGAAATGCCGACCGTGCGAGGGGGGGCTTGAGCCCTACAGCGCGGCCGAGTCCGCCGAGCAACTCAAGACGCTGCCCGGTTGGTCGCTCGTGCACGACAACGGGCGGATTCGCAAAGAGTGGGTCGTGAAAAACTTTCTAGCGGGGCTGGAGTTTTTCAATCAGGTCGCCGAGTTGGCCGAGGCCGACGGCCATCACCCCGACTTGCACCTGGTCGGTTATCGCAACGTGGCCATCGAGTTGTGGACGCACGCGATCAACGGCCTGTCGGAGAACGATTTCATTCTCGCGGCCAAGATCGATCGACTGCCCGTGAGGCTCAAGTCGTCCGGCTGAAGCTCCGAGCGACACACAACATGCTGGCGGAGCAGGGGAGACCGTCCCAATTTGATCGAGGGCCCTCGATCTAATTGGGACCGTCCCCAGGCATGTTGTGAGCGGCTGTTACGCTTCGAGCGAGAAGCCGCCGAGGGAGTCGATCGTGTCGAGCATTTCGTTGGCCGTTCGGATGTGTGGGGCGGGAGCGATGGACTTGGCCACCGGGGCTTGCGTGAGCTGCTCGCAGACCTGCCGCCAGGTGTCGCGTTCGATGGCGAGTAGGGCGAGCACTTCATCGAGCAGCTTGAGGTCGTAGTTAAAGCCGGCCATGGCGAGCCGTTCGCCCATGAAGACATAGAGCGCGACAACCCGGTTGGTCAGCTCGGGGAGTTGCGAGCGATCGACACTGGTGATGAGTTCGTCGATCACGGCGCGGGCGTTGGCCAGGGCGTCGCAGGCCGGATCGCGTCGCCCCGTGCGAAATTCCTGACCGGCCAGGGTCACAAAGCGGATCGCGCCGTCGATGAGCATGAGCCGCAACTTTTGCGGAGTCGAGGAGCGGACGGCCGTTTCGAGATAGTTTTGGGAGTCCATCGTGGTGAGTCACCGGAGGTGTAAAAGGTTAACTGCTCGAACTGCTCGAGGTGGTCGTATTGAATAGGTTCTGGATGCCGCCGAGCGCGGAGGATTGTGATTTGAGGGCGGCCAGGGCGGCTTCCATGGCATTGAACTGGGCCTGCAACAAGGCGCGTCGCGCATCGAGCGAAGCGTTGAGCGTCACGAGTCGCTGCTGGTAGTTGGTCACGTCCTGATCGATGCTTTGCGTGCGTTGGGCAATAATGCCGCTGAAGCTGTCGGTCAGCCCGGTCAAACCGGTCTTGAATTGATCGGCGAGACCGGTCGACGAGGTCTTGAAAAAATCCTTGACGGCGGCGGGATTGTCATCGAGAGCCTGGTCGAGCCGCGAAGTGTCGAATTGCAGCTTGCCATCCGAGAAGCTGATGCCCAGGTCGGTGAGGTTGTGAATGGAACCGGCAGCGGGACCAAAGTTGCCGAGCACGAGGTTATTGATGCGGATTTGAATTTGCAGCGTGGTCGAGTCGTTGAACAGGGTGGCGGCGGTGGTGGTCGTGGAGTCGTAGGTGGTTGCTTTGTCGATCGCGTCGACCGTGCTGTTGAACCGGTCGACCACCCCTTGCAGCGCGGTGGTGATGGCCGAGTTGTCTTGGGCCACGTTGACCGCGACGGGATCCTTGCTGGACCCGAGCAGCGTGACGCTCACGCCGGTGAGGACCTGCTGGAAGGAGTTGTCGCTCGAGGCGAATAGCAACGGCGTGCCCCCGGTGCCGACTTGTAATAGGGCATCTTGTCCGGCGGCGAGGGTCGAGAAGTTAAGCCCGGTCGAGCCGGTGTCGATGAGCAAACGCCCGGCCGCGCCGCTGCGCGTGCTGCCGATGATCATGCGGTAGGGGTCGTTCGCCGAGCCGTCGTTGGTCAGCGAGGCATTGATGGGAATGCTCGGCGCGGAGGCAATTTTGTTGAACAGGGTTTGCAGCGTGTCTTCGGCCGTGACGGTGAGCGTGTAGCGGAAGGCGCCGTCGATCGAGCCCGTGCCGCTGCCGAGCAGGTGCAGGTCAGCGGCGGTGCGACCGCCATTCTCGTCGATGCGCAGTTGAGCGCCGCCGCCAGCCGTGTCGGTCACGAGGATGCCATCGCCGGTCGAGTTGATGCTGGCGAGCACGCCGGAGCCGGAGGAGTTGATGGCTTGAATGACGTCGCCGATGGTTTCGACACTCGAGCTTGAGAGGTCGACCACGCGGGTACGGCCGAGGCTGTCGGTGATATTGAACTTGCCGCGCTGGACCCCTTCGCCGCCGTTGAGGCCGTCGAGCCGCGTTGAGCTGCTGATATAACGTGCGTTGAGGTCGCCACTGTTGACGCTGCTGAGGCTTGCGTTGACGGCGATATTGAGACTCGCAGCCAGCGTGCCCGTGGTGTCGCTGATGATAAGATTCGAGCTGGTGCTACCGGTGGTGTCGGTGACTTGCAGGCCATCGCCGGCTGAGTTGATGGCGGCCGAGAGCCCGAGTCCGGCATTGTTGATGGCGGTGACGACGTCGTCGAGCGAAGCGGCCGAGCTGAGGTCGATTGATGCGGATTGACCGCTGCGGTCGGTGAGTTGGATCGACCCGGCCGTGCCTGTTCCGGAACCGCCCTGCAGGTTCGCGAGGAGCACCGAGTTGAGCGTGGCTTGGGTGCGTTTTCCGGTGAGCACTCCGGCACCTTGTTCGCTGCCGAGGATCCCGAGGTCGGCGGCGGCATGGGAGGCGTTGAGCGCCGAGACGGCCAGCGTGCCGCCTCCGGCGGTGTTGTCGGTCAGCTTTAAGCTCTTGTTGTTGGCGGCGAGGCTGGCGGTGACTTTGCCACCATTTTCGGAATCGTTGTTGATGGCATCGATCACATCCTGAACCGTCGTGGCAGCGGCGATCCCCACGTCGACGGTGCTGCCATCCTTGAGCGTGAGCTGAAAATCGGTGCCGCTGGCGTTGCGGCGCACGCCGAGTCCATCGTTCAAGCTGGTCAGCTTGGTCGAGCCGCTGAGCCGGACGATGTCGCTGCCGGTGAGTGTCGTGTCGCTGCCATCGGTGTCGGTTGTCAAGCCGAGCGCGGCCGCGGTGGTGCTGCCAAGCTCGTTGACGCGGATGGTCGACGCCGTCGCGCCGGTCGTGTCGGAGAGCACGAGTCGATCGCCCGAGACACTGGCTCGGACGCCGACGTTGGGGGTTGAGTTGATGGCAGAGATGACGTCATCGACGGTTTTGACGGCGGAGAGATCGACGACGTTTTGTGCCCCAGCGCGGTTCGTGATCTGGATTTTCCCGAGCGGGACGCCGCTGCCCCCGTTGAGGGTATTGAGCCCGGTCGAGTTGTTGACAAAGCCGCCGAGTTTGATCGAGATGGTGCCGGCCGAGAGCTTGGTCGAGTCGGTGTCGGGGTAACCGTTGCTGATGAGTTGCTGGGCTTGGGCCTGTCGGACGGCGACGAATTGCGTGGACCCCAGGACCGCGCCGGTGTCGGTTTTGACGCTGAGCACGCTGGGGTTGGAGACCGTGGCTTGCCGGGCACTGAAGGTTTTTTCGGAACCGAGTGCCGCGGCTGCCCCTTGCAAGCCGAGTAGTTGGGCCGAGAGGCCGAGCAGGGCGGTCTTTTTGTTTGTGCTTTTATCGATCTGGGCTTGGGCCAGGTCGCGTGGTTTGGCCTCGAGCGCGATCAGCTTGTCGATCAGCGAGCCGCTGTCGATGCCACTGATGAGCCCAACGCCGGACGTAACGGAAGCCATCGATCGGTTCCTCGTTCCCGACGCGATCCGGGTGAGAACTCCTCCCCAACAAGATCGCGCAACCCCTCCCTGAGGGATTTATCGACCAGATAAAGATTGCGGGTTACGAAAAACAAAAAGCCGGTCGGTGACAGTAGGGTCACCGACCGGCGAATGCTAGCGTAACGATTTAGCCGTTCCGGAGGAGGGCCAACACTTGTTGCGGGGCCGAGTTGGCAATCGCCAAGACCGAGGTACCCGCTTGCACCAGGATCTGAGAGCGGGTGAGGTTGGCGGTTTCGGAGGCGAAGTCGGCGTCTTGAATCTGGCTTTGAGCACTCGTGACTTGAGCGTAGCTTGATTGCAAGCTGGCGATGTTGCTCTCGAACACGTTTTTCTGCAAGGCACCGAGTTGACCGCGGAGGGTCGAAATCTCGCTGATCGCCTGATCGACCAACTTGGCCGCGTCACCCAGGTCGGCACTGCTGAGCTGATCGGTCCCGCCGGTTGCCAGAGCACTGAGGGCCTTGGTTCCGGTGGTGTTGACGTTTCGACCGAGCAGGTTGGTATCGACCGCGTCGATGCTGATGTTGACCTGATTGGAGAACTTGACTTCGGGTCCGATCTGGAAAAGCGCGCCACCGGTGACATCGAAGCTGGCGGTGGCCGTGGCAGGCGCGTTCAAACCCGGCGTGGTCGAGGTTTGCGTGGCTGCGTTGTTGAAAATGGTCACGTCTCCGGCCTGGGTGGCGGCTGTGGCGGTGATACCGACGCTGCCGCCCGAGCCGAGGCTGGTCGATTCGATGACCACGCTGGCACCGTTATTCGACACGGCGTTCGGATCGATCTTAGCCTTGACGCCACTGGTCACCGAAACTTTGTTGATGGCGTCGATGAGCACGCGGCTATCGGCTTTCAACGCGGCGACATTGACGCTGATCGAGGTCGAGGTCGACGCGCCGTTGGCATAGCCAGTCAGTTGGAAAGTGATCGTATCGCTTTGCGTACCGGTGAGGTTATTCAGGCCGGCTCCCGCCCCAGCGGTCCCGACGACGGTCGTCTTGGCCGCCGTGGGTGACGTGATCGAGGCCGAGGTGTCAGCGATGAAGCTGATGGCCGTGTCGGAGTAGTTGATTTGAGCACCGCTGCCGGTGAAGCTCGCGGTTCCCTTGGTGGTGGAGACCGTACCCTTCACATCGGAACCCGCGGAGGCCACTTGCGTGCTGGTCCCATTGATCAGGTCCACATCGGCCGAGTTGGTGCTGGAGATGGCGGTGAAGCTCAGTACGGCGTTGGCACCGTAGTTCTGGCTGCTCAAGGAGAGGTTGGCCAAATTGCCCCCCGAGGTCGAGGCGGACACACCGGTCTGCGCCGTGACACGATTGATCGAGTCGGCCAGCGACTGGGAGTTGTTGATCACGTCATCGTTATTGACGGTGATGGTGGCCGAGCCTAGGTCACCGACGATTTTATAAGTCGTCTGGTTCGAGGTGCCATTGACGCCGGTCTGGCTGGTGACCGTGCCGGTCGTCGAGAACAGCGTGTCATCGGCCGCGGTGCTGGCCGTGTTGCCCGAGGCATAGTCGATCGAGGCCAACGAGGTCGAACCGACGCCGCTGCTGGTCAACACGATGTTGTTGGAACTGTTGATGGTCGCCTTGACACCGGTCGAGCCGATTCGCGAGTTGATCAAGCCGATCAAGGCATTGACGCCGGTTTGATTGGTCGACGGGTTGTAGTTGCGCAACACGTCGTTGCCTTTGCTGTTCGCGCCGTCGGTCAGCGTGCCGAGGTCGATATTAGCCGTTCCCTTGTTGCCGGTGATAGTCAGGACGGTCGAGTGCGTGCTCACCGTGCCGTTGGTTTGCGAGCCGACGATGGTGTTGAAGTTGCTCAGCGCCGTGGCGTCGGCGATGCCGACGCTGCTGGTCGACGCGCCCAAGGTGTTGGTCAAAACTAACTGATTGGGGGCCGAGGTCGTGCCACCGACGTTGCCGACGGTAATTGCCGTGGCACTATTGGCCGCGGCGGTGATGGTGATATTGCCGTTGGCGTCGGCCGCTGCCGTCGCGCCGGTGTTGGTGTTTTGCGCCGTGATTTGGGACGCGATGTAGGCGCCTCGCAAGGCGTTCGTGCCACCGGCCGCAATCAGGCTGTTAATGCTGACGGTGATCGTGTCGGTATTGGCGCCTTGGACGACGTCAAACGTCACGTTCGTGCCTGCGTCGGCGACGATGTCGTCGAAATCGCTGCCGCCGCCCGTGGCGTTGATCGTGCGAGTTGACTTGGTGCCGGTCGCCGAGGTGGCTTGCAGGTTGATATTGAAGGCGGAGCCGAAGAAGCTCGACGTGAGCGTCACGTTGCCATTGCTCTCGACCGCGGCATGCACACCGGTGGTCGTTTCCTGGGCATTGACCGCGTTAACCAAGGCATTGCTGCCGGCATAACCGGGGCCGGTGTTGCTTTTGAGCGTGGCGGTGTTGATCGCCGCGAGCGTGTGGCTGGTGGCGGTACCCGCCTGATTGACGCCGGTGATTTGCAGCGTCACGGTGCCGTCGGCACTGCCGGTGTTGGCCAAGGCGGCCAAGTTGGCCTGGGTGATCGTCCGCGTAGCCTTCGTGGAGTCGGTCGACAAGCCGCTGAACAAGGCCGAGGTCGACAACGTCGAGGTGGTGCGGGTGCTCTGTCCGAGCGACAGATTGCGCAGGCTGCTGGTGCCGCCCACCACTTGGCTGTCGCCGACGACATCGACCGTCTTCTTGGTCGCGCCTTGGGTCAAGCCGACCGTGACATCGTTGCCGGTTCCGCTGCGAGCGGCCGAAGGATCAAACGAGCTGACCTTGATGTCGACGGTGCTGGAAAACACGCCGGTGACCGTTCCGGACGCGTTGAACGCCTTGTTGCCGTTGAGCAGTTGTTCGCCACCGAACACGGTGGTTTGACCGATACGGGTGATGCTCTGGAGGGCCGAGTCGACCTGCACTTGGTTCGCGGCGACTTCGGCTGAGGAGATGGCACCCTTGTTGGCCGATGATTGCACCAAGCCGCGAATATCGTTGAGCAGCGAGCTGACCTGCGACAAGGCCGCGTCGGCCGTCGAGACGATGTTGTTCGCCCGTTGGCTATTCGAGATCGAAGCACCGATCGAGGTGAGTTCCGATCCCAGCACCTGGCTGGCGATCAAACCGCTGGGGTCGTCCTTGCCCGAGTTGATGCGTAAACCGGTCGACAAACGGGTCAAGGCTGTCTGCAACGTGCTCTGATTCCGGCTCAAAATGTTCTGGCCGATAATCGAACTGAGGTTGGTGTTAATACGCGTCATTGAAGACACCCTTCACTAGAATGTTGGTTCTTGGGTCGCGAGCGGCGGGAATGCCTAGCTTCGAGAGCCCGGACAAATTGTTTCCACACGGGTCGTTAAACTACGGTAGGTCACGAATTGCACTGTGGTGAAATTTCGTGCCAAAATGTCGCAACAGGTTTGGGCAAGTGTTGTGCGCTACGAGCCGTTCGCCTGATAGCATTCCAATACGTTTCATCGTCTGCATGCATCACGGGGTTAACAGAAAAGAGGGAATCTTTAACCTTTACGCGGATCAGTCGTCGAAAAAATCGTTTTTTTCGTTACGTTCATCATGCTCTCGTGGTTTGCTTGCGACTTCTTGGGCAGTATTCGCCGTGAAGGTGTCTCTTAGGCGGGCCCGCGAGGGTTTTCCTGCTGCACGCGGCGCTTGGACTCGATGCTGCGGCCGGGCCGCATGGGGGGCGCTTGACCAATGGTGCGCGTGTCCTTGGGGTCCAGCTGCGCCGCCTTGAGATTCTCGCGTTGAATCGCTTCGTACACCTCTTGCCGATGCACGGGAACCTCGGTGGGAGCGTTGATTCCCAACCGGACTTTGTCGCCACGGATATCAACGATGGTGATCACGATGTTGTCACCGATCATGATGCTTTCGTCGCGCTGTCTCGACAACACAAGCATCTCACGAACTCCTATTTGGGCGGCTTGCGCCGCATGCATTGCAAAGGAATATGGGGGGGCCAGCTACGGTCTAGGCGGTCTTTCTCAACGCGGTCGACGGCGAAGTCAGCGCATGCTGCAAGGGGAGCTCGCCATTGGCCACCACCTGTCGCCCCAGGCGGCGCTCCAGGTTGATCACCAACGGCGCTTTGAGATTGATCGTCAGGTCGCTCTCTTGGCGGCTGACAATCACCAACACCTGGGCATCCTGAGCGCGCGTCAACTCGAGCGGCGTCAACTCACTGCGATAAACGCGAAATTGATAATCGCTCACAAAACGGCGCGGGCTGACAACCGCCAGGGCCATTTCCGGCCGCTCCGTCGATTGCAGCCAGCCCAAGGCGTCGTTCTCGGCGTCGGCGAGCAACACCCAATGACGGCAATTCTCCAGTCCGAGAACTCCGCTGGGAAATGTCAAAATGTCGGTGGACTCGATCTCCACCGATCCAAAGCGCAGGGTCCGAATTCGCATACACTCCTACCTTCCGTGGCGGCGCCGGCAATCGCGTGACGATGGGGTCGCTCGACGCTTGCATGGTTGATCGACCAGCGGGGGTCCGGCTCCCCAGCGATTTGACCAGCCCCGGCTTAACCCGCATGGTTTAACAAGTCGACGAGGCAATCCATGCAGGGTGTGTCGAAGATGCTTCTAAGTGGTCACAGGCACTTCGAGAAGACCGGGCCGAAGGCGTGGACTTTGACGACTACCGGAGCTGGCTGCCCGTGTCGCTAAATGAAATTGAGCAAGCTGAGCTTGGAGAGTGTGCCTGCGGCGCGCAAGGCGGCCTCGTAGCTCGTCTGCAAGGCCAGCAAATTCGAGATCGATTCGGTCAAGTCAGCATCGAGAAAGTCGCTGGAGATCTGGCTTAGAATGACGTTTTGATCTTGCCAGTGCGCCTTCAGGTCATCAAGGTTTTGGCCGCGGATGCCCAGCGCAGCTTGTGTGGGATTGAGATGGGTTTGAGTGCTCTCGTCCAGCAGCTCAATGGCGCGCGCAATCGCCTTGGGATCGTTGGCCTCAATGGCGTCTCGTAAGCGGAGCACGGCATTGAACAAGCCGCGAACTTCTTGAGGATTCACGTCTGAGCCGGCCAGGACTTGGCTGGAGCCGCTCACGGTTGGCTCGGCGCTGCTCAACTCTCCAGGCGCAATTAGGCCCAGGTCAACGGCGGTGTTTGAGGAGGCTAAGGCGCTGACCGAGAGCGTGCCCGAGCCGCCTGATTTGTCGACGAGTTGGATGCCGTTGCCGACGGTATTGAGCTGGGCTACCAAGGGGTTTCCGCTGGCTAAATTGGTCGGATGGTTGTTGATGACGTTGAGCACGTCAGCAATCGTGAGCGTCGAGCTGCGGCCCCCTGCAAAACTCGTGGGCCCCGTCGCGGCAAGGTTGCTCGAACCGGTGTTGCCCGGATCGGTTGTGGTGTCGAGTCGGGCGGCAAAGCTGCTGGCGAGCGGACTGGCGTTTAATAACGCGATGGCGTTGCTTGCGGTGAACCCGGCCGCGACGTCGACGGAGAATTGCAGCGTGTTGCCGACCAGGGTGACGCCGTTGGTGCTGCCTGAGCCGCCGTCGACGAGTTGTACGGCGAACGTGTTCCCCGTCGTGCCGGGTGTTTTGCTGCTAAAAATCAGGGCATCGTTGGTGCTGCCTCCGTTGAACGACGCCGTGGCATAGGTGCCGGAGTCGAGGTCGATGTCGAAGCCAACTCCATCGCTCCGGGTGATGCGAAAATCCCCGCCGCCGACGCGCTCGACTCCGTAGCCATGATTCAGGCCGCTCAGCGCCGTGGTCTGGTTCAAGCTGCGAATGCCGAGTTGGGTCGCGGTTGTGCCGCCGTTTTCGCCGATGGAAAAGTCCGCTCCGCTCAAGTTCGATTGGATGTTGAGGCCATCGCCGCGATCGTTGATTCTGGCGACCACGCCGGCCCCGGCTCCATTGATGGCGTTGAGCAGATCGTCGACGGTGTTGGCCTCGGTAAACGTGACCGTGTATGTTTTTCCGCCATTGACGATTTGGATACCTGACGAGAGGTCGAGATTCTCGCCGGTGCCGCCCGCGAGCGTCCCCGTGGCGGTAGGTTCCGAGAACGTGTCGTTCACGGCCCCGAGCCCGTCGTTGCCCAACTCGCTCTGATCGAGGGCGGCTTGGAATGTACCCGTGGCATTGATAGCGTCGATCACATGCAGCGCCGTGCTGCTGGACGGCGCGATGCGCACCACGAGCGTGTTGGCGGCGCTGCCGGTGTTATAGGTGTTGGCGAGATTTGCTCCGAAGCCTGAAGCCGGAATCGTCGCCGCGGAGTTGAGATTCGCGTCGGGGCCCGACGTGTCGCGCGCGGCGGTGAAGAAGCCCGAGTTGTTGATGGCCGTAATGAGCGTGTCGATTTGGGTGGCCCCCGTGCCGTCGATGGTCAACGTCAGTGTTTTGGGGGACGAGGCGCTGTAGTTGGCCGTGGCGGTGTTTCCGATGCTGCCGCCATTGACTAGATCGATCTGGACGTCATTGAAGGCCAAGCCGGGGGTGACCGCGGTCAGTTTCAAATCGTTGTCGGCACCCGGCAAACGCAGCGCGGCGACCGCCGCGGTGGCCGAGGCACTGAAGGAGGCAACTTCGCCTCCCGCGAGCAAGCCCGGTCCACCCTGGAAGTACGCGTCATTGACCAATTTCACGGTCACGCCATTGGCCGCGGGTCCGTTGGAAGTCGATTGCACAACCAGGTCGTTGTTCTGGCCGTTCAAGCTGAGGTACGCGCGCGGAGGTTGGCCGAGCAGGTTGCTGAGTGGCGTGGTTCGCGTCAGCCGGGCGTTCAGGTCTTCCCCGAGAAACGGCCCGGGTCCCGCTCCGCCGAGGCCGCGCAAGCCGAGTTGACCGGCGGTGACGCCGCTGGCCACGTCGGCGACCGTCAGGTTGCCCCCGTTGAGCGTGATCTGGATGCCGCTGGGGGTTACACGAGCCGTGAGTGTCCGCCCGCTGGGTGGCGTCTGATCATAGCCGGGAGGATATTTTTCGAGCAATCGTGCGACGTCACCGACCGTCACCGCGCCGGAAATATCGACCACGCTTTTGTACACGCCATCCGACACGGCAATGGACCCTTTGCTAATGCCTTGTCCGTTGCGCAAGTCCGACAACGGTGTGTCATCCGAAATGGTGGGGTTCAAATCGGCGGAACCAACCACGCCGGAACTCAGCGCTCCGAACGTTTCATCGCCGTTGACATTCGAGTCGATCAGCGAGCCAATGTCGGAGAAACTGGCCAGCCGTTGGGTATCTCCCTGATACTGAATAAAATCGCCCTGGGTGACGAACGGCACGGTGGAGATTTTTGCACCGGCGAACAGATAGCGACCGCCATAGTCGGTGTTGGCCGAGCGGAGCAACGAATCAATGGTCGCGTTGAGTTGTTGGACGGCGGTGGCTCGCTCGGCTGCGGAGACCCCCACGGCGGACAGGCCCTGCGCGCGAATCGATGTGATCTGCGATTGAATGTTCGCCAGGACGCTTGACGAGTTGTCGACAAACGAAGCCGTCGAGTTCAGATTGGTTTGGATCTGCGCCTGACGTTGCAAGAGGATTTGCGTGGCGACCCCTTGCAGCGATTGGCTGGGGTTTTCGCTCGGCAGCGCGTATTTCTGTCCGGTGCTGATTTGACTCTGGGCCCGAAACAGCGCGGCGCGCTGGGCTTGGATATTCGCCAACAGCGCGTCGCGGTCAAGTGTTTCGCTCACCCGCGAAGTCGATATGCCATGAATCGAGGTCATAATGTCATTCTATAAACGGCCCAGCATCTCGAGCATTTCGTTGATGGTGGAAATGAACTTGGCCGAGAACTGATACGAACGTTGAAACTGCATCATCTTGACCGCCTCTTCGTCCAGATTAACGCCGCTGATGGAGCTCTGCTGGGTTTGCAGGCTCGACTCATACGCGCGAAAACCGTCCGCCACGGCAGTCGTGGCCGCCGAGGCCTCGGTGACCTCCGCGACCAGTCGATCGCGGCTTTGGCTAATCGTGTCTCCCCCCAGCGCGTCGAGCGGTTTGTCCAAAAAGCCGGCCAGTTGTTTGAGGATTTCTGTGTCGTTTCCGACCCCTCCCAACGACGAGGCAAACTTGTTGGGATCGTCGAGGATTGCTCCGCTGACGCCGAGGTCCTGGGCGCTCGATCCGGTGAAAAACGTGTTGATGCCCAAGGCCGCCAAGGTACCGCTGGTGTCGTTGGCAAAGGCGAACTCGAAGTTGGGGGACGCGGATTGGATCGACAGCTCGCCGGCCGTATTGACGCTCACCGACAAGCCTTCGATCGCAGTGAGCGACTCTTTCAAGCTCTGGAGGGTCGTGTCGTTGTTGTTCAGGCCGTTCAAGTCGATGTTGATATGGCTGGTCTGCGTCAGGCCCGTTTGTTGATCCTTGACCAGCACGTCAAACCCACCGCTGATCGGCACGTTGGCCAACCCCGCCGAGTCGAGCGGCTTCTGGATGTCGCTGACGGGATTTAGACTGGTCAGCGACGTGTAGCCAGTGAGCCCTTGCCCGGACGAGAAAATCTTGTTGAACTCGAACGACAGTGTCTTGGCAAACGAGTCGAGCTTGGTCAAGAACGCGCCGAGAATGTCATCGCGCGCCGCCAGCACGCCAGCAATTTGCCCCCCGGCATTGCTCAAGGGCGAGCCCGTATCGGCATACACGACACTCAACCGCGCGTCTTTTCCCGTCCCCGTCTGCATGGTCGACAGAGGGTGCGACTCTCCTTCAAAAACCAAAAACTCGCCGTTGTGAAACACATTCAGGGCCCCGCTGGGCTGTTCCTGGGTCTGAATGCCAATGAGCTGCGACAAATCCTGCAGGGCTTTGTCCCGGCGATCACGCAAGCCGACCGCTTGGGCGCTGGAGCCGGCCCCGCCCTCGAGCGAGGAGATCTGCAAATTCAGCTTGCGAATCGTCTCGAGGTGCGTGTTGGTGTCTTTGACGAGCCCTTGCAACTGACTGTTTTGGCTCCCTTGTAGGTCACGGACGCGCATCGAGAGGTTTTTGATGTCGCCGGTCAGGTTCTCGCCATTCAAGGTGGCCAAATTGCGCGCCGACAAGCTCTGCGGCTGATTGAGCACGTCGCCAATCGAGTTGAAGAACTTGGTCAGCGAACTGCTGATGCTCGAATCGTTCAAGACGCCGAGCAAGGCTTCCAGGTCTTTGTAGGTCGACTCCTGCGCCGCGCTGCTGGCCGTGTCGGAAATCGCGGCTCGGTAACGCTCGTTGAGAAACTGATCGGCCTTCTGAATGACCCCTTCGACCTTGACGCCCAAACCGATGAACAAACTGCCCAGTTGCTGAGTGGGCGCGGGCACATACACCACCTCTTCGCGGCTATACGCGGGGGTGTTGGCATTCGCAATGTTCTGCCCAACGACCTGCAAGCCAATTTGATTGGCCTGCAAGGAGTTACTGGCAACCTGAAGTGCGGAGTACAAAGACATGAGTTCTTACCTGGGTAGCCACGACAGCACGGCTAGCATCGGCATCCACTACGCCGCCTGATCGACGAGCGAGCCGCTCGATTCGTCGGATACACCCGTTTCATACGTCGGACGCAGTCGTCCGCCCCGTGCAATAATCTCCAGCAAATGCGTGAGGTGGATCAGCGTGCGTTGCACGATCACCCAATTGGTCAGACTATGGTGCTGGAGCAAGCGTGCGCGGTGGCTGATCTGGTCGACCTTGAGGGGCAAGCCCTGCTGTCGCGCCGTGGGCAGCGCGCCGGCCAGCGAGCGTACGCTATCATGCGGCAAGCCGGCCGCGCCCGCCTGTTGCAGCAGCCGCGCGCGCCGATCCTGGCACGCTTGCAGCCGATCGACGATCGCTTGCTCGACGCTCTGCAACGAGAGCAGCTGCTCGTGGTCGCTGGCGCGCAAGCACTCGCGCTTCCGCTTCAGCACCGACATCAAATCGTCTTGGACCGCCGACAATTCGGCAAGCAGCGAGGCGACTTCCGCCTCCCAATTGATTTCCATCACACGTTACTTTCGTGAGAGGTTAAAGAGTTCAAACATCGCGTCGCCAAAGCTGCCGCCATCGGCCTGGCTGAGCTTTTCGGTCAAAATCTGGTCCATCTGCCCCTGGAACACTTCCTCGGCCCGGCCACCATGAAAATAGGCCGCCTTGCCCACCGTCTTGCGCATCGATGCCATCATTTGTCCGTAAAACGTCTCACCCACGAACTGGTCAAACGTCTTGCGCAGCTCGCTGTTGTCGCTCGCTTGCTTGAGCGCGCGCGGCTGCTGGAGCGCGCTGGGCGCTTCGGGCTGGCTGGGCAGCGGCAGCGATCCGGCAAGTGATGTCATTTCGAGCATGGTTTTGTTCCTGGCGAGTTACTCGACAATCAGCTTGCCATACAGCTTGCCGTTGCGATTCAATCCTTTGATGACCTCGATGATGTCGGCCGACGGCAGCCGCACGGCGTTGAGCGCCTCGACGAGCGAGCGCAGCTTGGCCCCCTGCGACGACGCCGGGTCGATCGGCACGAAACGGTTCGCTCCGGCGATCGGTTCGCCCGTCTCAATCACCACGTTGCGGTGCGTAATGATCGCGGGCCCAATGCCCACGTCCGAGCCGATCACGATGCTGCCGGCCGCCTCGTTGATCACGACGCGCGCCTCAGCCGGCGGATCCTCGACCGTCAGGCTTTGCACCTGGCTGATGAACGAGATGGGGTCGGCCCGGTATTGCGGCGGAATCTTCACCGTGATGTTCACTTGGTCCTGCGCCTTGGCCAGCATCCCCTCGGTCGACTGCACGCTGAACTGATTGTTGATCAGCTCGGCAATTTCCTGGGCCAACTCGAAATCGGCATGATGCTCGTCCAGAATCAGCGTGAGGCTGTCGTCCTTGGTATACGCGGCGATCATGTCTTCTTCCAACCGGCAGCCTTTGGTCACTCGGCCGCGGGTGAGAAACTTCGCGTCGTCGAGATGCACCGGGCCCTGAGCAAAACCAAACACCCGATCGCTCTCGACGTGCGGACCTTGCAGCGGGGTCATGAACAGCTCGCCCCCCGCGAGGCTCTTGGCCATGCCGATCGAGCTGACAAAGCAGTCGAGCTGATCGCCTTGCCGCGCGCCGCCGGGCGGAATCGTCACGGTGACCGCGACCAGGGCCACGTTCTTCGTCTCCTTGAGTTCGACCGGGCCGCCTCGGCCGGTGCGATTGCCCATCAGCGTCATGGCCGTGGCCAGCGAGCGAATCATCGGCAAGTAATTGCCTCCGTCGCCGGTGCCCGACAAGCCCACCACAATGCCCAGGCCGCGCAGCGTGTTCGATTCTTGCCCTTTGACACGCGAGATGTCTTTGATCCGCGTACCGGCTTCGAGCGGCGCCGCGGCCACAAGGCTCATGAGCGCGACGAGCAGCACACGATGGGTTGTCGACGGTTTGCACATAACGATTGGACTCCTGACGCGACTCGCTCGGTGGCCGACGATCTAGAACGGCTTGAAACGATCCAGTTGCTGCAACAACCAGCCGCGTCGGTAGGCTTCGCGCACCGCGCCCGCCTCGCGCTTGTGGATTTGCAGCTCCGAAATATCCTCGCTCGTCACCGTGTTCTGCGGCGACACGTCCTCGCGCCGCACCACCCCCGAGAGCGACTGCTCCCACGATTCGTCATTGTTGCGAATCGTGCGATGTGCCTCGATCACGAGATTGCCGTTGGGGCGAATATCGACCACCCGGGCCGCAATGCGAAAGTTAATCAAGCTTTGCGACTGCGTTTGTGCCGTCGTGTTCATCTGGCTGTCGTTGCTCCCTCGCACGCGCGGCTCGCCGACCGTCGTGGGGAGCGGTACGAGCGAAAACTGTTGCAGTTGAATCCAGTTTCGCAACCGCATGTCGAGACTCGACTGCGTGCGACGCTGCGAGTCGCCCGTCGACGTGGTCTGCGATTTCTCGGTGACGATGACCGTCACAATGTCGTTGAGCTGGATCGTCTTGACCGGCTCGGGCGGAATGAAGTACCACGAGTCCCGTTGCAGCGTCAGCGGCGGTCGCACGCCGGGGGCGCCGTACAGGCTCGAACTTTGCGCCGTGGCCGAGCCGCTCAGGGCCAGCACCAGCAGCGCCGTGTAACAACCCAGTCGTGTCATTAACGCACCCCCGTCGAATGGAGCTGATTTTGCACACCGGTCGGCGGCGCGATTTCGGCCCGGCCGTTGGTGGCGCTGGCGAACACTTCCACCTCTTGGACCCCGACGACGCGGACGAAAAACGCTTGCCGGTTGAGCATCGACTCGACCGCGATCAAATCGCCGTGCCCCCCTTCTTCCTTGGCCCGCGCCGTGGTCCGCACGCGCAACCCCTGGGCCCGCGAGATCACCGTGACCGCGTCCCCTTTGCGAACCAGCAGCGGCGAGCGGATCATCGAATACCCGATGGGCTGGCCGGCCGTGATTCCCGCGGCCGACTCCCGTCCGGCGACGTCCTCAAGTTTCATGAACGTCGATTCCAGGTCGACCGTTTGATTCGCCTTGAGGGGCTGCATGGCCAGATCGCTCCGTTGCACGATCGTCCCCTTGGGAAGCGTGCGCGAGGCAACGACCACCAGCGGCACCGGGGCCGCAATGACCTTGATCGGCAGCGGCTCTTGGGCCGAGGCCAGCACGATGTTCAACGGTTGGGCGCCGAGGTACGGCGCGGTGCCCCCTGCGACGTTGACCTGAAATTGGGCGGCGGCAACCTGCTTGGCGGTCGACTCGTCCAAGTCGATCTGCACGTCGATCGGCGTGGCCTCGCGCCGCTGTTCTTGCAAGTGCTTGATGACTGCGGCCTTCACGACCTCGGTGGCTCGTTGCCGACTCGAACCGATGAGCGGCTTGTCCGTCGGTGCCGAGAGCGGTTTATAAGCGGCCACCTCAACCACACTCGCGCCCGTCACCTGATGCCGCAACAAGTTGACTTGCCGCTCGTTGAGCAGGTCTTGCAACTCGCGAATCTTTAGGTAGCGTCGCGCCCCCTTGCTGGGCGCGGGGAACAACTCGATCGAACCCAACGACTCGACCTCATCGGCCTGTCCGGCGGAGATGTCGGCCACGTCGCGCAGATGCACGAATGACCCGTCGACACGCGCGGCTTCGCGCAGGCGAATCTCGGCCGCGCGGCCACTCGATGTTCCGAGGGCCACCAGCAGGGCAGCGATTATCATCCGTGACAGCATGGGTTGATCCGTTCCTTATGTCAGCGTTGGGCGATTAGAACCGTCGCAAGTTGCCGACCAATTGCAACAACTGATCGCCGGCCTGCACGGCTTGCGAATTCAACTCGAACGCTCGTTGCGTCGTGATCAAATCCACCAACTCCCGCACCGGCTCGACGTTCGACATCTCGAGCATGTTCTGCTGCAATGTGCCGAGCCCTTGTTGACCGGGGAAGGCTGCATTCGGCGATCCGGAAGCGGGTGTCTCGGAGTACATGTTTTCCCCCATGTGCAACAGCCCTTCCGGATTGAGGAACTTGGCCAACTGAAGTTGCCCAGCACTCGTGTACGACGTTTGGCCAGCCTGCCGGACCGAAACTTGACCGTCCGTGCCAACGGTGAAGTCAATCGTATCTAACGGCAACTTCACTTCCGGGCGAACGAGACGACCGACACTCGCCGAGCCAATGACAAGGTTTCCGTCCGCATCCATCGAGAAGTTGCCCCCTCGAGTGTAAAAGATTTGATTCGTCGAGGGATCGGTCACCTGAAAGAACCCGGGACCCGAGATTGCCACGTCATAGGGATTGTTTGTGTTTTGAAGCGCGCCTTGGCTGAAGTCGGATTGCGTGCTCTGCACACGCGACCCCAAACCGACCGCAATACCCGTCGGTGCTAGTTTGTTTTGCGAGTCAAGGGTTCCAGGCAGTTTGATCTGCCGATAAAACAGATCCTCGAAGTTGGCGCGGCTCCGCTTGAAGCCAGTCGTGTTCACGTTGGCCAGATTGTTGGCGATCACGTCGAGCTTGGTTTCAAGCGACGTCATGCCCGTGGCGGCGGTGTAGAGGGTTTGAA
>CAZZBK010000030.1:0-43889 GCA_964652155.1 uncultured Planctomycetaceae bacterium | reverse complement strand
CGGCGATCACGTCGCTGAAAATTCCCCGCATGTTGGTCAACTGGCAGGGGTGCTCGACGAGCGCGTCGAACATGTAGTGTTCCAAGCTGGCGGTCGGCGATTGAATCCATCGCAATCGCGAGGCGACGGAGAGCAGCTCCGGTGTCATCTTGCCGAAAAATGCGTCGGCCGTCGGCATCGCCGCCAGAGCCGCGTCGCGGTCGGGGGCATTGACCACCACGGACGTTGGTACGGCAGCCACAATCTTTTGCAGCCGCTGAGGCTCAACCGGCGGATGAATGACAAGCGTGGGCATAACGAGGTGGCGAAGTTCGATTACTTGGCGGCGCTCAGTATGCGATGCGTGGGAACCGGTCGGCCGGGACGAAAACTTTGCAGCGCGTTGATCGTGAGAGTCGCGCCGAGCGATTGGCACTCGATCGCGATGGCGTCGCGCACGAGCTGTTCGAGTTGCTCGGGGTCGACTGCCACGCGCGCGTTCACAACCACGTCGGCCTCGTTGACCTGACACTGCGAAGGGAGCGACAGCTCGGCCGCCGTGAAGCTGCTGACCAGATTCGCGACGCCATAGAAACCTTCCCAGAGGCCAATCGCCTTGAGATGAGCCGTCTCGGCCCCCAGCGGAGCAAGTTGCTGCTTGAGGCGCTCAATCAGATTCAGCAACAGCCGATCGAGGTCAAAGGGCTTCGTCGCCACGACGCGCACCTGGGCGTTGAGCCAGCCCAGTTCGGCTTCCCCTTCGGCATACACGTCGTAATCGACCTCCATGACCCGTTGGCCGTAAGGGCCCTTCGTTTCGAGCAGTTCGCACAGCGTCGTAAACCCTTCGCCGGTCTTGGCCGACATTTTTAAGATGGGCCGGCCGGGGAACTGTTCACCAAGCAGACGCACGAGGTCGGAGACCTCGGCGAGTGGCAACTGGTCGATTCGATTGATGATGACAAAGTCGGCCTCTTCAATTTGCTTGCGAAAGATGTATTCGGCTTTCGGAGAAAATCCGGCGTCGGACTGTCCTCGCAAGATGCGCAAACCATGACTCGGCTTGAGAATCACGCCGTAGGGGGCCATCTCGAAAGGTTGCGAATAAATCTGTTCGAGCGGGCGGACCACCGTCGCCACCAAGTCGGTGCAACTGCCGACAGGCTCGGCGAGAATCACGTCGGGACGCTCGGCGACACTCAGCTTCTCGATGACGCCCGTCAGGGCGTTGAAGTTGCAGCAGAAGCAGGAGCCCGCCACTTCGCCAACATCGAAACCCTGCGAGCGGAGCGCATTCGTGTCGACCAAATCAGGCGCTTGGTCATTGGTGACAATCGCCACGCGGCGGCCTAGCGAGCGGTAGTGGTGTGCCAACCGGGAAATCGTCGTCGTCTTGCCGGCGCCTAAAAATCCGCCGATCATCACAAAGAGAGGCGCACTCATTTAGTTACCCTGTTCGTTGCGAAGCGACTGGATGTCGGTGAAGGGATACTTGACCGGCTTGTCGCTGCGATAGTCGTGCAACGTCATCCAACTGTAGGCGCGTTGCTCCTTGTTGGCGGGGTCTGGGTCTTCGAGCGGCATGCCGTCGGCCTCGATATACGCCGTGCGAACGACCGGTACGCGCCGGCTCGCGGGGGGCGCAAGCTGATAGTCGGTCCCGCGAGTCTGCAAGTACCACATGTTGTCGCGAAAGCCGCCGAGCAACCGTCGCTGGGCGGCCGCCATGAGCTGCTCGCGCTCGGTCGGCGCGAGGTCGGCCTTCTTCAAGTCAGAGATCATTTTCTGCGTTTCTGAGACGTCGAAGCTAACCCAACCGTAGGGCGGCAAGAACGCTTCGAGTTTGCAGTGCGACGGTGAATTTTTAGGGAAGGTGTTGATGCCATAAGTGACGCGCGTCGGGTAACCGAGGACACGACCAATCGCGGCACAAAATCCATGATAGTCGCTGCAATGCCCGCGACGCTTGAGGAGCGCGTGCTCGGACTTGGCTTGCAGCGAGGCCTCGACGTGATCGTAGGCGAAGTTCTGTTGCACCCAGTTCATCACCTGCTGAAAATCGCCGACCGAACGTGTCGGCTGCGGCACAATTTCTCCGAGCAGCTTTTCAAACCGAGCGTCGACGATCACCGATTGCGAGTCTCCCTTGCGGTACGGGTCGAACGCTCGGGGCCAAGTTGCCGGGGCAACCACCTTGCTGGCATCAAGATGCCAACGCAGCTCCCAGGTACGGACCTGAAACTGATGTCGTATTTGCTGCGCCCCTTGTGGATCGCGAAACTCAAAATACGCGAAGCGATTGCCATATTCGTGCTCGGTGTTGAGCTGCGGTTCGACAGCGAGCGGGAACGTCGAGAGACGGCTGGCGGTGACTTCTTGCGCCGCGTCGGAAGGAGGGATTGGCAACCAAACGCGCAGCAGCTTGGTTTTGTACGGCGGCGTGACAACCACCGAGAAGTCGACATCGTAGGTGACGGAGTTGGACCGCTCGGCCTGATACGGCAAGTTGGGGTCGAGCATGGCGGTCGGCGGCTCGACCGCGGGCAGCGTACCCGCGCCGCTCGCCAAGAGCACCCAGCAGATCATCCACGCGCGAGGCGTCATGACGTGGCTCCCCTGATGGCCCACCGAGCGCGACGTAGCGCAGACTGATAAATGCCCGCGCCGAGCAACGCGCCGCCGCAGGGCGAAAGAATGTAGACGGTGAAAAAACCGCGGCCATTGGGACCAGGGATGGCCGCCTCACCCCAGCCCGCCAAGTAGGCGAACAACCGCGGGCCGAAATCGCGCGCCGGATTGAAGCATGCTTGCGTCAACGGCGCGAACAGCGAGATCAACGACGCCACGGTCAAGCCAATGAGCGCGGGAGTGAGGTTGCCCGCTCCCGTGTCGCGGCCGGTGTTGTCGGTCAGTGCGAAGACAATCATCGCCAGCATGGCAGTCCCGATCAGCTCGACCCCCATTGCGTCACGTTCGCTCATGGAGGCAAGCCAATGTTCATAGGCTGAGTGGTCCAAGGGAGCGTCGCCGTTGCCGAGCGCGGCGGGGTTGGGATAGTACTCGCCATAGCACATGGCCGTGATGACGCTGCCAAAGTGTCCGCGGACAACACTCTTTTTAGCCTCATGCTGTTCGAGCAGGCTTGAAAACAGGATGAAGAGCGTCGCGGCGGCAACGAACGCGCCGCACAATTGTCCGCCGATGTACCAGGGGACCTGACGCCAAGGATGCCCGCGCCACACGGCAAAGGCCAGCGTCATGGCCGGGTTGAGGTGCGCGCCGCTGACGCCGCCGACAACATAGATGGCAAGCGCGAGGCCGACGCCCCAGACAATCGCCACCTGCCACAGTCCGACCTGCGCTCCGGTCAGCACAGCCGAATGGACCACGCCACAGCCAAAGAACACGAGCAGAAACGTGCCAGTTGCCTCCGCCATAAATAACGATCGAACGCAGGGTTCGGTTGAGGCAGGCAGGCTAGGCATGGATCGAGCGCCGGAGGGGGAAACACACGATGACACTCTAGCCAGCGCAAGAATGCCAGTCAACAGACCGCGTTTCGAGCGGCAATTACCAGAGCAATTTGCCCCCATCGAGCACGATCACCGAACCGGTCATGTAGCTCGACGCATCGCTGGCCAGGTATAAGGCCAGCGCGCCAATTTCTCGCGGGTCGCCCCAGCGCCCCATGGGGATCATCGACTCGACTTCGCCCTTGAAGTCGGGCTTCTCGCCAATCCAGCGTCGATTGGCGTCGGTCAGAAACGCGCCTGGGGCAATGGCATTGACCGTGACGTTGTGAGGTGCCCAGTCGGCGGCCACGGCCTTGGTGAACATCGCCAGCGCCGCTTTGCTCGTTTCGTAGGAGCGGCCACGCATCGCCTTGCCAGCCCACATGCCGCTGATCGAAGCGATGTTGATAACACGCCCCCTGCCGCGCGGCAGCATCGCGCCGCCGATCATCTTCGTGCAAATGAATGCCTGCGTCAGATTCAAATCGAGAATCCGCTGCCAATCCTTGACGTCGAGATGTTCGGTCGGAATGTTAATGCGCCGACCGCCGACGTTGTTGATGAGAATGTCGATCGGGCCGAACTCATCGAGCGCCCGGCGACACATTTTCTCGGCCTCCTCGGGAATGCCCAGGTCCGCCTGCAACTTGGAACACGCGAGCCCCTGCGAAACGAGTTCAGCATGTGCCTTGTCGAGATGCTCGGGATTTGTGCCCACGATGACCAGTTGTGCGCCGGCCTCGCCGAGCGCGCGGGCCATTTCCAGGCCCAGGCCGCGAGTCCCACCGGTCACGAGCGCGCGGCGGCCATCAAGGCGAAATTGATCGAGAACGGACACGGCAATGGACTCCACGGGGGAACAGGGGTGGGGAATCGGCGATGCTCAGGCCAAGATTTCTCGAATCGGCTGACCGCGATCCATGTCGATCCGCTTGCGGCCGGGGATGTCGAGCGCGGCGGGGTCGAGCCCGAGTTGATGCAGCACGGTGGCGTGAATGTCGGTCACGTAATGCGGATTCTCGGTCGCATAGAAGCCCAACTCGTCGGTCGCGCCGTGCGTGATGCCTCCTTGGATACCGCCGCCGGCGAGCCAAGCACAGAAAGCGTTGGGGTGATGGTCACGGCCGGTCCCTTGAGCCCCCGGCGAGCGGCCGAATTCGGTCCCCCAGACCACGATCGTCTCGTCGAGCAGTCCGCGCTGCTTGAGGTCTTGCAGTAACCCGGAGATGGGCAAGTCGACCTGCGCGGCGAGCTTGCTGTGATTGTCTTTGATCGCCGAGTGGGCGTCCCACGCGCCGCCACCGCCGCCGCCGTGAAACACTTGCACGAATCGCACACCCCGTTCGACCAACCGACGCGCGGCCAGACAGAGCGAGCCGAAGGGTTGCGTCGTCGAGCTGTCGAGTCCGTAGAGCTTGCGGGTCGCCCCTGACTCGCCCCCGGTCAGATCGAGTGCTTGGGGGACGGCCGTCTGCATGCCAAAGGCGAGTTCGTAGCTCTTGATGCGGGCGCGCAACTGCGGATCGTCCGGATACTCGATCCCCGCCAACTGATTGAGTTTGCCAATCAGGCTGAACTCGGCCGCCTGTTCCTCGGCCAACACGCCGCTGCCGGCAGGCGCTACGAACGGCAAGGGCGTTCCGCCGCCGACATTCAAACGCACCCCCGCATACTCGGGCCCAAGGTAACCCGCGCCGTGCGTCCACTCGCCGCCGCAGCAATCGCCGGTCGGCTCGCCCAGCACGACATACTCGGGCAGGTTGTCGTTCACCGAACCGAGGCCATAGCTGATCCATGAGCCAATCGTGGGCCAGGAGCCCTCGCGCGGATGCCGTCCCGTGTGCCAGGTCAACTGCGTGCCGTGATCGTTGTGAATCGTCCACAACGAGCGCACGACGGCCAGATCGTCGGCATGCCGCGCGGTGTGCTGAAACCAATCGCCCACGGTCAGTCCGCATTGCCCGTACGGACGGTAACCCGTGTTCAGCCCCATGAGCAACTTGCGATTGCCATGCGAGGGATTGATGCCGACGAGGTTTTTGTTGACCCGTTTTTCGTCGAGTAACTCGGCGTAGGGTGTCGCGTCGATGCTTTTGCCGTCGTACTTGGTGAGCGTCGGCTTGACATCGAAACTTTCCATGTGGCTGACGCCACCGCAGAGAAACAGCCAGATGACGTGCTTGGCCTTGGCCGCGCGTTGCGGAATCTGCTTCGTCTCGACGGCGTGGGCTTGTCCATCGCGGAGCAGCATCGCGCCGAGCGCCAGCCCGGTAAAGCCCATCCCGGTGTCGGCCAGAAATTGCCGACGAGGCATGGCTAGACCAGAGACCGGAGACTGGAGACGAGCGTGCTTTGCAGGGCGAGGTTGATTCATCATGGCAACGTTCGATACTAGGTTATGGCTGTCCGTCTCTCTTCACTTATCACTTAGCATTTAGCATTTCCTCACGGCAGCGTCACAAACTCATGATGATTCAACACCGCGTGAACGAGGTTCTCTCGTGCGCGGACAGTTGGATCACCCGAGGGGCGACTGCCGTCGAGCGGCTGCTGAGCGCGCTCCGTTAGTCGAGCGGCCGAGTCGCGAAACCATTTCGATTGATCGGCAAGGAACGTGATGCACGCGGCCTGCTCGTTGTCGCGTGGCGGGCGCGAGATGATTGTCTCGAACACGGCCGTGATGAACGCCCCGTGATCGTCGCCAAACTCGTCATGCAGGCGTCGGGCCAGCAATCGGGACTGAACGATGGACAGTTCGCTATTCGCAAGCGCCAACGCTTGCTGCGGCATCACACTCTCGCGCCGCTCGTAACACTCGTTGACGCCGGCCACGTCGAATATCTTCAAAAACGTCATCTGCTTCTCGGCCGCGTGGCGAAAGTAAACACTCCGCCGCTTGACGGAGAGCCCCTGCTGATGATCGATGTCGGGCCCACCTTGGGTCAGGTCGAGCTGCCCGGCGACCGCCAACACACAGTCACGCACCACCTCTGCCTCCAACCGCCGCGAGGGAAAATGCCACACCCAGCGATTGTCGGGATCCGTCGACTGCTTCGCTGACATTGGGTTCACCGCCGCCTGCCGATACGTGCTTGACGAGACAATCAACCGCTGAATGTGCTTGAGCGACCACGGTCGCACACCCTGTTGGCTGGGCTGAACCAACTCGGCCGCGAGCCAGTCGAGCAATTGCGGATGACTCGGCGCGGCGCCTTGCGTGCCAAAGTTGGCCGTGGTCGCAACGAGGGCCCGATCGAAATGTCGTCCCCAAATATGGTTCACGGCCACGCGCGCGGTGAGCGGGTTGCTTGGATCAACGATCCACCGCGCCAAGGCGGTCCGGCGACCCGAACTGGTGGTGGGATAGGTGTCGAGTTTGCGTTTGGTGTAGGCCCCGTCGAGTGGCTTGGACTGCACGTCGACTGCCTGCTTGTGCTTCGCCTGAGCGTCTGCGAGTTTCTTGGCAGCGGCGTCGCGCTTGACCAGCTGAGCCTTAACCTTGGCGTCGTCCAAGTTGCCCTGCGCCGCGTCCTTGAGTTTGCTTAACTCGGCGTCTTGCAGCTTGAGGTCGTTCGCCGCCACGAACATGTCACGCTCCGCTGTGGTGATCGACTCCATACGCTGGGCCGCAACGGTCGTCTCGGCCGCTTTGCGCCAAGCGGGGCTACTTGAGTCTCCAGCAATTTCCAACCGCTCGACTTCAATCACCGCCCGCAACGACGCGAGCTTGGCTTCGGCCAGCGCCGTGTCACGGTCACCGAGTTGCCGATCGTACTCGCTCACCTTATCGGCTGGGACTTGCCGCTGCTCGGCGCTCTTTTTACGCGCGTCGGCCAGCGCACGCTCGGCGGCGGCCAAGTCGTCGGTCATCACAAAGGCTTGCCGCAACGGGTCCGAGGCCGCGCGCGGCAACGTGACGTCGTTGACTTGGTAGTTGACCTTCAAAATCGCCAGCGCGCCAGGCTCGATCGGCTTATCTTTGCGCGGGTTCCGCTCATCGCCGCGAACAAACAAAAAGGTCGGCGCGGTCAGGTCTTTGTCATAGACCCGGGGCAAGCCGTCGATCGTCACGTCGGCCGTGCCCGGCTGCCGGTCCAAGCGGACCTGATGCGGCTCGAATATCGCGCGAAAGGCGTAATACTCGCGCTGCTCGATCGGGTCGGTCATGTGATCGTGGCAGCGCGCGCAGTTGAGCGTGAGTCCCAAGAACGACTTGGCCGTGTGCTCGACGGTGTCTTGCAACCACTGCTCGCGGCTGAGCAGCTTGAAATTCCGCGCGAGGTACCCTGTCGCGCGCAGCTCGTTGCGATCGGTGGGGGTCAACTCGTCGGCGGCAAGCATCGAGCGGATCATCTCGTCATAGGGGCGATCAGCATTGATTTGCTCGATGATCCAATCGCGCCAATGCCAGATGTGCGGTTGGCTGTCGCGGATCTGTTTGCCCCAGCCAGCCCAATCGCTGTACCGCCAGACATCCATCCAGTGTCGCCCCCAACGCTCGCCATACTCGCCACGCGACAAAAGCCGCTCGACGACGCGCTCATACGCGTCCGGAGACTCGTCGGCCAGGAAGGCTTGTTGCTCGGCGCGGGTCGGCGGCAATCCCAACAGATCGAGATACACACGTCGTAGCAGCGCCGACTTGTTCGCCGCGGGGGCGTGCGCCACGCCGTGCTTTTCTTGTTCCGCCAGAATAAATGAGTCCAGTGGATTTCGAATCCATGCAACCTCGTTGACTTGAGGCGGCACGGGACGCACGACTCGCTGAAAAGCCCAGTGGGCTCGTGGATCGCTCTGCGGTATCTCGGGTGGAGCTTTGGCACCGGCGTCGATCCAGCGACGCACCAAGTCGATCTCGTCAGCAGATAAGGGTGGGCCCTCGTCTTGAGGAGGCATGCGCGGATGATCGTGGGTCCCGGTCAGGGCATGAATCAGCGGGCTCTCGGCGCTCCGGAGCGGCATGACCGCGGCTCCCGACGCGCCGCCGCGAATGACCCCCTCGGCCGTGTCGATGCGGTACTGCGACTTTTGTCGCACGGGACTATGGCATGCCAAGCAGTGCTTGGTCAGCAACGGCTTGATGTCGCGCAGGTAGTCGACCGGCTCGGCGTCGGCGGCACGCGCCGATGACGCAGCGACGATCGTGGAGAGCACGACCACGCTCGCGGCGCATCGAGAAAAAATGTTCATGGCGGAGGACGCCGAGGGTGGGCAGATGGGCGACGCATTCGGCAATGCTTATCAAACTTCAATCCGACACAGCCGTCAAGTGAATTTGCCCGAGCACGACTCATCCATCATGACGTAACTATTTGAAACAGCTAAGGCTTAGGTTCCGTCTGCATATCCGCGTCGAGCGTCTGATAAATGGGCAGATGGCGGTAGTACACTTCGAGCATCAGCAGATGCAGGCAGGTCACGTAGATCCGGCCGGCTTCGCTCCCCCAACGGTCGGGCACAGGCTGATGCGGGTGCCAGCTACCGGCGAGCGGGCCTTGCTGCTCTTGCGATGAGACGAGCAACTCGCGGAGCGATTGGTTCCAATCGCGCCAGTGATCGCCTTGCATTTGGAACATGACCTGCGTGGCGTAGTACCAGTAGTAGGCGTCACGGTCGCCCCAGGGACGTGCGGCCGTGGGCTGGCCGTAACTGGGGAGCAGCGTGCGAAACCAGTCGGCACCGTCGATCATGCTGGGGGTCTCGCGCTTCCAGCCCATGTACTGCCGCATCAGCAGGGCCTCGGCCGTCATGACTTGGCTAGGCTCACGCTGGTCGGGCTGTTCGCTCGCCGGGCGATACGCATAGCGGGCCGGATTGCCGCCGGCCCCTTGAGCATAATCCAGCCAGCGCGTCACGCGCTGATACGTGGCCTTGGGCACATTGAGTCCCGCGAGGTCGCCGCTCTTGAGCGCCATGAGTTGCCAGCCCGACACGCTCGTGTCGCTGCCAAACTGCGGCCCGTAACGCCAGCCCCCGAGCTGCGGCTCCTGACTGTTGATAATAAAGTCGAGCGCGAGTTGTGCCGGTCGCTGCAACTGCCGGTCGCGGGTCATGCCATACGCCTCGCACAGCGCGATCGAGGCGATGCCATGACTGTAGTACCACAAGTAACTCGGCTCGATGCTGCCGTCGGGACGGTAATACAAATCGCCGCTGGGACGCTGCCGCGAGACGAGATAGTCGAGCGCGAGTTCGACCTGCGCGCGATATTTACCGTCGGTGTGCGTGTAGCCCGCACCAAGAAAGGCGAGCAGGGCCATGCCCGTCGCGGCCGTGTCGCTGCGCATGTTCCCCTGGGCGGGATCATCGTAGTTGCGACCGGCGGCAAAGGCATGCAGGCTCCAATGACCGTCGGCGGCTTGGTGGCGAGCGAGGAAGTCGAGCCCCAGTTCGACGGCTTTCTCGCTGGCTTCGGTGCCGCCGCGTTGTCGCGCGATCGCCTCGCGTCCCTCGCGGTCGCGCTGTTTCAAGCCGGGCACGGCGACGTCGCGCACCTTGGCGTCGATCGCCGGAGCGCCCCCTGTCTTCTCCAACATCAGTCGGGGCGTGGTGGTCGTGACGACGTCGACTTCACGCACGGCTTTACGAGTCGGCAAGCCAATGTCGACCGCGGGGGACGGTCCCAGACCGCCGATACCGCTCGGCGCGGCGATGGGGACCTCGCGCCGGTCGGCGAGTTTGGCAACGCCCCCGCCGTCGCGCGGGTTGATCACGGGCATCTCGACCGCGTTGCTCGTCGACTGCTTGCCGGGGGCACCGCCGGTCGGCGTGCTGTTGCCCGGGCTGGGAAGGTCGACGACGGTACCAATCGGCACGCGGTCGGTCCCGCCGCCGAGATTCGAGCGGCCCAAGGAGACTCCGGCTGACGCCTGTGTCGCCCCGCCGGCACTGGCACCGGTGACAATATCGCGACGCGGTCCGATGGCAACTCCCGTCGAACCGATTGGACCGGTGTTGGTGCCAGCCAGCGCTCCGGTGCTCAGGGGCGTTGCCAGACCGCTGGTTGTTCCGGTGCTGGCGGGGGACGTGCGACCGACACCGGCCATCGCGGCGCCGGGAGAGCCCGTGCTGGTGCCAGGCGTGCCGGAACCGACTTGTGAACCGCCGCTGAGCGGATCGCCGAGATCGACGCGCGAGGCGAGTTGCCCCACCGAGCTGCCGGAGGATGCGCGACCGACGAGGGCCCCTTGGCTGAACCCGATTTCGCTCGGGGACGGCGGTTCTCCGCCGCTGGTTGCGCGACCGATGCCGACCTGCGCGACGCTCACGCTGGGCGTGCCGGCGATGCTCGGCGCGGCACCGGGGCCCACGAGCGTGCCGCTCTGTCCAGCGGCCGAGGAGCGACCCACGCCGGTCGCGCCACTCACGCTCAACGGCGCGGGCGCTTTCGCGCCAGCGGCGTCGGGCAGGCTCCCTTCGGTGATCGGAATTTGCGGCGCGGCCGCTCCGACCCCGACCGTCGCCTTGGTCACGCTGGCCAACGACTCGCGGCCCGCTCCGCTTGCCCCGGCCACGATGGACGTCGTCGCGCGACTCAATTGCGGAATACCAGCCGAGGCACTGCCTGCCCCATAGGTTCCCAACTGAGGCGAACTGCCCGCGGGTGCGTTGGCCGCGTTCGTGCCGCCGGCTTTGCTCATGCCCGGCGCGGCAGGAGACAAACTCGACGGATTCGCACTGGCCAGGGTCGCCGTGCCCGGGGTCGTCACGGTCGTGCTGGGCACGTTGGGAGTCACACTGCGGCGCGTGACGTCGTTGCTGGCCAAGGCACTGATCTCGGGCCGAAGGTCGTTCTTGGCTGCCATCGGCGTGGGAGTCACTTGCACATTCGCGGCCGCGTTGTCGCTGCGGGTGATCGAGGGGGCTTGATTCGCTTGACGCGCGACGCTTACCGTGGGGGACTGGTTCGGCTGCGCGCTCGGAGCATTCGACCCCGTGGGGGTTGGTGCCTGAACCGGTGCCAAGGCCTGTTCGCGTGACGCTGACTTGCTGCTGCTGAGTTGCGGGGCATTTTGCGGCTGCTCTTCTTGGGGCGCTCGACGCTCGACGCGGGGCACCGTGCGTGGCGCGAGGTGCTCGACCAGCGGTTGATTCACAGGCTGCTGCGGTGTGGGCGCGATTTGGCTTTGTTTCTGCACCGGGTCGAGCCGCGGTTGCTGCTGCGTCGGCTGCGTGGACTGCGATGACACGGGCACCTTGACCTGCTCAAGCGGGCGACGGTCCTCGATCGCTTGCCGCGAGCGGTCGGGCCCCATCAGCTTTTCGCTCTGCCGCGACACGCTGGTCTCGGCGCGGGCCAACTCGACGTTTTGCGGCTGGACCTGCGGCGTCTGCTTGACCTCGACCGATTCGGCACGATCGACCGGCAACGGCGATTGCGCCTCGCGAATGAGCGGTTCGGTCTCGGTCTCGCTCAGCTTCATTTCGACCGGCTTGTCAAAAATTTGCGTGGGCACCGTGTCGCTCGGCGCGTTGTGCTCGTAGTCGGGAATACGGACCGGCTCCTCGGCGACGTACAGCGAGTCGACCGAGAGCGGGTCGACGTCGGTCGTCAGGCGGACACGATCCATCGACACGGAGAGCGCCAGGTGGATGATCAAGCTCAGCATCACCGCCAGTTGCATGCGACGTTGCTGCGGGCGAGACAAGAACGCCGCGCCGGCCAAGAGCAGCGCAACGACCACGGCCAGAATGCCCAATTGCACGTAGCCGTTTTTAAGCGGATCGGACGTCGCAAAGTCGGCGCTCGAGACGATCACCCCGGCCAAACACCCCGAGAGCAACAGCAGCAGCGAATTGACAGGCCAGAGCAGGTCGTCAAAGTCATCGAGCCAGTTGGGCTGATGCGGAGGCTTCGATGGTGGAAGGTGTTGGTTCATCGTCGTGATTAACTGCCGGTTCCGTCCATGGCCGTGACGCGATAATCCTTGATCTTGGCTTTGTTGCACAGGTTCATCACGGTCATGACATGCTCCCAGGGGCAGCGTTTGTCGGCCCGAATGATCACGGTCTGCCGCAATGGATTGTCGCTGTAGGCTTGCAGCAGCGCGCCATACAACTGGTTCGCGTTGAGTTCCTGCGCGGCGATCATGTAGCGGCCATCCTGCGTGACGTTGACGAACAACTCCCTGGGCTTGGCAATGAGCGGCCGGGCCTCGCTGGCCTGCGGCAACACGACGTTCATCTCGAATTCTTCGTCGCGAAATTCCGTGGCGACCAGGAAAAAGATCAACAGCAAAAAGACGCAGTCGATCATGGGCGTCATGTTGATGCCGCCAGCCACTTCGCCTTTTTCGAGCTTGACGCTCATAAGTCACGACCCACGCGGAACACAGTGAACGAGCCTGAGTAATGGATTACGACGGAGTGGTCACGGGCTTCGGCGGCGGCTCGACCGCCTGCCGAGTGATGCGCACCTTGCCCTCGAGACGTTCCAACTGCGGCAGCAATGTGGCGAGCAACTCTTTGATGTCGGTGAAGCAGTGTTGAATGCGCCCCTCGAAATAGTGCGCGATCATGGCGGCCGGAATCGCCACGACAAGTCCGCCGAAGGTGGTCAACAACGCCTCGTAAATACCGTTGGCCAAGGCGTGCGAGCGATCGCGTCCCACGGCCTGGTTGGCGGTCTTGTAAAAGCAGTCAATCATGCCTTGCACCGTGCCGAGCAGGCCGAGCATCGGCGCGACGGTCGTGGCCAGGTTGATGGTCCGCACGTTGCGGTAGAGTTTCGACCCTTCGCGGTCGCAGATCTCATTAAGCGTCACCTCGATCTCCGGCAACGGTCGACCCGCCTTGAGCAGAATCGCCTTGAGCACATTGGCAAGCACCGAAGGGTATTGTTGCGCCGCGAGATAAATCTGCCGCGGGTCGAATGGAGTCGACGATGAAGATGGCTTCAACTCTTTGGCCAGCGCGTAGGGTATGGTCCGGCTGCGACGGAGCCCGAATAGGCGTTCAATGCCCAGCGCCACGACCACGAACGAGATCAGCGTGATCGGATACATGAGCGGTCCGCCCTTGTCGAACCACAGGCTGAACAGGCTGGGGGCCTCGGGCGACGCGGCCGGCACCACGGAGGGCGCGGGCTCGTTGTTCGTCGTCACTGGCGCGGCGAGCGCGGCGTCGGCCTGTTCCTGGGCGGCCTTGAGTTTGTCATCGAGCGCCGGCGGATTGCCTTGCCCGTAAAGCTCGGCGGTCGCCAGCAGCGAGCCGCCGAGAATCAGACCGACGAGCACGCACGCAACCATGCGCCGCGACTCTTGGGCCACTGTGAACCATGCGATCATATGCTACTCGTTGCAGGAAAAGGGCTACTTCTTGCCTAGCTCGGCGAGCCGTTTGCGAGCCGGTTCGGCCCGCTCGCTTTGCGGAAACTTGTCGACGACTTCTTGATACGATTTGCGGGCTTGCTCGAGTTGTCCGAGCACCTCGAAGCAGCGGCCCGACTCATATTGCGCGGCGGCCTGCCAGGCGGGATAATTGTAAACGTAGGCGACCTTGAAGAAATTTCGCACGGCCTCCTTGTGGTCTTTCTTCTCGAAGAGCAGTTCGCCCACCATGAAGCGGGCTCGGGCGGCGACCTCGGCGTCGGTGCGGGTCGTGACCTCCTCGTAGAGCTTCATGGCGTTGTCGAGTTGCCCCTGGTTTTGCAGCGACCAGGCATGCTCGTAGAGAATCTCGCCAAGGTACGGCGTGGCAGGGTCGGCCGCCTGGGCACGCTGAGTCCAGGGGACGGTTTGTGACCACTCCTTGAGCGCGTTGCAGCATTGCGCCGCGTGCAAGGCGTTGAGCACGGCCAGTTCTTTGCGGGGTGGGGCGGTCAGTTGCGCATAAATGGCGAGCGCCTCGCGGTACTTGTTTTGTTTGAACAGGCTCTCGGCTTCCATGAAGGTGGCGTCGGCGGCCAAATCGCCGCGCGCATGCGTCGCTCGCTGGTAGGCGAATGTCTGCTGCGCGTCGACATACTCGGCATTGCGAAAGTAGGCCCAGCCCAGCTTGTGCGCGGCTTTTTCAGCCAGCCCCGCATCGCTCGAACCGTTCATCGAGGCGTAATAGGCCTTGGCGGCCGGCGTCCATTTCTCCTTGGCAAAATTGAAATCGCCGACATGGTACCAACTCTCGGCAGCGAGCGGGCTCTTGGGGAACTCTTTGGCCAACCGCTCGAAGGCTGCCGCGGCTTCCGCGTCTTTCTGCTGGTTCTTTAGGGTCCAGCCCAACTCGTACAGCGTCTTGTCCGCGCCTGTGTATTTCGGGTCGTCTTTCAGTAGGCTGTTGAAGGTCTGCACCGCCTCGTCGGCCTTGCCGGACGATGACAACGCCAGGCCGAGCGCGTAACGAGCGTTGGCCATCTCGACCGCGGCGGGCTTGGACTTGAGGAACGCTTGCAGGTCGTCAATCGCGCCGTCGTACTGCTTCAATTCCTGTCGCACCAGCGCACGCAGATAGCGTGTCGGAGCGACAATTTCATGCGTCGCGAACTGCTTGTTCAGGTCATCGAGCGGCTTCAGAGCGCCAGCGTAATCCTGCTTGCGGAAGTGGCACCAGCCGAGCCCGTACAGGCTCAGCGGCACGAGCGTGCTCTTGGGATGACCGTCGATCACTTTGCGATACGCAGCCGCCGCGGCATCGTATTGATTGGCGGCCAACAAAATCTCGCCCAGGCGATAGTGGGCCCGATCGAGTGTCAGGCTCATGGGAAAATCACGAATCAGCTTTTCAAGTTGCACACGGGCGTCGGGCGCGCGGTCGGCTTGTCGCAGCGCCGTGGCCAGCGTCAGCAGCGTCTCGTCGGCCTGCCGCCACTTGGCGTCGGCCTGCAACGAGGCTTCGAGCGACTTCACCGCCGCGTCGTAGAGTTTGAGTTCCAACTGACTGCTTCCCACCAGGTAGTGCGCTTCAGCGGCGAGTTCTTTGCCGCCCAATTGGGTCACGACGGGGCTCAACTGCGCGCTCACCTCGGGATATTTCTTTTGCAGGTACAGACTCAATGCGCGACGCACGTGCCACGTCGGGGCATCGCGATGCTGCGGTGCCGCGACGAGCAGTTCGCCATAAACCTTCGCGGCGGCATCGTGTTCGCCCCGCTGTAAATGAGTCTCGGCCTGCACGTAGCGGACATCGACGGCCAATTCGTGCTTGGGAAACCGCTGCAAGAATTCGCTCGAGTGCTTAATGGCCGCGGGGTGATCGCCGATCGTCAGCGCGGCAAAGGCGGCCATGTACTTGGCCTGCGGCGCGATGGCGTCGGCGGCGTAGTCTTGCGCCACGGCGGCGTAAGCCACGAGCGACTCAGTGCGGCGCGGCGGCAATTCCCACAGCGCGTCGGCGCGATCGAGGGCCAGTTGACCTTTCCAGGTCTTGGTGGCAGTCGGCAGCACCCGATCCACGGCTTGCAGCGCCTCGGAGGCGCGACCCTCCTTGAGCCAAGCCCGCGCGGTCCAGTGGGCCGCTTCGCTGGCAGCCTCAGGGTCTTGTGCGGGCACCTTGCTCAACTGGCTGCGCGCCTCGGCGTACTGACCGTCGAGAAACGCGCATTTGCCCGACGCGAGCGAGGCCGTGGCCAAATACCGTGACTGTGGGAACTTGGTGGCGATCGAGGCGTAGAGCTTGGCAGCCTCGCGATATTGCTGCTGTTCGTAACGGCAGCCGGCCTGACGCATCGTGGCATGATCGGCGAGCGCGAACTGGGGTACACTCGCCGCAGTGGCGAATCGCTTCTCAGCTTCGACAAATTGTTTCAAGGCGAAGAGTGTTTCGCCCCGTCGCATACCGACCTCGGTGGCCAGTTCATGCTTGGCAAAGCCCGCCAAGAATTGATCGTAAGCGGCTCCCGCCGACTGCGGCTGGCCGAGTTCTTCGAGCGTCACGCCGAGCGCGTAGAGAGCGTCGCTCAGCAGCGGATCTTTGGGAAAACGGGAGGCAAAAAGCTGATAGGCTTTGACCGCGTCCTCCTTCTTGCCTGCGGCATAGGCGGCTTCGCCTTGGTAGTACACAGCCTGTGGCAAGAATTTGCCTTGGGGAAACTTTTGCAGCTGCGCGGCGAAGGTCTTCTGTGCGTCGACGAGCTGCGCCGCGGCCCCAGCCTGACCCGCGTAGTATTGAGCCAGCCCGAGATAAAGATACGAGGGCTCAAGTTCTTCGATCTTGGGTGCATCGGCGACCAGCTTCTCCAGCGACTTGATGGCGGCGGGATACTGCTTGGCCTTGAGCTGACACAAGCCAAGATAGTGCCGCGCGAGCGGCGCGCGTTCATTTTGAGGAAATTGAGCGACGAACTTCTGCCACTCGTCGGCGGCCAGCTCGAACTGCTCACGATTTTGCAGCGCGGCGGCGGCCGCAAACTGCCGCCGGGCAGCGTCGTCCGTGTTCGTCGCTTGGGCCGATACCGTTGTGGTGCAGGCCCAGCTTAGCAACCCGACGGCAAGCCAGCTCAGGGTCGGACAGCGTAACCCCAACGTCTTGAAGCCTAACACAGTTACGAATCCTTGAGAGGAGACATGTGCACGTCAGCCAAAGTAGCTTGTTTTGTATCGTAATTTGGGTCTGACTGCAAACACCCAACGGCGACGCAGAGCGAAACGGGGCAAGGCTTTGCAGCAGCGGAAGAGTCGCGCCGCAAATTCCCTCGACGAACCGTCCAGACGGTCAGCCCACGGATTGCTCCCCCTGCGGCGAGCTTCTATGATGATGCACCCCAAGAGGTTGGCCGCGCCGTTAAGTTTTGACGAATCGGCAAGTTGCGACAACTCGACGAGGGGCCCTACGAAGCTATCTGATCCCCCCAGCGAGACCCGCGACTGTGATTGAAACTTGGCATTGGCTCGCGTTTGCCGGATTTGTGTTCGCCATGCTGCTCTTGGACCTGGGGATCGTCCATCGTCATGCTCGTGAGACGACCATGCGCGAGGCCGGGATGTGGACCGGCGTCTGGGCCCTGCTGGCCTTGATCTTCAATGGCATTGTCTGGTGGTGGCTTGGCGCGACTCCCGCCTTTGAATTCTTCAACGGCTACCTGGTCGAGTGGATGTTGTCGATGGACAACGTCTTTGTGTTCGCCGTGATCTTTGGCTTCTTTCAGGTCCCCATGAAGTATCAGCATCGCGTGCTGTTCTGGGGTATCTTGGGGGCGGTCATCATGCGGCTCTCGTTCATTATCATCGGCGCTGAATTGATCGAACGCTTCAAGTGGATCTTGCCGCTCTTGGGCTTGGTGCTGGTCTACACGGGCGTGAAGCTGGCCTTTCAAGGGGAGAACGAGGTCGACCCCGACCAGAACCCCATCCTGCGATTTGGTCGCAAATACCTCCCCGTGGCCAAAGAACAGCATGGTAGTCAGTTCTTCGCGCGCGAGGCTGGCCGGCTCGTCGTGACGCCGCTGTTCTTGGTCTTGTTGGTGGTCGAGAGCACCGATGTCGTGTTCGCGGTCGACAGTGTGCCAACGATCTTTGGGCTCGTAAACCCAACGGCAGACTACTTTATCTTTATCGTCTTCACGAGCAATGTCTTTGCCATCCTCGGCCTGCGGGCGCTCTATTTTCTCCTGGCCGGCATGATGGGGATGTTCAAGTACCTGAGCCTGGGGTTGAGCGCCATTCTGGTGTTCGTGGGGGTGAAAATGACCGCTCAGTTCGTGGCCGAGCATTACGGTTGGATCGCCCCCGGTCAGCACCTCGTCCCCTCCTGGGTCTCGCTGCTGGCCATCGTCGTGTGCCTGTCGCTCTCGATCGGGGCGTCGCTGTACAGCGCCCGCTCGACCTCTCACGACGCGCACGGCACGTGACATCGTGGGCTACCCGCATGTGATTCGCTTGCGTGCGCCCTGGGAAGTAATGGGACGCGCCGCCGCGCATGGCGATGGCGAGAACGTCTGGCAGCGCGTCGAGTCTCCCCACGAATGGTCGACTGCGCTCGGTACTGGCTTTTGTGGGACGGTGACCTTGCGGCGGTTTTTTAATCGACCCCAGCAGCTTGACGCCAGCGAGCGGCTGTGGCTCGTACTCGACGGTGTTGTTCCGCCACTCAGGGTGCGACTCAACGGCCTGGAGTGGCCCGCGATCGACACGGCCGGCGTATTTCAGCGAGACATGACCACCGAGTTGCGGTCGCGTAACGCACTCGAACTGATCCTCGACACGGCGGGTTGTGGTGCCGGATCCGGCGTGGCCGCCGTGCGGCTGGAAATTCGCCTAGCCGAGTGAATCTCGCCATGAATTCACGCCGCAAGGGTTGCAAGCTGAGTAGGGCGAGCTAGTTTAACAGCCAACGGTTTTGCGTCTCGCATCGACTTCGGAGTGAGGTAGTTCACCATGCGTTCGATCTTATTGTCTGCCAGCGTCATGAGTGCCCTGTGGCTCTCGTCGGCCAGTACGCTCTCGGCCGCCCCGCACAATCAACTCACGGCGGACGAAGTTGCCGCCGGTTGGATTTTGCTCTTCGACGGCGAGACGACCTACGGCTGGGAAGCCGCCGCCGATGCCAAGTGGAGCGCGAGCGATGGCGTGATCCGGGTGAGCGAAGGGGCCAAGGGCTTGCTCGCCACGACGAGCGAGTTTGGCGACTACCGACTAAAAGTCGACTTTCGCGCGCCTAAAAGCACCAACAGCGGCGTGTTCCTGCGCACGCCCACGGTCCCGACCGATCCGGCGAGCGATTGCTACGAGTTGAACATCTGCGACCCGTCGACCAGCCCCTTCCCGACCGGCAGCTTTGTCAAGCGTCAGCGTTGCAGCGAGTACAAGGCGAACGAAGATTGGCAGACGTTCGATGTCACCGTGCAAGGCGAAAAGTGCGTCGTCAAGCTCGATGGCCGCGTGGTGCTCGACTACACCGATCCCGCCAAGCTCCGCCGCGGACGCATCGGCCTGCAACACAACTCGGGCCTGGTCGAATTTCGCAACGTCAAACTGCAACCGCTCGGTCTCCATGATCTGTTCAATGGCAAAGACCTCGCCGGTTGGACCGTCTATCCCGACCAAAAGAGCGTCTTCTCGGTCACGGCCAAGCAAGAGTTGAATGTCAAGGACGGCAAAGGCCAACTGGAATCAACCGCTCGCTTCGGAGACTTTACCTTGCAACTCGAAGTATTCTCGAACGGCAAGCATCTCAACTCGGGCGTTTTCTTTCGCAGCATCCCGGGCGATCTGATGAATGGCTACGAGATGCAGATTCAAAATGGTTTTAAGGATAACGACCGCACGCAGCCACTCGACTGCGGCACGGGCGGTTTCTATCGTCGCCAAAACGCTCGCCGCGTGGTGAGCAACGATTTTGAATGGACCCCGATGACGCTCGTCGTGAGCGGCAAGCACATGGCCGCCTGGGTCCACGGCATCCAGGTCTGCGACTGGACCGACCCACGCGAGAGCGACGCCAATCCGCGCAAAGGCCTGCGTGTCGAGCCCGGCACGTTGATCATTCAGGGGCACGACCCGACGACCGATCTGTCGTTCCGCAAGATCCGTGCGGCCGAGATGAGCAAGTAAACGCCGTTGACGCCAAGAACCCGAGAGGGAACCACGGATAAACAACGATGGACACGGATGCGAGAAGAGCGAGTCGTGTATGTCGATACAGCCGCGTGGGTGGACTGAGCTGAACGAGCAGATTGTCGGCTGCAAGGCTTGTTCACGTTTGGTCGAGTATTGTCAGGCCATCGCTCAGACGAAACGGAAAGCATTTCAGCATGAGACGTACTGGGGCCGCCCTGTACCCAACTTTGGTGACTCAAAGGCTCGGCTGCTGATCGTGGGCTTGGCACCCGCCGCGCATGGCGCGAACCGCTCCGGTCGCATGTTCACCGGCGATCGAAGCGGCGAATGGTTGTATCGCGCGCTGCATCAGGCGGGATGGGCCAATCAATGCGAATCGACCTCGGCGAGCGACGGCCTGCGTCTCGTCGACTGCGCCATTACGGCCGTGTGTCACTGTGCTCCCCCCGACAACAAGCCCAACCGCGACGAACTGGCGAACTGTCGTCCGTGGCTCCAAACCACCATCGATCAACTCCAGCCGTGGGTGTTCGTTGCGCTCGGCCAAATCGCTTGGCAAGCGGTGGTCGATGTAGCGATCGAACGCGGCTGGCTGCACAGCCCACGTCCCAAGTTTGCCCATGCCGCTCAGGTCTCGATGGGAACGCGCCACACGCTCATCGGCAGTTATCATCCGAGCCAGCAAAACACGTTCACAGGTCGACTGACCGCGAGCATGTTCGAGCAGGTCTTCCAGCTGGCGCGCGCGAGTCTCGACCGACTTGCATGAGCTTTTCACAGCCCCAATCTCCTGCTTGTCGACACGCCGTCTCAAGCCTTCGGGAGTGCTCGTTGAGACCGTGACACAACAGGCAAAATATCGACGATTTCCCGTTGTTATTCGAGCAACACGCCTAGACACCGCACCGCGTCGCTTTAGAATTTCGCAGACGAACGGACGATTTGGGTCCGTCGCGTATTACTCTGCTCAGGAGAACGAATCATGCAAGGCAATCAGCAAATCATCGACGCGCTCAACGGCGCGCTGACGATCGAGTTGACCGCGATCAACCAGTACTTCATTCAAGCCAAGATGTGCAAGAACTGGGGCTACGACAAACTGGCCGGCAAGCACTATCAAGAATCGATCGGCGAGATGAAGCATGCCGAGAAGCTCATCGACCGCATCCTGTTTCTCGAAGGCGTTCCGGAGATCGCCCGCTATGGCGTGATTCGCGCCGGCACGGACGTCAAGGGGCAGTTCGAGGTCGACTTGCAACTCGAAACCAGCGGCGTCAAGGCTTATAACGAGTTGGTCGCGCTCTGCGTGCAACTCAAGGACCACGGCACCCGTGACTTGGTCGACGGCATCCTCACCGAGTCGGAAGAGCACGTCGATTGGCTCGAAACACAGCTCGACGTCATCAGCAAAATCGGCATCGAACTGTACTTGGCCGATCAGTTGGGCAACCACGGCGCGTAACAGCCGCTCGCCCGTGACATCCGAGCGATGACGATTGCGTGCTCAGTACAGACAGCCGATCGATATCGAGATCGACGGCTGTTTTAGAACTCGACGGCTGTTTTAGAACAATGCCGGATTAGATCGCGGGATTAGATCGATGGCTGCGCGGCTTCGTTGATCAGGCGGCGCAAATGACGATGGCAGGCATTGCAGCCGGTGCCTGCCCCGGTTTGGCATCCCAGCTCGCGTACCGTCAGCAACGGACAGCTATCGATGGCACCCCGGAGTGTTGATTCACGAACTTGCAGACAGTGACAGATCATGCGATCGGCCGCTGCTTCAAGGTCATCCAGAAAGCTGGGGTTGATGTAGACAACCATAGCCAATCAAGGTGGGAAAAGGCCGCAAGGGTGTGATACTGAGTCTCAATATAAAAGCCGCCCTCCAACCGGTCAAGCAAATATTTGAAGTGATCTTTCTGGCCTGTACCCTTGACGGACCTGGATTTTAGGGCAGACTTAGGGGCTCGGCCTTTACGGCCGTTTGCGGGTGTTACCCGTAGAAGCGAGCTTATCCGGGCGATTAGCTCAGTTGGTTAGAGCACCAGCTCGACAAGCTGGGGGTCATAGGTTCGAGTCCTATATCGCCCATTTTTTGTAAGTCCTTGCTGAATCCGAACTTCGGATACCTGCCGGCGGTCGGCAGAGCAGCCTGAAAATCGTTTTTTCCTCCGTAATTTACGGAGGATCGAACGGAGGTTGCTCTATGCCGACGTCTTCTGCCAAGGCACGCGTTCCGCCAAAGTACACGGCGCTCGAATCGTGCAGCGCTGGTCCAGTTAGGGCGCATGGCGCGGTTTGCTTTTTTGAACCGGCCGGAGGGAGGGTCGTGCCGCTCGATGGGCTATGCCGCGGCGACCTGCTTCTTGCGAACGGACCAAATGAAGCCGTCATACCAGAAGTGCATGATCGAGACCACGATCTGGATGTTGAGCAAAATCTGATTGTTCCAACTGGCCGCGAGCCAAGCCAGCATGCCAAACATCATCGGCAACGCGAGAAACAGCCCCAACGTTTTGCGCGTTCCCTCGGTCGAGTCGTCGTAGCCGAAGAGGCGCTGAATGTTTTTCTTTTCGCTCCACCAGACGATTGCAAAATACTGGAGCGCGTGAAAGAAATTCATGATGAAAAACGCTTCGCCAAAACTGTTAAAGCCCCAGGTGATGATCGACACGAATGCGGTCGAGGCGAGCAGGGCCACCTTTTGCGCCGAGACCTGATAGCCTTGCTGCGCGAGCCGCGCGTACGACACGATGTAAAACAGCAGGTACGGAATCCCCACGGCGAGGATGCCCCCGATGAGATACTGCTGATACGCACTCGCCAGCACCGGCACCGACGCGAACAGTTCGACATCGACGCGGTGGAACGACTCGAACGATCGCAGGTGGTCGAAGAGCGTCACGCCTGCCAAGACCGGCCCGCAATAAATCAGAATGTTCAGCCAGAAGTCGAGCCTTCGGCCCATCTCGGCCGGGTTCCCCTGCTTCATGTCATAAATCCGGCAGAGGCCAAATGTCTGCGCGCTTGAGTGGTAGACATCCCACCAGACGCCCAACACGATGACGCAGGAGAGAATCCAGTTCGAGAGCGAGATCGCCACGAAGAGCAGCGCCGGTCCGAGCGTGAACCGCAGTGGATACTGATGAAAGATTTTGGGGTTGCCGTGGCTGCGAAAGAACACGGCCGCGAGGTGCGCCATCGTGAAGATGAACATCAAGATATGGGCGACGCGGTTGGGTGACTGCCCGAGCATGAACGAGTACGTGGACGGCGCGCGGTTGGCAATCATCACGCCGGCGAGCAACGCCAGCAGGGGCGCGCCGATAATCAGCACCAAGTCGAGCAGCGGTCCAAGTACATAACGGGCCGACGACTTGCGTGACCACGCCGACTCGGTCGCCGGACTAAGGTGGGTGAGGATCGTACTCATGCTGCACCATGCTGGGGAGATAAACAAACCAGAGCTATTTAGCTCTTAGCTCATGGGGACGCGCACAAGGTCGAATCTGTTAATCGAGCGTGGAGTTTGCAGGCAATGCGAGCCCTGGCAAGGATGGCGATTATGGCGACTGTGTGTCCTTTGCGGCGTGGCGCATGCCCTCGACGGGGTCAGTTGCTGACGAAACTCGCCTGATACGGTACACTTGTTGAGCCGAGTGAGGATGGTTGATCGAACGCTGATCGACGCTCGCTGGCGAGGGGACTCGTCGAGAATTCCATGCTGCTGTCCTGGTCGATCATCGCTGCGATGATCGTGTTTAACGCGTTGTTTGCGGCCTACGAAATTGCTCTGGCCAGCATTTCTCTCGGACGATTGAAGGCGATGGCCGACGAGCATCGCCCGGGCGCCCAGACCGCCCTGCTGATGAAGCAGAGCATGGAAGCGAGCTTGGCCGTCATCCAGCTTGGCATCACGCTGGTGGGAGCAATCGCCGCGGCGACCGGCGGCGCGGGGGCTGAACACGCCATCGCCCCGCTCATCGAGCAAGGCTGGGGGTTATCGAGCGGCTGGGCTGACTTTGTCAGCATCACCCTGATTGTGCTCCCCTTGAGCGGCATCACGATCGTCTTTGGCGAGTTGATCCCCAAGGTCTTTGCGCTCCGCAACAAAGAATGGGTCTGCCTGCGGCTGTCTCCCGCCATGCGAATCATGTCGCTCGTGGCGTATCCGGCCGTTTGGGCTCTGGAGGGTTCGGTCACGGTGCTGATGGAGTGGATGAGCCGTCGCTGGAAGTCGCATCTCGAAGGCCAGCGGACCGCCGTGAGCGAGATTGACGAGCTGCGGGCGGTTGTGGCCCTGGCGCGCACATCGCGGCTGATCAGCGGCCAAGAAGAACGGATTATCATGGGCGCGGCTCGACTGTCGTCGCGCTCGATTGCTGAAATTATGATCCCCTCGAGTGACATCGTCTCGCTCGATATCGAGCATTCCATGGCCGACAGCCTGCTGATCGCGCACACCGACATGCACACCCGCTTTCCGGTGCTCGCCGAGCCGGGCAACCTGCAATCGATTTGCGGCTATGTCAATTTCAAGGATATCGTGAGCGAGCTACGGCTCGCGCCCGACCTGCCAAACTTGCGTGGCATTTCGCGGGCGATCCCCGACCTGGCCGACGATTGGTCGATTGCCACCTGCTTGCAGCGAATGATCCGCATCCATACACACATCGCGCTGGTGCGGAGCAAATCGGGCGAAATTGTCGGCATGGTTACGCTCGAAGACATCCTCGAAGAACTGGTGGGCGATATTCAAGACGAGTACGATCGCTCGCCTACGCATGTGACCGAGAGCGGCAACGGCTGGGTGATCGGCGGCGGCGTGTCGCTCGACCAGCTCGAACAGGTGACCGGCGTGTATCTGGAACGCGAGCATTTGCCCCCCGATTCGCGAACGCTGCACGACTGGGTCAGCGTGCAGTTGGGACGAGGCGTGCGGGGGGGCGATATTGTCAAATCGGGAGGCTTGCGGGTGCTGGTCCGCAAGGTGCGGCGGCAAAAGTTGCTCGAAGCCCAGGTGTCACGCGACGAGTCGACTGCCCCCCCGTCGTCGGGCGAAACCGTCCAAAGCGCCTGATTCACGCTTCGACCCCCGGCAGGTCGACCATATAATAAATGTGTGGGTTCGTGCTCCCAAGCCTGACGGCTAGGCCGTCGGTCGATCGGCGACAAGTCGTCGGCGCGGGAAAAAACGATCGTTGGGTCTTGTCACAAAGTTCATCAACCCCTGCGAAGACACCATGTCGACCTCGGCCAGCGCCGTGCCGCCTCCTCTGCCCAGCGACGACACGCGCGTCGACAGTGCTCGGCAAGTCGAGCGGCGGTTGCGGGCCACGCGCGCTCAGGTCAAGCTCGTCGACCTCACGACCGGCTTGCTCACGCTCGCCGTGGGAGTCTGCCTGACGATCGCCGTCGCGGTGCTCATCGATCACTGGCTGTTCGATGGCGGCTTGTCGTCGCTGGGTCGATTCGCCTTCTTCACGTTGCTCGTCGCCGGCGTGCTTTGGCAACTGGCACGCATCGTGTTGCCGGCCCTCGTGCGGCGCGTTCACAGCGAGTACGCGGCCGAGCAAATCGAGCGGGCGCAGCCCTCGCTCAAGAACAGTCTGATTAACTTCTTGCAGTTGCGCGGCGCGGCCACGCAGTTGGACCCAACGGTCTATCGAAAAATCGAGCAACGGGCCGCCAGCGACTTACAACACATCAACGTCGAAGCGACCGTCGACAAGTCGTCGATCATCCGGCTGGGCTATGTGCTCTCCGGCCTGCTGGTCGTCTCCGCGCTCTATCTGGTCCTCTCGCCCAAGAGTCCGCTCGTCTCAATGGGCCGGGTCATTGCTCCCTGGGCCGAGTGGAACGCCCCGACGCGCGTGCAAATCGCCGACGTGCAGCCGGGCAACGATCGGGCGTTTCTCAACAGCCGGGTCAAGATCACGGCCCATATCATCGGCCTGCGCAAGGACGAGCGGCCGCGGGTCGAGTATTCGTCGCTCGACGGGCAAGTCAAAGAGCGTCAGACGCCGCTGGTCGCCAGCGATACTCCACACGTGTACTGGGCCGAGATCCCCGACACCTCGGCAGGCGTGCAACAGGACTTGCTCTATCAGATTATCGCTGGCGACGCGCGGACGAGTTGGTACGCACTGCGCGCCGTCCCCATGCCGGCCATCGCCGTGACGCGGCTCGACTACGAGTACCCAAAGTACTCCGGTCTGCCCCACTGGCGCGTCGAACGTCAAGGAGACATCCGTGCGTTGGAAGGGACCCTGGTTACCATCACCGCGCAGGCCAACAGCGACATCGTGAAAGGCTGGATCGACCTGGGACGGGACGGCCGGCGCGACGACCCGCTCAAGGTCAAAGGGCGCGACGCGTCCGTTACGATCCCCCTGCGATTAAAGCACAACAGCGACGAGAGCGAGTTCCGCAACTACGTGCTCGTGTTCGACTCGGCCGACGGAGGCAGCCCTCCGCAACCGATCGAGTATCACATCGAGGTCGTCCGCGATCAGCCACCACAGGTCGCATTCGTCGAGCCCGTTGCCGAACCTGAGAAGGAGCAGCCGCTCGGCACGCAAGGCACGTTGCCGCTCAAGATCGACGCTCATGATCCCGATTTTAAGTTGGCCGAGGTCAAGCTGCTCATCGAGCGCGACGGCAAGAAACTCGCCGAGCATCGGCTGCTCAAAGAGCCACGCGCGGGACGGTTGCTCGTCAGCACGGTGCTCGACGCCAAGGCGCTCAACGTACACGTCGGCGAGTTGATTCACTACAGCGCCATCGCGGTCGACAACAAGCAGCCCAAGCCCAACGAGACCCGCACGGCCAAGTATGCGGTGCGGATCGTGTCGCCCGACAAGGCCCCGAAGCCGCAAGAGCAACTCGCGCAGAACGAACCGAAGCCGGGACCCAGCGACAAGCCGCAAGACAACAAGCCCAACGAGAAAAACCAGCCCACGGGTCAAAAGCCTGCTGCGGACTCCGCGAACAAGCCGCCGATGAAGCCGAGCGAGCAGGGTAACCCCGACAGCAAAAATCCGGCGAAGGACCCAAGCGAAGCGGGCAACAAAGACAAGAACGACTCTCAGGCCAGCGGCGAGAAGTCGGGCGACAAGCAGGACAAGAACAGCTCCTCGAAACCCAAGCCCAACGACGGCGATCAGCAGCAAGGCAAAGGCCAAAACCAGAAAGCCGACGGCGCCGGAGGAGGCGAGCAAGGCAAGGCCGAAGGGGAAAAAGCAGGCCAGACCGGCAAAGCCGGTGAATCGGCCCAAGGCGACGACGCCAAACGCGGCCAGTCGTCGGGCAAGGGAAACGACTCGAAATCCGGACAACCCTCGGGCCAAGGCAACGAGCCTCCCGAGGGCAATAAGTCCGACAAAGCAAACGATCAACTCGCCTCGGCTGACAACAAACGCGTTGACCCCGAGAGTCAGCCGGGGGATGCCATCGAGAAGATCAACGAACACTTCAATGCCCAGGGGAAGCCCAACAGCGCGGGAAAGAACGACCCGAGCAAGTCGGGTGCGACGCAGCAGCAACCCAAGACCGGACAGGGTGACACGAGCGCCCAGCGGGCCGCCGATCAGCAGCCGAGCCAGGGACCGCGCTCGCCGCAAGCAAACTCCGCTGACAAGTCGGGCCAGGGGGACAAAGCCCGGGGTGTCGAGCAACCGCAAGAAAATCAGCCCGGGGGACAGAAGTCGGCCGAGAAACCCGAGGCCCAGGGGGGCGATAAGGACGGTGCTCAAGGCAACGCCGGGGCAGGCAAGGCCAGCGACAAGCAAGGGAACACCACCTCGCCCCAAGAGTCGACCAAGCCCCGTGACAAACCGCAGTCTCCCGGCTCGACCGACCAAGACAAAAACTCCTCCGAGTCCCCCGGCTCGCCGAGCCGCTCTAAGCAAGAGTCCGACGCCCAGGGTGACTCGAGCGGAGACCAAAGCGGCGGCGGCAAGCAAGGGGGCGGTCAGCGCTCGAATCAGTCCGGCACGGGTGGCGCGGGGACCAACACCGCCGCCGAGGACGGTGGCAGCCAGGCCCAAGGTCGCGGCCAAGGACCGGCCTCCGATAAGGGGGGCGATCAAATCAAAGCCAACCGACCGACCGAAGGCAAGTCGTCGGGCGAGAAAGGGAGCGGCTCGCAGTCGCAAAGCGGCGGCGACAAGAGTGGCGGCCCGAGCGCGCCGGACCCCGGTGTGCAACCTCAGGGGAACCAGCAAGGGACTCCCTCCGAGAGTGGCCAAGCCCCGAACAAGAGCAACGGCAAAAAAAATGACGAGCCGCGCGGTAAAGAGTCGAGCGGTATTGCGGAGGGGGGCGGAGGACAAGGGAACCCGCTCGGCGGCGGCGTGCCGTCAGAGCAGAGCGGGCGGGGCGTGAAGTCGGCTCCGGTCGACCTGGGGGGAGAAGACCCCAACTTGGAATACGCGCGACAGGCCACCGACCTGGCAGTCGAACGGCTCGCCGATCAAATGCAGAAGGGGCAGCTTGACCCCAAGCTGCTCGACAAGCTCAAGTGGACAGCGGAGGACGCGCAGCGATTTGTGCAGCGCTGGCGAGAACTCAAGCAGCAAGCCCAGGAGCCGGGCCCCAAGGGCGAGCAAGGGCGCGAGCGGCTCGACGACACGCTCCGCAGCCTTGGCTTGCAGCCGCGCGGCACGACGCTTCGCGGCGACAGCAAGACCAGCGATCAGCAGCGTGACCTGCGCGAGTCCCGGCGCAGCAAGCCACCGGCCGAGTACGCCGACCAATTCCGCGCGTTCTCGACGGGCGAAAAGTAATCGAGCCGCTACGAGCGGGGATCATCGCGGAGCTTTTTCAGCCGCTCGGCGACGCCTGGGATCAGCTTGGCGGCGTTTTCGTGGTAGAGCTTGCGCAGCACGACGTCGCTCAGACCCACGCCATAGATGTTCCACAGTCCCTGCGGCGGGAACGGATTCTCCGCGTAGGGAAAATACTCGTCGAACGTTTCCAGAAAACGCCAGTGCGGCAGCAGCCGCTCGCGTGACCGGGGACCGTCGGTCCCAAACAGCACACGGTCCTGATACTGGTTCAAAAACTTACGCGCGGTGTACGGCTGCCGACCGAGTTCCGCGATCCGCGAGGCAATCTCGACGTACAGGTTCGGGCATTCGTCGAGCCACTGGCTCACCGTCCCCAGGTCCTCGGCGTTGCTCGCCACGTGCGCGCCAATGAACGTCGTGCGCGGATGCCGCTTGAGCACGCGCACAAACTGCGCCAGGAGTTCGTCGCGCCGCGGGAATTGCTCTCCATAAAAGCTCCATTCACTCCGCCGGTGCAACTCCTCCCAACGCTCATTCTTCTCGTCGATGGGCAAGAAGAACGCCGCCGGGTCGGCGACATGGATCAGGATGGGCAACCCCAGCTCGCCGCACGCTTGCCAGATCGGGTCCCAACGCGGCTCGTCGATCCGCAGCGGCTTTCCGTCCGGGTTGCGCATCGTGAGCCCGAACTCCTTGAAGATTTTCAGCCCGCTGACCCCGCTGAGCTTGGCCTCGGCCAGCGAGCGAGCCATGCGGCGGGCAAAGTCCGGCCGCTGACAGTCCCAACTGGCGCTGTCGTCGGCGCGGCCATCCCCTTGCCAGTCAATGTTGGCGAAGATCACAAAACGATCGCGATACTGTTTCCAGACATACTGTTGATGCTCAACGAGTTTTTCGCCCAAACCGCCGTCGAGGCTCGCGCACACCGCGATGTTTTGCTCGTCCATGAGCCGCACGAACTCATCGAGCCGGTCCGGGGCATGCTGCAAGCGGATGCGCGGATGCACATGCACGTCGACCACCGCGAACTTCGGACGCGACGGCTGCTTATTGGGCAGCCGCAGCATCGATTGCGGCCGAAACTCGTTGAGCGCCAACGGGCGTCCCTCGCGGCCATCGAGCCGCGGCGGCTGTTCCTGGCCAACGACGGGACCCACCAACAGCTGACTGACGACAATCGTTATAATCGCAGCACGTACTCGCATGACATCCTCGACACGAACAAGAACCGCTCATGACCCGTCACCCGCAGACAAAAGCGGCGGTCGTTGGTGCTCGGGTCGTATCGCGTTAGGATACAGCGATTCTGGCCGCTGGCTACTCGACGAGAGCGAAAATGAATCTGACGCACTACACGATTGACGCGTTCACCGACCATGTCTTCGGCGGCAACCCGGCCGGCGTGTGCCCATTGAGCGCGTGGCTCGATGATCGGACGCTGCAACAAATTGCCGAGGAGAATCATCTGTCGGAGACGGCGTTTTTCGTGCCCCAGGGAGACGACTACCACTTGCGATGGTTCACGCCGCTCACCGAGGTCGACCTGTGCGGCCATGCCACGCTGGCTAGCGCGTTTGTCGTGTTCACGCATCTGCGGCGAGGAGCTGAGCAGGTGCGGTTTCACACCCACAGCGGCGTGTTGACCGTGACGCGCCGTGGCGAGCGGTTGGCGATGAATTTCCCCGCGCGGCCCGGCGAGCGCATCGAGCCCAGCGCGGCGCTCGTGCGTGGCTTGCGTCGACAGCCGCTTGAGGTGTACCGAGCCCGCGATTTGCTGTGCGTCTTCGAGACGGAAGCAGACGTGGCGGCGCTGGAGCCCGATATGTCCGCGCTCGCCGAGGTCGAATGGGTCATCGCCACCGCGCCGGGAGATCGCTCGGGAGTCGACTTCGTGTCGCGATTTTTCGCGCCGGCGATTGGCATCCCCGAGGACCCCGTGACCGGGTCGGCCCATTGCACGCTGGTGCCCTACTGGGCGGCGCGGCTCCAGCAATCGCGGCTCGTGGCCAAGCAGATCTCACGCCGCGGCGGACAGCTCTGGTGCGAGTTGCAAGGCGAGCGGGTCGAGATCGCCGGCCAAGCGGTGCAGTACCAGTGCGGCACGATCAGCATACCCGACTGACGCGAGCGGCGGTGCGCGCAGACGATTAGCGCGGTTCAGTCGAGTCCCACTCGCGCAGTTTGCGTTGCAAGGTGCGAACGCTGATGCCGAGAAACTCGGCGGCGCGGGTGCGATTGCCGCCGAACTGCTCAAGGGCGCTGAGAATGGCCGACCGTTTCACGGCGTCGAGTCGACTCTCGGTGCCGGCCTCGTCGGGCTCGGTGGGACCCAACAAGTCCTGGGGTAGCAGGCTTTTGGTCAGTTCCGGGGTGGATGCCATGGCGGTCATGGACTCGAGGCAGTTGCGTAGTTGCCGCACGTTGCCTCGCCAGTCGAGGCTTTGTAGTGTCCGCAGCAACTCGGGATGCACGGTCCATTCGCAAGGCGTACCCGCTTCCGCTTGTTGCCGTGAGAATTCGTGCAAGAAGTAATGCACCAGGAGCGGAATGTCCTGGCGGCGCTGGCGGAGCGGTGGCAACTGGAGCGAAATGACGTTGAGGCGGTAATACAAATCTTCGCGGAACTTGCCTTGATCGCGCATCTGTTGCAAAGGCCGACTGGTGGCAGCCACGACCCGCACGTCGACCGAACGGTCCTGACTGCTGCCGACGGCGTTGACCTTGCGGGACTCGAGGACGCGCAGCAATTTGGCTTGCAGGTGCAAGGGGAAGTCGCCAATTTCGTCGATGAAGAGAGTGCCGCCGTTGGCCGCCTCGAAACGTCCGATGCGATCGGCAAGCGCGCCGGTGAACGCGCCTTTGACATGTCCAAACAGCTCGCTCTCGACGAGCGTGTCGGGGATGGCGGCCATATTGACGACGACGAACGGTTGGTCGCGTCGCGCGCTGTGACGATGAATGGCTTCGGCGAACAGTTCTTTGCCAGTTCCCGACTCGCCGAGGATCAGCACGGTGCTGCTGGTTTTGGCGGCCCTCAACGTTTGCGCAAAGACCATCTGCATGGCCTTCGAGCGGCCCACGATCCCCTCGAACAGCACGTCGTTGGCGCGATTCGTGTCGATGTCTGCATCGGCGTCGGGTTCGCTTTCCGCTTTGGCGCTCACCAAATCGCGGATCGCTTCCAGGAGCTGCGTCGGGTCGATGGGCTTGGCAAGAAAGTCGTTTGCGCCGAGTTTCATAGCCTGCACGGCGCTGCCGACCTCGCCGTAGGCGGTGAGGATGACGAACGGCGTGTCGGGATGGCGAGCGCGCCAGCTTTGCAGCAGGTCGATGCCCGACTGCTTGCCCATCCGCAGATCGCTGAGCACGATGTCGACGCGATCGTTGATAAAATTGAGCGCTTCTTCGGGGTTGCGAGCCGTGCGGACGTCGAACTGTTCGGCGCGTAGGAAGCGGGCGAGCGCTTCCCGCTCGCTGATGCCGTCTTCCACCACCAGCACGCGCAGGGCCTGAGTTGCAACCGTCGACATGATGTATCCTTACACTTGGGCTACGGGGGCCTCGGCGGCGAGGGATTCCGATTCTGGGAGCACCGCATTGAAACGCATGACAAACCGCGCGCCGTGCGGCGAATTCCGTTCGCAGACGATCGTGCCGCCGCACTCCTCTACGAAGCGGCGGACCAGCGCCAGTCCCAGTCCGGTGCCCAACTCCTTGGTGGAATAGAACGGCTCGAATATCCGCTCGCAATCGGCTGAAGGCACGCCCGGCCCGTTGTCGGCCACGACAATTTCCACCACCTGCTCATCGGCGGAGACCGCGATTTGAATCGTGCCGGACATATCGACCGCTTCTTTGGCATTGTTGATCAGGTTGATCATGATCTGCCGCAGACGATCGCGATCCATGGAGACCATCGCCGGCATGTCGGGCACGTGCAATTGCACCTGGATGTCGCTTTTGTCGAGCGTGGGCCGAAGAAATCCCAGCGTGGCTTGCACCTCGCGCCGCACGTCGAGGTTCTCGTTATGTGATTGATCGGGCCGCGCATAACCGAGCAGAATGCGCATCAGGTGTTCAATCCGCTCGATTTCACGATTGGTCTCGCGAATGATCTCGGACGACGATGCCCCCGAGGCATCCGCGGTGCCGTGCCCATCGTGGTGCGTGAATTGTTGTCGATCCAGGACATGCAAATTGAGTCGCATGGCATTGAGCGGATTGCGGATTTCATGCACGATGCCGGCCATCAATTGGCCCAACTCGGCAAAGCGTCGCACCCGGGCCAGCTTAACCCCTTCGGTCAACATGGTCAGGCGCTGCGTGATATAGAACAGCGCGGCTCCGGCCAGGAGTTCGACCATGACGATGATGACGAGAATGGTTGACCAACGACGCCACGTCGATTGTTGCAGTTCGGCCAGCTCACGATCGAGCCACTTGCCAAGCAGGCCCGTGTGATAGGCACCCACTTCCTGTTGATCGCGATAGATGGGAACGCGCACATCCAGACAGCGGACATTGCCAGTCAGCGCCTGGTCGCGCGTCTCGACGACATCATCTCCGGCCTCTTCGAGCTGCTGATCGTACCAGGCCGCGCTGAGCTTTTGGCGTTCTTGTTTGGGGTTGCTATGCAGCACCACGTTCCCCTGCAGATTGACAATCGCCGCGTAGTGGCGCGATTCGTCGCCATAGACCGAGCGTTCCCAGTGTTGTCGCAGCCGCTCGGCATAATCGGTGTCGGCCACCCATTGCAGATCGCGAACCTGGCCGTCGGTGGGGAAGCGCTCTTGGATGAGCAGCACGGTGCGCACCGCATGCGTGCGGAGCCGGTTCATTTCGGATTGAATGAACGTCGTCCGCACGAGATTCAGGTCGTGCGTGACTCCCCAGACCGCCATCGCCAACACGCTCAACAGCGCAATGGCGATGCAAAAATAGGCCGCCGCCGTCCAACGCGACAGCGCCCAGGGCTGATCCGAGGAGGGGTGAACGGAGACTGGGGATGAAGCGTTGGCACTCATGGCGAGCTGGTTGCTGCTGAGAAAAGGGGGACCTTAAACCGGCACTACATTAGACCTACATTCATCTTAGCATGAGCGGCTTGGGGGCCAATCAAGTTTAAGAACGCGAGGCCAGAAACGTGCATCCGGACCGCGACATTTTGTCCTGTCGTGATGGCAAAGCGCCCGTTTCGTCGCACCCGCCCGCCCAATGCCCGGTGCGAACTGCGGTGAAAATGAACAAGAATGCTCGGCATTCACAGGGTTATTCGCTCGTGGGTGTCGGGACACTTCAAAACTGGCACGTGACTTGCTATCTACAACAAGCCAAGGGACGTTGCGCAGACCCTTTTTCTGGGGCGGCAGGTCGAGACTGGCATGCGAGACTAGCATGATTGCCAAGAATAATAGCGATGCTCAGGGTCATCAGCAGTCCTCATCGTCGATCCTGCTGGGACGCTCCTATCCGTCACGTGGGCTGAATGGTTTGTCATTGCGTTCCAGCTTGGTCGTTTCGCAACCGGCCCTAACACATGCCGAACCTGTTGCGGCCGAATCCGTTGAAGTTGACTCCCGGAGCGAGGGTGTCGTCGCGCGAGCGTAGTCACTTGATCGCCTCGATAAACAGGCTTTCCAGCGGCCGGTTGTCCAACTCCGTGATCCCTGGCAAATCGCTCTGGGACTCTCGATAGCCACACGCGCGAATCTCGCGGAAACCGTTGCGCGCCAATAGTTCGCTGACGAACTCGACGGTGAACTGGCATCGCGACTGTCCGTACCAAGTGAGCTGGACGATACATTTTCCGCTCAAGCAACGGACTTCGTCATCGTCGATGAGAAAATAATCGACATCTCCGGCCAACATGGCTTGGATCGCTTTGTGCATGTCGGGCAGCGCCAGCCGCAACACCCCGTTGGGCTTGAGCACTCGGCGCAGCTCTTGAAGCACCCGGTTCATATCGCGGTAGGGTATTTCCGGCAGCGCGTGGATGCTGACGATGTAATCAAACGTGTCGGCCGCAAGGGGCAGTCCCGCGCGAATGTCGCCGACGATGTCGACCCCCGGCGCCGGGGCGATGTCGGAGTTGACCCAACCAAAACGAACGTCCGGGCCGCAGCCCCAGTTTAAGCGTTTGATCGCCATGGAAACTCAATGCATTGGGATGGAATAATCGCGCCGCGCGAACAACGAGCCCTCGCAGACATAAAACGCCTCGGCGGCTTGTGATTGCGGACAGAACAGCGCTCGGTATGCTGCTAGTCCCAAAAAAGCCGCCTTATACGAATGCAGCCTCAATTGGCTCTGATGACAATCGATCGCGCGGCATTTGCTCTCCAGTGTGTGGTCGATCGGCACGAACGTGTTTGGACGCAAGGGGGTCCAGACCTCGTACAGCCAAGCGTCCGGCGGCGCGGCGAGTTCGCTCACGGCCGCGCGCAGCCAGTGGAACGTCGCCTGATGGTCGGGATGCTGATCTCCTGGCCAAGGGCAAAAGACCCGCGAATAAGCTTTTTGACCAAGCAGTTGCGCGAGCGAACCGGCCAGATGACTTTGCTGCGACACCGAACCATCGCGGCCATCCAAGAACCACATCTGCGCGACGCCCAATTGCAAGCAAGCCTCGAATGCCTCGCGCGACCGGACCTCCGCGATCTGGCGGCTCATCGGCTCGTCGATCGTGTTTCTCAATTCAGAGCCCAACTCCCCCCGGGTCATAAACACCGCATCGACCACCAGACCTGCGAGCGTGAGCTGTTTGACCGTGCCACCACAGCCAAACGACTCGTCATCCGGATGCGGAGCGATGACCAAAACCGATTCCCGTTGTGCAGCCAATTCCATGCTAGATATCCGTGGCAAACGCATTCGCAACGCGGGACGAAAACGCCACGAAGCGACGAATCATTCGCGATCGCACTTGGAAGACGTGCGACAAGAGACAAGGGCCAAGCGTTCCTTGTGCATATTCCATTCCAGTTTGGCAGCCATTTTCTCCACCACGGGTGACGTGCGGTAAATGTCGCAGGGGTAGCCAATATGTCGTAGCGGAAGCCAAGTCCACGCCTCTTCTACGTTGCCACTTTGTCATCGTTGTCCGCGCAATTACGACAATCTGTCGCTGTTCGACCCGCCTACGGCGCTTTCCTGGGGCATTTTACATCTTCGGCCGCCTGCTTGGCGTCGTTGGCACGCTGTTTGCCCTTCCTTTATGCCCGTCCCGTCGAACCACACTTTTGCCCATGTTGGGCTTGGATACTGAACCATGATCGCCCTCGACCGCCCACGCGTTTCGCTCTGCATGATCGTCAAGAACGAGCAGGCGAATCTCCGCGAGTGTCTGCAAAGAGTTCGCGAACTGTTTGACGAAATCATCGTCGTCGACACTGGCTCCAGCGATGCCACGGTAGCCGTGGCGACCGAGTTGGGCGCTCAAGTGCATCATTTTCCGTGGTGCGACGATTTTGCGGCCGCACGCAACGTGGCGCTCGATAAGGCCAGCGGCGAATGGATTTTCTGGCTCGACGCCGACGATCGGGTCAGCCCGGCTAATGTCCAGGCGCTGCGCGAACTTTTCCAGACGTTGGGTGCCGAGCCGCGTGCGTGTGTGATGAACACGATCTGCCACACCGACCCCAAACAACAAGACAGTCGGCTGATCAAGCACGTGCGGCTGTTCCGGCGGCACGCACAGGCTCGTTGGACCGGTCGTGTTCATGAGCAGATTTTTACCCAACTCGCGCGGCTGAATTACCCTGTTCAGTGGTGCGACATCGACATCGATCACCTTGGCTACGTGGATGAAGCGACCATGCGCCGCAAGCAGAATCGGAATCTGCGACTGCTGCGAATGGATTACGCCGAGCGGCCGCACGACCCCGTAGTACTGGTGAACCTCGGCATGAACGCGCTGAGCGCGGCAGATCGGTCACTGGCGCTCTTCTATTTTCTGCAATCGCTTAAGTACAAAACGAGCAACCATGACATGGTGCGCAAGCTCTACGCACTCATTGTACAAACGCTCTGCGACTTAGCTCGTGTCTCTGAGGCCATTGCCTACGCCACGGAAGGGCTGGAGTTGTTTCCCGGCGACCCAGAATTGAGTCTCAACAAGGCCGATGCCCTGCTGATGGTCGGAGACTCAGGCAGCGCGGAACGTCTGTTAATTGGAATCGTGGGTAAACGCTTGCCTAACTTGTTTTATATGGACGTGGCCAAAGACATCTTGTATCGCGAAGGGCGGCAACTCTTGGCCCGAGTTTATATCAGCCAGACTCGATTTACCGAGGCCGAAACAGAAATGCAGCGCTGCCTCGCCGATTGCCCGGCCTTTACCATCGGTTGGGTCACGCTGGGGTTCATCTATCTCAAACTGGATAATCTCTCGCAGGCCGAGTTCGTCGCCCGGCAGTTGATGAAGTGCGACGGAGGACGGCCGAACGCCTTGGCATTGCGGGCCTGGATTCAGATTGCGCAAGGCAATTACAGTGCGGCCCGCGAATTGGTCGAAACGGCGATCGCCGAGGCCCCACGACTGCACCTGGCGCGGTGCGTGCTGGCCGAGATCGTCACCGCCACGAGCCACGACTTGGCGGAGAAAATCGCCGCCTGGAACGACGTGCTCCGGCTCGACCCAGCCAATAGCGACGCGCGCCGAGTCCGCGATGCCATGCAGGCCGAACTCAACGGGCAACGGCCCTCCGTCGCCTCGTCCCCCTCGCCGCTACAGCCCAATGCGATCTACGTCTCGACCGCACTCGACGGCCGTCCGTAGCCGTGTGGGCGTCGCAAATGTCCGTGACGATTCGGCTAGGGTAGAAAGGGGATGGCAGCGAAGGATGGCTGGTGTTTTGCGCAAGCAAAACCCGGCTCTCTTCGAAGCGGTGTCAACCATTACTCACTGGGGTTTGCTGTGAAAACCCCAGCCACCCACAACGGTGACGCTCACGCTCCGTAGTCAGAAAGGTCCGGGAGTGCCATCCCTTCGCAGGCGGCCGCTGTGCGTGCTAGCACGCAGGTTCCGCCCTCTCGACGATCCGCGTTCGCGCTGCGCTCACGACCGGGTATGATCTCTCCGCGGCAACTCACTATTCCACGGAGGGAAATCGATGTCGCGCTCCCAACTCGTGTTCACCAACGGTTGCTTCGACCTGCTCCACCCCGGGCATGTCGACCTGCTCGAACGTGCCGCGGCGCTCGGCACTCGACTCGTCGTGGGGCTCAACAGCGACGCCTCGGTCCGTGCCCTCAAGGGACCGCTCAAGCCGTATGTCAACGAGCAAGACCGCCGACGCATGTTGCTGGCCTTGCGCGCCGTCGACGAGGTCATCATTTTTGACGACGACACGCCGCAACGGCTCATCGAACAACTGCGCCCCGACGTACTGGTCAAAGGGGGCGACTGGCCCGTCGATCAAATCATCGGTGCCGATTTTGTCCACGGCTACGGTGGGCAAGTCGTCTCCTTGTCGCTGCTGCCGGGTTACTCGACGACCCTGATTGTCGAACAGATCGTACACAAGGTGACGACCCGTCCATGGCGACTCGCATCCTAATCGTCAAGCTCAGCAGCTTGGGCGACGTGCTGCACGCACTGCCGGCGGCCCAAGCCCTGCGGACAGCTTTTCCCGAGGCCCATCTCGTCTGGGCGGTCGAACGCGCGCACGCCGCGCTGCTCGAAGGCCAAGCCTGGCTCGACGAGGTCATCATCTGGGACCGCGCCGCTCGAGGGGGTCTGCGCGACTTCGTGCGCCGTTTGCGATCGACCCACTGGGATTTGGCCATCGATCTGCAAGGGCTGTTTCGCAGTGGGCTCGTCACCTGGCTCAGCGGCGCTCGCGAACGGCTCGGCACGTGGCAGTCACGCGAGCTGGCGCGGCTCTTCTACAGCCAGAGCGTCACGCAGCCGACACTCGATGCTCACGCGGTCGAGAAGGTTTTGCAGATCGTGGCTCCGCTCGGGGCCCACTGTCCCGACGCGCCGCTTGATCGCCCGTACCTGCGGCACGCGCCCCCACTGTCGTCGGGCGGTCTCGGCGAGCGGCTGTTCCCCTTGCATCCCACGCCGCGCGATCGCGCCGCGGTCGATGCCTGGCTGCGGCAACAGCATGTCGATCCGCAACGCGAGCCGCTCGTGATCATCAACCCGGATTGTCGGCGCGAAGCCAACCGCTGGCCGCTCGAACGTTTTGCGATGGTCGCCCAGCGGCTCGCGTTGCAGAACGGCGTGCGCGTGGCGGTGACCGGTGGCCCCGCCGCGCGACCGTTGGGGGACGCGCTCGAATCGCTCGTCGGGCCACGCCTGCTGCGCGCCGATGGCGAGTTCAGCCTGCTCGGCTCGGCCGAGCTCTTTCGCCGCGCGGCCGTGTTGCTCACCGGCGACACCGGCCCGATGCACATCGCGGCCGCCGTCGACTTGCCGATCGTCGCCCTCCTGGGTCCCACGTCCCCCGTGCGTACCGGCCCCTACACACGCGATGCCGTGGTCATTAACAAGCCGCTCGACTGCGCGCCCTGTCTGGCCAAACGTTGTCGGCTCGGACACCGGCCCGCGCTGTGCATGACGCAGATTGGCGTCGACGAGGTCGCGCGCAGCGTGTTGCAGCGGGTCGACTCGTCGAGTTGGCAACGGCAGAGGGCCTCGGCATGAGTATCGACGCGAAATCGCACGCCACCTCGCCGTTGACCTTTGGCCTGCCCCGCGGCCGCTCGGCCGTGATCAGCTTGGCGCTGCTGGTCATGTTCGTCTGGTTTGGCTCGCAGCGGGCCGACACGGGCCCCGCCCACGGCGCGTCCCTCAACGGCTCAGCATCGCTCGGCCCGCACGACCCGGCCACGACATTTCGCATCGGCACGTTCAACATCCACGGGGGCAAGGGGCCCGACCGGCTTGTTGACTTGTCGCGGATTGCCGCGGCGCTGCGCGGCGCGGACCTGGTGGGGCTCAACGAGGTCCACGGTCGGTGGCTGTGGGAGTCGGCCGATCAGGCCGAGCAATTGGGCGACCGGCTCGACGCGCGGTGGCTTTTCGCCCCCGGCGAGCAACGCTGGTGGCATCATGGATTTGGCAACGGCGTGCTCAGCAAGCTGGACGTGACATCCTGGCATCGCTTGCCGCTTCCCCGGCTGCACTCGAAGAGTTACCGCAACATGCTGCTGCTCGCGGCTCAACTGGGCGGCCGGCGGACGCATGTTCTCATCACGCACGTCGACCGCCGCAGCAGCGTCGAGCGGCAGGCTCAATTACGTGCCGTGAGTGAGCTGTTTTTAAGTTTGCAGCCCCCGGCCATTTTGCTGGGCGATCTGAATGCGTCGCGCGACGACGCGACGCTCCGCGCGCTGCTCGACACCCCCGGCGTGGTCGACCCACTCGCTTCGCTCGACCCCCGCCGCATCGACTGGATATTGCTCCGCGGCCTGCGGGGGATCGACGGCGGGCAGATCGACAGCGGCGGCAGCGACCATCCCTACTACTGGGTCGACGTTCGCGTGGTAGAATAGCGGCCGCAGTCTGACAATCGATAACCGCGTGGGTGATGGCCATGCCTAAAATTTCCGGCCAGTCCTTGTATCTCACGGTGCTCAGCGCCGTGTGCTGCGCCGCCATCATCGGCTATGTGTTTCTGTTTCAGGGAGACGAGTCGGCGCTGCTGGCCCAACCGCGCAAGATCGACCGACTGGATCAAATTCCGTTCGACGGGCAGAGCGCCTACGGCTACCTCAACGAGGTCTGCAAGCTCGGGCCGCGCGTGAGCGGTTCGCCCGGCATGACTCTGCAGCAAACCATGCTCGTCGAGCATTTCGAGAAACTCGGGGCCAAGGTCACACGGCAAACGTTCCAAGTGCGCCATCCGCTCGACGGCTCGCCCGTGACCATGACGAACCTGATCGTCACCTGGCATCCCGAGCGCAAGGCGCGCGTGCTCCTTGGCGTGCATTACGACACGCGGCCCTTTCCCGATCGAGACCCGCAAGACCCGCGAGGCACGTTCCTCGGCGCGAACGACGGCGGCAGCGGCGTCGCCGTGCTCATGGAGTTGGGCAAGCACATGCCCAAGCTGTCTGGTCGACTGGGGGTCGATTTTGTCCTGTTCGATGGCGAGGAACTCGTGTTCAGCGAGACGACCGATCAATACTTCCTCGGCTCCAAACATTTTGCCCGCGAGTATGTGACCCGCAAGCCTCAGGAGTTTCGTTACCTATCGGGCGTGGTGCTCGACATGGTCGGCGACGCGAATCTGGAACTGTACTGGGAAGGGAACAGCGTGCAGTTGGCGCGGCCGTTGGCCGAGCAAATCTGGCGTCGGGCCGAGACACTGGGGGTGGCAAACTTTGTCCGCCGCATGGGCCACACGGTGAACGACGACCACATGCCGCTCAACCAGATCGCCCGCATCCCGTCGATCGACATCATTGACTTCGATTACCCCTACTGGCACACGACTCAAGACGTGCCGGCGAATTGCTCGGCGCTGAGCCTCGCCAAGGTCGGCTGGGTTGTGCTCGAATGGCTCAAGTCGACCGTGCGTTGACCGTATGCGCCGCGAGCGCTACACTGCGGACTGGGTGAGGCCCTGCACGCGGCACTCGCCCAGAGCGGACGACTCGATTCGATCCCGGTCTACTGTGTCGATGGATCCTTTTCGTTACTGTATTGCACTCGGCCCGTTGGGTGTGTACCTGTTCGTGATCGGGCTGGTGAACCTCTCGCGTCGTTCGCGGGTTGTGGGCGGCGGGCGTGATTTGACGGCGTTGGGCATCGCCCTGAGCGGGCTGGTGTTTGTGGGCCCCTTCGAGTTGCTGTTGCCCTTGGAGCCTTGGAACCCGTTGGGCCGATATGCTTGGCTGATCGCGCTGGTCGTGTATGGCTTGGGACTGTCGTTGGCCGTGTTGTCGAGTCGGCCACGCTTGACGATCTACAACGTTGCTGACCCGGTGTTGCATGCCGCGCTGGGGCATGCGGTCGACTCGCTCGATCCGGCCGCGCGGTGGATCGGCAATCATTTGCTGCTTCCTAACCTGGACTTGGAACTGTATATCGAGCCGCATAATCTGCTGCGTTGCATCAGCGTCGTGGCCACGCACGAAGAGCAGAATCTGGCCAGTTGGCGGCAACTGGAAAAGGCGCTCGTGAACGAGTTGCAGCGGATCGATCGACCCCGCGCGCCCTGGGGAGCCGCGTTGGTCATGGTGGCGCTGGCGATCTTTGCCTCGATCACCTGGGATTTGACCATGCACACCGACGCAATCACGCAGGGGTTTTTCGACCTGCTGCAGATCGAGTAGTGCGCGACCGGTGGCAAAGCCGTCGGCTTGGGATGAATGGCCTGGGCCTACGCCCCCTCGGCCTCAAGATGCTTCCGCGCCTCGACGATCTGACGCTGTTTTTCTTTCGTCACCTCGGGATAGCTCAAGTGGAGCCCCGAGATCGTCTGGGCCAAGACGCTCGCCACCAGCGCTCGGCTCACCCATTTGTGGTCGGCCGGGATCACGTACCACGGGGCGCATTTCGAGCTCGTGGCGTTAATCATCTGCTCATAAGCCTTCTGGTAGTCATCCCAGTAGCCCCGCTCGGCCAAATCGGATGACGCGAACTTCCAGTGCTTGGCCGGATCGTTGAGCCGGTCGAGAAATCGCCGCCGCTGCTCGTCTTTCGACACGTTTAAGAAGAACTTGAGCACCACGGTGCCGTTGCGCGTTAGGTGCCGCTCGAAGGCATTGATGCTTTCGTAGCGCGCTTGCCAAAAGTCCTTATTCGCCTTGGCGTCGGGGATGCGCTGCGCCTGCACCAATTCCTGATGCACCTTGACGATCAGCACCTCTTCGTAATACGAGCGATTGAAAATGCCGATCCGACCACGCTCCGGCAAGCACTTGGCACTCCGCCAGAGAAAGTCGTGATCGAGTTCCTCGGCCGAAGGATGCTTGAAACTGTACACCTGACAGCCTTGCGGATTGACCCCCGACATCACATGGGCAATCGTGCCATCCTTGCCGGCGGCATCCATCGCCTGAAAGATCATCAGCACCGAGTACGTGTCGGCCGCGTAGAGCAGCTCCTGCGCGTGGGCCAACTCCTCGACCGTCTTCTTGAGCAGGTCGACCGCAAATTGTTTGCGCTCCGACTTGGACCGCTTGCCGTCGCCGGCCCAGGCCGGGTCGAAGTGCTTCAACTTGATGGGCTTTTTCCCCGTCACGCGACACATTTCGATAAAGTCGTCGACCGTGGTCATGCTGCAATGTCCTGGGTGAGGGCGTTCGAGGCGCTGCTCTATTGTAGTTCGAGCTGCGCGGGGATGGGGCAGAGCGGCGTGGCTGAAATCGGCATTTGCCTTGACAATCGCCCCAAGCTTGGCAAGCTGTTGGTACCTCCCGCAATGACCACCCCCCCCGAGAGCCAGGAATCACGCCATGCGATTGTGCCGCTATACCCATCAAAAGCAAACGGCCGTTGGTATTTACGACGAGCAGCAGGTCGTCCCGCTCGTTGGCGCGGCGGCCGCCTATGCCCAGGCCACGCATGACAAGGTGTCGCTGCCGACGACCGATAACCTGCTCGAGTTTTTGCCCCACGGCGGCTCGTTTGGCGCAGCGCAGAAGGTGGTCGCCTGGGTGGCGCAGAACCGCGCGGCCTTGCCCAGCAACTTGGCTCTGGCCACCTCGGCCGTGCAGTTGAACGTGCCGGTCGCGCGCCCCAATAAGCTGTTCCTGTTGGCCGGCAACTATGCCGATCACATCAAGGAAGGGGGCGGCATCGCCGCCGAGCGGGCCGAGACCTTCCCCTACGTGTTCATGAAGCCGCCGACCACCACGCTGACCGATCCGGGCGTGGCCATTCGCATTCCCAAAATCTCCCCCGACGCCATCGACTGGGAACTCGAACTGGCCGTGATCATTGGCCAGCGGTGCAAAGCGGTGGCCGAGAAAGATGCTCTGAGTGTGGTCGCGGGCTACACCGTGATCAACGACATTTCGAACCGCAAGTTCCGCCCCAACAGCGGTCGCAAGAAACGCGACAAGGATTCGTTCTTCGATTGGCTGCATGGCAAATGGCACGACAGCTTTTGCCCGTGCGGGCCGTGTGTCGCGTCGGCCGACGCAATTCCCGATCCGCAAAA